>CAZWJR010000085.1:0-1834 GCA_964634655.1 uncultured Isosphaeraceae bacterium | reverse complement strand
GCTGCGAGAATGTCCAAAGAACTAAGCGTGCTTCCGGTATAACTCGTGTGGAAGTCAGCCTGGTAAGGCGATTGAGAAAGCGGGACACCTCCGGATGAGACTGTGCTGCTCGACACAAAGAATCCATCAGCGACGGGATCGCCGTCTCGTACTCCGAAGTATGCCGGACCCGCTCCCAGTCCCAGGGTCGCGCCGCCGGAAAACGCAAAACTGAACGACGCCGCGATGATGTCATAGGCACGTACGTCGCCGGGAATGTCTTCCGAAAACACCGCAGAATCGACTTGAAACGACATGTGAGCCGTCTGACCAGAAGATACCGTGCCCAGCGGCGGGGCAGTGATCGAGTTGAAGTTTACAACTCCATAGATATCGACCTGAACAAGATCACGTGCCTGGGCCGAGCCGACCACGGACAGTGCGGCGACAAGGGTCCCGGCCACTCTTGCAATGCTGCTTTTCATTCTCAATCTCCTCTTCAATCACTCAACGCAAAGAACTAGGAAAAGAGTGTGCGCTGGATTCATCTCTCTTCTGCTTCAATGCCATGATACTGCAGTCCAGCCGCTTTGTCGATTAAAAAGGCAGGAAATTTCGGGTGAATGAAGCCTTGCGTGAGATCGAAACGGCGCAGCGGGGCATCCAATTCATCACACCTGGCGCCCACGATTTTCAGTCGAGCGGCTGATCGACGGTAAGATCTTGGAATCAAACCTTCCGCACCTCATCAAGGAGCCGCGCATGACAGCCGAGGACACCCAGCAGCCGTTGGAAGTGCTTGAGCACCTTGTGCGTCAATCCGATGTCGCGAGCGTCACTTCCTTTCTGGAATTGTGGCCTGCACCCGAACAGGCTCGCTTGATTTCTCGACTTGACGTTGACGATCAATCGCGATTGCTCACGTTGCTAAAGCCCGAAGACGCTGCGGAACTTGTTGAGGCTCTCACCGAGGGGCAAGCGGCGGCAATGATCGAACGGCTGTCTCCGAGCGATGCGGCCGCCATTGTGGATGAACTGCCCAGCGATGATCAGGCGGACATCCTCGGCGATCTTGATCGATCAGATGCCGAAGCAATTCTTGCCGCAATGCAACCGGAGGAAGCCCGCGATGCGCGGCAACTAACTCGCTATCCGGATGATGTTGCCGGTGGGTTGATGATCACGGAATACCTGCGGTTTCCGGTGAACGCGACCGTAGCGGATGTCATCGACGACATGCGAACCAATGCCGACAAGTACCGCGATTACCAGTTGCAATACGCTTATGTCACGGACGAAGAAGAGCGATTGGTGGGTGTGTTGCAGTTGCGTGATCTGCTCTTGGCGGAACGAGTCAAACCCATCTCGCAACTGATGCGACGAAATCCATCGACCATTCTTGCCACCGCAGACCTTGATCACGTGCGGGATTTCTTTGATCGTCACAATTTTCTTGGCGCGCCGGTGGTGGACAATCGAGAAGCGTTGGTGGGTGTGATTGCCCGGTCAGCCGCTGAAGAGGCGATCGCTGATCGCCGAGAAGGCGACTTCCTCAAGTCACAGGGAATCGTAGGCGGTGAAGAACTTCGCACGATGCCGCTGATGCGGCGCTCCGGCCGCAGGTTGGCGTGGTTGAGCGTGAACATATTGCTCAACATTATGGCGGCAAGCGTCATCGCAGTTTATCAGGACACTCTTTCGGCGGTGATTGCACTGGCGGTGTTCCTGCCGATCATTTCAGATATGAGCGGCTGCTCCGGCAATCAGGCTGTCGCAGTGAGCATTCGAGAACTCTCACTAGGGCTTGTCCGGCCGAGCGAATTGCTGCGGGTCTGGCTGAAAGAGATATCAGTCG
>CAZWJR010000084.1:0-11106 GCA_964634655.1 uncultured Isosphaeraceae bacterium | reverse complement strand
ACCTCACCCCCTCACCCTTTCACCCCTTCCCCTCTTCCCCTCTTCCCCTCTTCTTTCCGTGCCCATCCCTAGTCCCATTCTGCTTTTCCCGCTTCGCGCTTCTTTGCGTCTTCGCGACTTTGCGCTCAAACGAAGTCCCCACTCCCCATCTCCGCAAAAAAGGCGCCAGAGGCGGCTTTTCAGCCGCCTCCGCGCCTGGAGGAAGGAGAAGAAAGGTTCAGTCACGGGTTCAATCGAAAGGTGCCACCTCTCAATCGTGCAGTCTCAAATCCCTGCGAGCCGTGCGTTTGGAGGGGCAATCGGTGGCGTCCGCTGCAGGCCGCCTGCGTTTGCGTCTCCACAATAAAACGCGATCTTTCGCCACCCATGGCGCAACACATTTCAACTTTCTTTTCAACCGGTACGCTACATCCATGAATTTCCCGCAAAAACAGCCCACAGGTACGCCAACCACCAACAAAAAGCCTTCAGTTCGCCTGATACCAGCCACCCTCACCGCAATCCTGTTCTTCACTATTTCCCCATCAGCCTTTGCCCAAACCCCCACTCCACCAACCAGTCCCACCGCATCTCCACAATCCGAAATCATCCTCCGCGATGCCCTCATCATCGATCGCGTCGGCCAGTACGGCCGGTCCCCGATCCACACCGATGCCATAGAAGAACAAATCGTCCGCAGCACATGGCAACCGCCCACCGATGGCGTAACCGTCACCCTCCCCGATGGCTCAACTCGATCCTGGAAAAAATCCGCAGCCGCCGAAGACGGCTGGCTCCGCCACGATGCCCTCGGCGGCGGGTACGCCTTCTTCAACATCAATTCCAATGCCGACCGCACCATGCTCCTCCACGCGCGCGGCCACAACTGCGTCTACATCAACACCGAACTCCGTACCGGCGATCCATACAACAACGGCTACGTCGTCCTCCCCATACAACTCCGCAAAGGCGACAACCAATTCCTTTTCCAATGCACGCGCGGCCAGTTGTGGGCACGCCTCACCGTTCCAGATTCTCCCATCACATTCTCAACAGCAGACATAACCCTCCCCGACGCCATCATCGGCGAACCCCTCGATGCATGGGGCAGCGTTATGGTGATTAACGCGAGCGATAAAGCCTTGGGAATTGGCTCGATATTTGCGAAAGTTGGGAACGAACCCCTGACGGGTGAAGAGTTGCCGACTGTTGCTGCCATGAGTGTGCGGAAAGTGCCGTTTCATGTTCGCAGCGCAGGCCCCGTGGCGGGTCCGGTCGATGGATCGAACAAATTGAAGATCGAATTGGGATTGCGGCTGCATGAGCCGGAACTCCCGGCCGGCACCATCGACGCAGAAATTTCGTTGAACATCGTCAGTCCGGATCAACCCTACAAGCGCACTTTCATCAGCGCGATCGATGGCAGCGTCCAGTACTTCGCCGTTCGCCGCCAAAACACCGGCGAAACAAACCCCGCCAACCCGCCCGCCCTCATCTTCACACTTCACGGCGCATCGGTCGAAGCTTTCCCAAACCAGATCGGCGCGTATCGCTCCAAAGACTGGGCCGTCATCGTCGCACCCACGAATCGGCGGCCCTTCGGCTTCGACTGGGAAGACTGGGGCCGATTGGATGCAATGGAAGTCCTCGAAATCGCCCAGCGAGATTTCCACATCGATCCCCGCCGCACCTTTCTCACTGGCCACTCCATGGGCGGCCACGGCACATGGAACATCGGCGTCACTTTCCCCGATCGCATTGCCGCCATCGGCCCCAGCGCGGGATGGATCAGTTTCTCGTCCTACACCGGCGCTGCCAGATATGAAAACGCCGATGCCGTTCAGCAGATTCTCTTGCGCGCCGCCTCCGCCAGCGACACGCTCTCCCTCTCGCGCAATTTCCTTCCGCTGGGCATCTACATCCTGCATGGCGATGCGGATGACAACGTGCCCGTCGATCAGGCCCGCCAGATGCGCAAGCACCTGGCCGACTTCCATCCGGATTTCGCCTACCACGAGCAACCCGGCGCGGGCCACTGGTGGGGCGATGCCTGCGTGGATTGGCCCCCCATGATGGCGTTCTTTCAGCATCACCAAAAACCCGAAGCCAAGAATGTGAACCGCATCGAGTTCCGAACCGCTTCCCCCGGGATCAGCGCGCACTATGCCTGGGCCACCATCGAATCCCAAATCCACGCAATGCAGGTGAGTTCGATCACCCTCACGCGCGATCCCGCCAAACGCAGCATCACCGGCAACACGGAGAACGTCGCCCGGCTGTCGTTTGCAATGACCGACATGGAACCCGGACCGATGGATCTGGAACTCGATGGCCAGAAATTTTCGCAAGTCGCCCAGTCGGCAGCGGGGGAGCGATTGTGGTTGCAGCGCAGCAGCGATACATGGTCCGTCGCCGCCAAACCCTCACCCGCAATGAAAGGTCCGCACCGGTCCGGCCCGTTCAAGGATGCCTTTCGCAACCGCATGACTCTTGTGTACGGAACCAGCGGCACCGCCGAGGAAACCGCATGGTCCTTCGCCAAGGCTCGCTACGACGCCGAGACCTTCTGGTATCGAGGCAACGGTTCAGTCGATGTCGTTGCCGATACCGAGTTCGATCCCACCAGCGAATTGGATCGCAATGTCATTCTCTACGGCAACGCCGACTCCAACTTCGCATGGAACGCGCTGCTCGGCACAGGCCCGATCAAAGTGAAACGAGGTCTGATCTCAATAGGCGCACGCGAAATCGCCGGCGAAGATTCAGCCTGCCTCTTCATTCAACCGCGCCAAGGCAGTGACACCGCCTGCATCGGCGCCGTCAGCGGATCAGGAATCATCGGTTTTCGCCTGACCGATCGCCTGCCGTATTTCGTTTCAGGCGTGGCTTACCCGGACTGCATCGTCATCGGCGCCGACGCGCTCAACCGCAACACCGCAGGTATCCGCGTCGCAGGTTTCTTCGGCAACGATTGGTCCATCGAAAACGGCGACTTCGCGTGGCAGAATTGAGTTCAACCGCTCGCAGGAACCGCACTATGTCGTCGAATGCGGCCGATCCATCCATGTCGAGGCGAGAAAACTGCGGCCAGCATGAGGATCACTCCCAACGTCACGCCAATCATGCCCGCCGCGTTCACGTCCAGCGCCACCGCGCCGGCATATCCAAAAACAGACGCCAGGACCGCCACAACAGCGCTCAGCCCGATCATATGAGAGAGTCGATCCACGAAAAGATGAGCCGTCAGCCCCGGCACGATCAGCATGGCAACCACAAGGATTGATCCAACGGCTTCAAACGATGCCACCGTGGTGATGGCTACAAAGACCATCAGAAGATAGTGCATCACGGACGGATTGATTCCTTGGGCCGTCGCCAGGCCCGGATCAAAAGCGCTGATGCGAAGTTCCTTGAAGAAGAGCCCGATGAACCCAAGATTGCACGCCAGCACAATTGCCAGTGTCGTCAACTGATGCGGAAACCCGGACCATGAATCAGCGTGAAAGAGGACTCCAAAAGAATCGGGCGGATTCAGCCACAACACATTTTCCATCGCGCCGTAAAGAACGCACTCGGCGTCAAGGTGAATTGTGCGGCCGCCAAATTGTTCCAGAAGGATCACCCCGAAGGCGAAGAGCACGGTGAATACGACACCCATGGACGCGCCGGGTTCGACCTTCCCCAATCGGTGAACAAGTTCGCTCAAGCCGGCGGTCACAACTCCAACCGCGGCGGCCCCGATGAACATTGGCAACGCAGACAAGGACTGCCACAGAAGAAATGCAACGACGATACCCGGCAGGACCGCGTGGCTGATGGCGTCTCCCATGAGGCTCATCCGCCGCAGGACAAGGAAGCATCCGATCACCGCGCATGCCACCGAAGCAAGCAGGCCGGCGGCCAGCATGGGCAGATCCTGCATGAGGAACGAGTGAAGGGTCACCGCGTCACTCCTTTGCCGATCAGGGAGTGGGCGGAGCGCGGGACAAATTCACCTTCTGCCAACGCTCCTCGGGCTCGCAGTTCCTGTTCCAGATCGTGAATCAAGTCATCGCTCAAAACGTGTTCAATGTCATCGGCTGCCCGATCAACGTGACTCGGTGCAATATCAGCCTGGGTCGTGAGAAAATGCTCCCAGATGCGGTGCGTGCGGACGATGCGTGCGGCGGCGTCGCGGCCCGACTTGCTTAGAGCATATCCGTCGGTCACCCTGGCCATTTCGCCGCGGCGAAGCGATCGGCGGATGGTCCGGTGCAACGCGGATGACGACCACGTGCGCCGCCTCATGAGATCGCTGATGGTGACCGTTGGATCTGGTTGATCGACGATTTCTCCGTGTTCGTACATCGCGCGCAACAGGTGCTGTCGAGCCACGGTGCGAGCCAGCGACCATCGCTGGAGAACGGCGGCGATCAAGCCGCGTTGCGGGGCCAGAAGCATGCTGATCATGAACAGCGTGCCGCAGGCCATCACGATGGCCGGCCCGGTGGGGATGTTCTGGAAGACGGCGGAGCAGGCGGTTCCCACATGACAGGCGGTGGCGCCGATCAGAGCCGACAAGACGATCATGGTGGTCAGACGATTGGTCCAAAACCGCGCTGCGGCCGGTGGAATGATCAGCAGCGCGACCATGAGCAACGCACCGACGGCCGCCAGCCCGATCACAGTGAGCGTGGTCACCATTCCCAGAAGCAAGCCATCGAGCATGAACGTGGACCAGCCGAACGCGCGCGCGTAGGAATGATCAAAGCAGAGCACCTTCAATTCCTTGTTCGCCAGCACGGTCAACAGGATCACAACAAGGGCCAGCACGCCAATGAGATTGGCATCGAAGGCGCTCATGGTGGCTGCCTGACCAAAGATGAATTGATTCAAACCCGCAACCTGGCCTGTGGGAAGTCGCTGAACAACTCCCATCAGGACGATGCCGAGCGCAAAGAAGACGCTGAGCACGACTCCAATGGCGGCGTCCTCCTTGATGCGCGGGATCTGTGTGAGCAGGTGGACGCATAGCACGCCAAGCATTCCGAAGACGGCGGCGCTGGGGACAAGGACGGCAAGTGAGCGCGGTTCAAAGCCGAAGCGAGCGGCTGTTCCCACTGAAGCGGCAACCAGGAAACCCACGCAAACCCCGGGCAACGCCGCGTGGCTGAGAGCATCGGCGATCAAGGCGCGCTTGCGCAAGAGTAGAAACGAGCCGGCCACTCCGCATGCCAGGCCGAGAATGCTCGTGCCGCGCAGCACGACGACGGTGTTGTGCGGTGCGTCGTAGGTGAGCACGCTCCACAGGTTGGTCCAGGCGTCTGCGGATGCTTGGGCGAGAAACATGTCACGCCGCTCCACTTGTCTTGGAGGCGGCCAGGGCGGCGGCTGCCTGGTCCATGAAGGTCAGTCGCCCGCCGTAGGTCTTGTGGAGATTCTCGTTCGTGAGGACTTCCGATGTCGGTCCTGTGACGACGATCCGCATGTTCAGCAGCAGCACGTGATCGAAGTAGTCGCGTGCCGTCGCAAGGTCGTGATGGACGACCATGCACGTCTTTCCCTGCGAACGAATTTCGCGCAGGATCTGAATGATGGCCTGTTCGGTGGCGGCATCGACGCCCGCGAAGGGTTCGTCCATCAAATACAGATCGGCTTCCTGCGCCAGGGCACGGGCGAGGAAGACGCGCTGCTGCTGCCCGCCGGAGAGTTGGCTGATCTGGCGGTGTGCAAACTCCGCCATGCCGACTTTTTCCAGGCAGTTCATGGCGGCGGTCTTGTGCGCTTTGCCAATACGTCGAAACAAACCGATGCGGCCGTAGCGGCCCATGGTGACCACATCAAGCGCGTTGACGGGAAAATCCCAATCGACGGACTCTCTCTGCGGGACGTAGCCGATTCGTCGGCGCATTTTTCGAGCCGACTGCCCGAAGACCTGAATGCGACCCGAGGCCAGCGGCACCAGGCCCAGCACGGCTTTGATAAAGGTGCTTTTTCCCGCGCCGTTGGGGCCGATGATTCCGACGAGCGAATTCACCGGCGCGTCGTAGTCAATATCCCACAGGACGGGCCGCCGGTTGTAGGCCACGGTGACATCATGAACCGACAGCGGCGAAGCGGGAGAGTGCTCCGGTCCGAGCGGCGCGGCGATCAACGACTGGCGCGTCATGGGCGCCGATTTGGATTTGGTTTCAAGAGAAGTCATGGAGCCGCCAACTTCCCGTTCATGCCGCGCTCCGGGGCTTCACCGCCGAGGGCGCGAACGATTGAGGTGATGTTGTGATCAATCATGCCGATGTAGGTGCCCTCGTAGGTGCCCTGAACACCCATGGCGTCAGAGAACAATTGACCGCCGATGGCGACCTCGTGTCCGCGCGCATGGGCTCCTTCCACAAGCGACCTGATGTTCTTGTCAGAGACGCTGGATTCCGTGAAGACCGCGGGGATGCGACGGGTCACGAGCATGTCGATGGTTTCTTCGATCTTGCGGACGCCGGCCTGCGAATCGGTGCTGATGCCCTGAATGCCGTGGACTTCCAGATCGTTGGCGCGGGCAAAGTAGTTGAAGGCATCATGGGCCGTGACCAGGACACGGCGCTCCTTCGCAACGGTCGCCAAAGTCTGTTTTGCATAGGCATCAAGTTTCCTTAGTTGTTCTATGAAGGAAGCTCCGTTGCTGCGATACAGAGCCGAATTGGCGCTGTCGAAATCCGACAATTTGGTGATGACAACTTCCGTCGCTTTGATCCAGCCGTTGGGATCCATCCAGACGTGCGGATCGTGATGGCCGTTGAATCCCTCAGGTTCCAACAGATACGCCTCCTCCAACAATTCCGTGACGGCATGCACGGGTCGGCCGGAAGTGGCGACGCGCACAAATGCATCACCCATGCGGCCTTCAAGATTCAGTCCGTTGTAAAAGACAATGTCAGCTGAGAGCATGGCGGCCATATCGCTGCGCGTGGCCCGGTACAGGTGCGGATCGACGCCAGCGCCCATCAGGCTTTGAACAACGGCGCGGTCGCTGGCCACATTGCGCACGATGTCGGCGATCATGGCGGTGGTCGTGACGACGGTGTACGGTCCTTTGCCAGCCCAGGTCATCGCGGGTCTTGGATTGGAATCCGCTTGAACAGGCTTGGGCCGACCGGTGTCCTCGCAACCGTACAGCATCGTTGCAAGCACGAGAGCGATGAAACCGATTCCCTTGATCGTTTTCATTGGAGATGTCGTGATAGTCATAAATGAACTCCGTGGCCGGTATCAGAACCGCATTGACAAGCCGAGAAAGGGGTTGAAATCCGCGGCAACGCCAGCAGAGAAGAGGAGAAGCCAAATCCTTTCATGGGGGCATGTGCTCACTTTGAGTTCTCCCGGAGATACTGTTGCATGGCGGCGAGCGTGGCTTCGCCGACGTGATGTTCGATGCCCTCCGCATCGCGCTGCGCATCGGACTCGGGCACACCAATGGCGAGTAGAAATTCAATGACCACTTCATGCCGTTGGCGGGTCATCGCCGCCAGGCGTTCACCCTTGGGCGTCAAACGAATGGGGCGGTACGGCTCGGTCTGCACAAGTTCCTCTTCATGCAAACGCGAAATGATGCGGCTGACGGTGACGTGAGATACGCCGAGATGCCCGGCCAAATCCTTGACGCGGCACTCGCCCTGTTTATGCAAAATGTCAGAGACGGCTTCCACATAATCCTGGGCGGTTTCGCTGGCGTGATCCGCGCGAACTTTCGTGAATGGATTGACCGGCTGGGCAGGCACGACAGAAATGTAGCGTATGCTACAACAAAGTCAAGTCAGATTTGGTAACCAGCGTGAAAAGTCTAAAAAAATGGCATTCTTGGCGATTGGGAATGTGTATTCAATGCTACCAGAGCCTGCCGGGGCGTGGCCAGTGGACGCAGGGGTGGATTCCGTGTCCACTGAAGCAGGTTTTCGGTCGATGAGGGATTTGAATTCACAAATGCCACAGATCTTGCAAATGGGAACCATCACCTGATGTCGCAGCCGGTTGTCTCCATTGTGGTGCCGACGTATCAGCGGCCGGTCGCGCTTGAAGGGTGTTTGCGTTCCATCCGAGAAACCGTGGCGTTGCCGCATGAAGTGATTTGCGTGGCAGTGGGGGATGATCGGGAAACGGTGGCGTTCCTGGAGAGGCAGGCGGTGAAGACGCTGGTTCAGCCGACGCGCGGCGGGGCGGTGGCGGCGATGAACATGGGATTTCGCGCCGCCGTTGGTGAGTATCTGATTCAGATCAACGATGACTGCCGATTGCTGCCGCACTCAATCGCCAACGCGGTGCGATTCTTGCAGACGCCCGCAAATCGAGACGTAGGTCAGGCTGCGTTTTATCACGACAGCCCGGCACCAGGCGTTCGCCGCAATGTGCACACGCAGGTGCAGGTGGATGGCGTGTGGTATTTCGTCTGCCATGTGCGGGGCTTGTGCTACGCAAATTTCGGGCTTGCGCACCGCTCGCTGTATGAGCAACTCAATTTTCTGGATGAGCGATTCTTTATGTATGGCGCGGACCCGGATTTTTCGCTCAAAGTCTGGCATGAAGCGGGGCTGCGGGTAGAGCCATGCCCGGGCAGCCTGATTCACCATGAAGAAATGAACGATGCGCGAGCGGCGGTCGAAAGGCCGGCTCAACATGAAGACAACATTAAATTGTTTGCAAAATGGGGGTTGGGGTAAGGGATTCACGTCTGATATGAATGGCAGGCGGGGTGGATTTCGTTTCGATTCTCGCAAGCGGCTTGCATCAGTTTTTGTGGAAAGCGAAAACCTCGCCGAATTGTCTTGACAGTCGTGTTCTTCTGATTCAAGATATTGGGTCACGGATTTTCTTGCGCGGCAAATGGGCGCGGCGTTGGTGAACTAGAAAACCTGCGTTTGCGAACCCTGGAGAAGGACATGCGACTTCGGTGGCCTCAATCCCTTGCTGGTACGGGCATGGCGATGCTGTGCGCCGCCGCTGTGAATTCCGCGGCAACCAGCAGCGCGTGGGGCAACATCAATGTTGAGTTGCGTCCTGTGAATCAAACGGTGAGCGTTGGGACCCTGGTGAACATCGGGTTGTATCTGGTTTCGGATCAGCCGACGGATCAGTAC
The DNA here is from genome assembly GCA_964634655.1 of uncultured Isosphaeraceae bacterium. Lineage (GTDB taxonomy): Bacteria > Planctomycetota > Phycisphaerae > Phycisphaerales > SM1A02 > CAZWJR01. The sequence continues at coordinate 2,023 of CAZWJR010000084.1, read as the reverse complement.
TTCGCGGCGGCACAGGTCATCATCACGTGGAACACATCGCGGCTGCAATTGCTGGGATTGACAAACGTGGGCGCGATACCGTTGCTGGTTTCAAGTTTTGGCGCCGAGCCGTATGGCTTGAACACATCACTTTCCGATGGCGATGCCATGTGGCTGGGCTACGCGCCGCTGGGGAACCCCGTGGCGGCGACATCAAGCGGTACGCTTTTGACAACGCTGCGCTTCCAGGCGTTGTCGATATCTGGTTTCACGCCGGTAGGTATTGCACCCACGGCGGGCAATCCACCGGGCAGCACGGTCGTGTTTGATGGCGCGGTGCCGGGGTTGAGCGTAACAGGCAGTCTCACCGGCGCCACGATTCAGATTATTCCGGTGCCGGGAGCATGGTGCGTGTTGATCGGCGCGGCGGCCGCCGCCCGCCGCAGGCGTCGCTTGGTGGATGATGGTGACTCGTTGACCCGAGGATCAAAATGATTAAATTCAGGGCAAAAACAGCGGTTTTGTTGGGTGTGTGTTGCGGCGTGGCCTGCCTGACCGGCTCCTCGGCGTATGCGGTTGATCCTGCACTCATCATCACCGTGGAGAATGCGACGGTACCGCTCCACATTGGCGACCAATTCCGCATCGCGCTAAGCCTCCGCGATCTGGGAGCGAATCAGGCGGCGGGTTACCAGGCGTTTTTGCAATTCGATCCCACCAAGATCCAACTGTTGAACGCGGCCTACACGCCTGTGCCATTTGGTCTGCCGGTGATCAGTCCCATCGCTGTCAATGGCGGGCTGATTGACGTGGCGGCGGGGATTGATCAGTTCAACGGGCAGACACCGACGACAACAGATGGGCGGTTGGTGCGGTTCACGTTTCAAATGCTGGTGAATTCATGTGATGTGCCACGCGTAACGTTCCGGGCGCACAACCCGCCTTCACGCGTGACCAATCCCGTGGGGGTTGCGATCACACCGATGGGGATGATCGCACCCGCAGAAGTCTGCCCTGCGGATTTTGATCACAATGCGGTTGTGGGCGTGACTGATTTGCTGACGGTCATCAACAACTGGGGACCATGCCCAGGCCGGGGCATTTGCTGTCCGGGTGATGGCAACGCAGATGGTCAGGTCAATGTCAGCGATCTGCTGCTGGTGATCAGCCTCTGGGGTCCGTGCCCGTAAGCGGCGATTGGCGTGGGGTGTTTTTCAATTCGCCGGCGCTGATGTTGGGATACTGACGCACCGGGATATGACCCTGTTGTGAAGAGTTTGCCATGGGCGGGCGTCAGGCTGGCGCGCCAGCGGTGATTGGTGCGCCGAAAAATTCTGCAGCGCGAACATGGGGGCAGATTAAGATTCTTAATCTGATGCAAGAAGCGAATTGATTCTTGACACGCATCGCGCGCCGAGTAGATTGATTGGTGGAGGAGGCCGTTTTCTGCGGCCTCGCGCGGCGTGTTTGAAGAGACGCGCCGGCTCAAGGAAGGATGCGAATGAGTCAGAAAGGACTGCGGAATTTTCCGCCGGGCGGTCTTGATGCGTGCGCCATGAAGTGCACGCGCGCTGTGCATTTTCTTTTCTGTCTCACACACAACGAAACAGCGACAGGATTTATTTCAAGAGACATGTTTTTCCTTCAGTCACCGGCCCGTAATTTGGGACGGTGACTTTTTTTTCAGCAGGTGCGGAGCGAAGCGGAGAAGGGATCAGGCATTAGGCATTAGGCATGAGGCATCAGGCACTAGGCAAGAGGCAATAGGTACCAGGAAGCAATAAGAATTCAGCACTCAGCACTCAGCACTCAGCACTTCGTCCTCGGAACTCGGAACTCGGAACTCAAGAAACAGGATTGTCACCAATTGCACAGCCGTCCACGATCGCCGGTGAGCACATCTCAAGAGAGCGCAAGGAACCGACCATGACAACGATGAACACCTTCGGCCGTACTTCTCGAACCCTGCGGAACCGGTTGGGCGGAATGCGGCTGTGCACCTCAATGCGAAAACTCGCGTGCGTCCTTGGGCTGACGCTTGCCG
>CAZWJR010000083.1:0-11139 GCA_964634655.1 uncultured Isosphaeraceae bacterium | reverse complement strand
GGGGTTTTGAGCGCGCGAAATTTTTTTGAAAATGCGGATTTTTGCTTTTTGGGGTACCCCTAATGGCGCGCGCAGAATTGACATACGGGGCGGGGATGGATTGCGGTGAGTGGTGGGTTTCGCCACGGCGTTTGCGGTGGTCAGTGCGGCCCTCGTCGGCTCAACCCCACCCTACGAGGGACCCGTGCTACTTGCTGTTGATTCACCCCCGGTGGTTCATCGTGTCTTTTCGTTTGTAGACGTTGCTGTTCTGATCATCGCCACCTGTTTGATTTTGCTGATGGCGAAGAATGATGTCTTTGTTGGAAAGACCGTGCTCGCGATTCTTCTGGCAGTTTGTATCTATGTTTGGCTGGTCATTCGTTTCATTGCGCAGAGAAAAACCGGTCGTCGGCCGCGCTGACGGGGACCGAGAGAGACGTTCGTGGTGGGTTTCGCACGGCGTCTTGTTGATTCGTTTGATTGTGATCGCTCTACCCACCCCACGTTGGGGACGATCTTATTGCTTTCACTCTGCCATGATGTGTGCGGCGAGGAGCGACATGGAATAGAACACGGGGATGGCGGAGACGATGATGGCGGAGATGGCGAGGAGGCGGGCGCGGCGGTGGAATTTTCTGCCGATGATTTCGCAGATGAGGATGACGGCGAGTGTGAGGCTGAACTTGAAGGCGATGGCGCCGGGCAAGCCCCAGGCATCTATGACGATTGCGGCGATGGGGTTCACCTCATGGCCATCGACGGAGAGGATGACCCATGTGAGCATGATGTCCATGGAGGAGAAGAGGATGAACCAGAGGTATTCGCTGGGGTAGCGCACGTGGGGCGAACTGAACCAGCCGGGTGCGAGGGGCTGGTTTGCCGTGGATTGGAATTCACGGGGGACGGCCATGGGGGGATTGTAGGGGGGAAGGGGCGGGGGGAGAGGTCAGAGGTCAAGGGTTGGGCGGGGGTGGGTGATTGACGATTTGCGATTTTGGGATTTAGGGATTTTGGGGTTGCGGGAGGGGTTTGGGCTCCGCTCCCTGACGGTCGCGGCTCGTTGGGGCTGGGGCGGGGGGCGGAGGTCGGCGTTTGGCTGTCTGAGGTCAGCGGTCTTTGGATAGCCGGCTTTTCATCCACCCCCTTGCCCCCTCCCTCGAGGGAGGGGGATGCGGTTAGACTTTTGGTGGGGTTCCGCTCCCTGACGGTCGCGGCTCGTTTCCCACGGGTCGGCTATTCACCCACCCCCTGGCCCCCTCCCTCTAGGGAGGGGGGATTGGGTTGGGCTATTTGGATTTTCGGCCACGGCGGCCTTGTTTGAAGCCGCTGCGTTTGCCTCGGATGGGGGTTTTGCCTTTGCCGATGGCTTTGCCACGGCGAGTGCCGGTGGCGTCGGCGTTGCGGTGTTCGCGGTTGCCTTTTTCGGCGTGTTTTGTTGGGGCGCGCTTGGGAAGGCCGGTGATCATGAGATCGAGGTGGCGCGACGCGAGATTTACGGCGGTGATCTGGACGGTGACGATATCGCCGACGGAGAGGACCGCGCCGGAGCGATTGGCGGTGGCGCGGCCGATGCTGTCGTTGATGATCCAGCGATCTTCGTGCTGGGCATCGCGGCCGGAATTGTTTCCGCCGCCGATGTCTTTGAGGGCGATCTTGCCTTCGACAAGGAAGCGATCGATGGAGACGAAGAGGCCGCTGGGCATCATGCCGGTGATGACGCCGGGGACTTCATCGCCGAGGTGGTTTTCGTGGAGGAACTGGAGGACGAGGAACTCGCGGAGTTCACGCTCGGCCATTTCGGCGTGGACTTCTGTTTCGCTGCAGTGCTTGCCGAGTTCAATGAGTTGGCCTTCATCGAGGGCGCGGGAATCTTCTGCGACGCGCTTGCCGAGGTCGCGGCGTTTTTTGCCGCCGGAACGATCCTGACCGTTTGCGGTGGCGTCGAGATACGCCTGCATGACGCGGTGGAGGGTGAGGTCAGGATAGCGACGAATGGGACTGGTGAAGTGGGCGTAGTGATTGGAGGCGAGCGCGAAGTGGCCGACGAGCGCGGGGCTGTAGGAAGCCTTGGCGAGTGTGCGGAGGACGGCGAAGTGAATGGCGCGGGCGGCGGGGGTTTGCTTGGTTGCTTCGAGCAGGTGCTGAAGATCGCGACGGGAGGGTTCATCGGGGACGGCGACGTTGGCAGCGCGAGCGAAGAGGCGGAGTTCTTCCAGATCGCCATGCGCGGGGTCTGGGTGGATGCGGCGAAGGATGGGTACATCCAGATCATCGAACGTGCGGGCGAGGGCTTCGTTGGCCTCCACCATGAACATTTCGATGATCTTGTGCGTGTAGGCGTTGTCTTCCGGGACGGCATCTATGACGTGGCCATGATCATCGAAGACGAGTTCGACTTCCGGGAGGGCGAGGACGATCATGCCATCGCGCATGCGGCGGGCTTCCAAGATGCGGGCGAGGCGATCGCAGAGTCGGAGTTTTTCTATGAGAAGATCGGAGTATTCTGTTTCTGTGCGGGCGTGTTCGCGGGCTTTTTTCAAGTCGCCATCGATGATGGCTTGCGCTTCGATGTAGGTCATGCGCTTGGCGGACTTGATAAGGGTGGAGGCGAGGCGCTGGTGGAGGACGTGACCTTTGGAGTCAAAGGTGATGAAAGCGGATTTGGTGAAGCGGGGCACGCCTTCCTGAAGACTGCACACGCCGTTGGAGAGAGCCTCCGGCAGCATGGGGATTACAAGGCGGGGCAGGTAAACGCTGTTGCCACGGGCGCGGGCTTCTTCATCGAGCGGGCTGCCGGGCGTGACGAAGTGTGAGACATCTGCGATGTGAACGCCGAGGGACCATTCGTTTGATGCGGGGTTGAACGAGATGGAAATGGCATCGTCGAAATCCTTGGCATCCGGTGGATCGATGGTGAAGATAAAGTCTGCGGTGAGGTCTTCACGTTCTGACGGGTTGGGCGGCTGCTGGGACTCCTGATCGAAGACGCGGGTGGCCTGACGGGCTTGATCGACGACTTCATCGGTGAAATCCGTACGGAGGCCGTGTGCGGCGATGACGGCCTGTGTTTCCACATCCGGGCGACCGGCTTCGCCGAGGACTTTGACGATTACGCCTTCAGCGAGTGCGTGATCGTCGGGGTAGTGGAGAAGTTCTATGACGACCTTGTCGCCGGGCTTTGCGTTTTTGGCGTGGGGATCGCGGATGAGAACGGGGTTGTGGAGTGAGCGGCCGTCTGGTTCAACAAGGAATTGCTTGCCTTGCTTGATGAGGGTGCCGACGAAATGCTCCTGGCCGCGCTCGAGGACTTCCACGATGCGGCCGACGAAGGGGCTGCGGCCGGAGGCCTGGCGATCACGACCGGAGCCGCGAATGACTTTGGCGCGGACGCGATCGCCGGAGATGGCGGTGCCTGCGCTGCCGGGCGGAACGAAGAGATCGCCTTCGCGGAATGCCTGATCGGGGATGACGAAGCCGAAGCCCTTGGGGTTGAGTTTGAACTTGCCTGTGACTTCATCTTCAAAGGTTGGCAGGCGGATGAGATCATCGTTGCCGACGATGAGGCGTTTTTGTTCTGCGAGCTGGACGAGGGTTTCCTCGAATTCATCGCGATCGGGAGGACCGATGCGCATATCGCGTGCGATGTCCTTGGCGTAGGAGGGGCGATACCCATCGTGGGCGAGGTGTTCAATGATGCGTTGACTGAAACGTAATGACATAAATTCTGCGGATCGAGTTGGTTGCACTGTAACAGCAGCGCGAGGTGCCAGCGAGGCGAATCAGGAATGACTCACCGGCGGGCACAAACGCTGCTGGGCAACGTGGCGATCCCTTTTACTCTTTCTTTTTTGGTTTTTTCTTAGGTGCAGGCGTTTCGCTCTGCTTTGGTTGTGACTTGGTTTCCGTCGCAGCCGTTGCGGCTTCGGCGGTTTTTGTTGTGGTATCGCTTTTGGATGTTGAATCCTTGGCGGGTTCGAGGGATTTTTTTTCGGCTTCGGCGGACTTCTTGTAGCCTTCGCTGCGGTAGTCCGTCTGATAGAACCCGCCGCCTTTGAAGATTATTCCCGATCCTGTGCCGATCAATCGCTGGAGTTTTGATTTGCCGCACTTGGGGCACTTGCGCTTGACGGGATCGCTCATCTGCTGGAAGAGTTCAAATTCGTGATCGCAGGCATCACAGCGGTACTCATAGGTAGGCATGTGAGTTGATCACTCCTGTTCCGCGCCGGGCGAGACGGAAACTTTGGCGGGGCGCAAGACCTGATCGCCGACGGCGTAGCCGGTTTGCAGCGTGGCGACGACGGAATCGGGCGGAAGATTTTCTGCGGGCTGGCGCAGGACGGCTTCATGACGATGGGGATCAAATGCTTCGCCGGCGGCGGGTTCGATTCGCTGCACGCCCTGGGCCTGGAGAGCCTTGTTCAGTTCATCGCGGACGATGCGCACGGCACCGAGCAATTGCTGGACGGTCATTTGATCCGGCTTTTGTGTGAGTGTGAGATCGAAGTTATCGAGCACGGGCAGGATGGCGCGGACCATGCGGATTTCGCCGGCACGATGGGCGCGCTGTTCGTTTTCCAGAGCGCGGCGCTGGTAGTTTTTGAAATCCGCCAGGGCGCGGAGGCGGCCATCGACGGCTTCATCGCGCTGGGCCTGCAGTTGGCGGACGTACTCTGCGGCTTCATCGGAGACTTCAATCTCCTTCACTTCGCCTTCGCCGTTCTCATCGGCGGCGGGTGAAGGGTTTTCGCTGGAATCGTGATGTGATTTGATCTTACCCATACTTTCTCTTTGCAATTCTAGCACTGTGGAATCAACCGCCCTTAACGGCGCGTTTGATGCGTTCCCATTTGGATTCGTGAGTTGGGCGGACGGCAGCGTCTTCGGTCTTGGCGTATTCGTTGAGGATGCGCTTCTGCGATTCATTCAATTTGCGCGGCACGATGAGTTGGATGATGCAGACGAGGTCGCCACGCTTGCTGCTGCGGAGGTTGGGAAGGCCGGCGTCATCAATGCGGAACAGCGCACCGTGCTGCGTGCCGGGCGGGAGTTTGAGTTCGCGCGTGCCATCGATGGTGGGGACTTCAATGATTGCGCCGAGGGCCAGTTGCGTGAAGGTGACGGGTGTGGCAAGCAGGAGGTCATCGCCATCACGTTCGAATTGATCGTGTTCCTGCACGCGGACGACGACGTGGAGATCGCCACGAATGCCCTTGCCATCGGGGCTGACCTCGGGCGGCGGCGGTTCGCCTTCGCCTTGAATTCGCACGGCCTGACCATCGTGAATGCCAGCGGGAATCTTGACGGTAAGTTTGCGCTTGACGGAAACGCGACCTGAACCGCGGCAGTCGGAACACTTGTCGATTACCACGGTGCCCCTGCCGTGACAGTGCGGACAAGTGGTTTGCATGCGGAACATTCCGCCGAGGCCGGTTTGAATGACCTGGCCAACGCCACCGCAGGTGGAGCAAGGTGTGGGTTTGCTGCCGGGTTTTGCGCCGGAGCCATCGCAAGTCTGGCAGACATCGAGGCGTTTGAACTCGACATCGCGGGAGGCGACGGCCAAGACTTCATCGAGGGTGATTTCAACCTCAGTTTCAAGGTCGTAGCCGCGGGGAACTCCCCCACTGCCGCGGCGATTTCCGCCGCCGGCCGCAAAGCCGCCGCCGAAGATGTCGTTGAACATCGAGAAGATGTCCTGAACATGCATCGAGCGGAAATCATGGCCGGGTGTGGAGCGCAGACCCGCGTGTCCATACTTGTCATACACACCGCGACGTTCTGTGTCGCTCAACACTTCGTAGGCTTCAGCGCACTCCTTGAAGTTGGCTTCGGCCTGGGCATCGTTGGGATTGCGGTCGGGGTGATACTTCATCGCCAGTCGGCGATAGGCGCGCTTGATGTCGTCAGACGATGAGGTCTTTTCGACGCCAAGGATTTCGTAATAGTCGCGCGTTGTCGGCATGAGGAGCAGAGGTCAGAGGTCAGAGGTCAGAGCTAGATGTGCGTATCGGGGGGCATGAATTTCTCTGGCATGTGTATCATCGTTCCCAACATCTTGCCAACCTCGTTGCACATTCCGGTCGCTATCTGATGCTCTTGCTGGTTGATGTATTCGCACGTCAATGCGAAATCCAATGAACTATCAGTCTCACTGTTTTCGCCATCTGCATTTGTCTACTTGCTGACAAAATGGTTGGGATACCTTCGCTTGGCCCATGCCTCTCGAAGATTGAGGCAAATGGAGCGAGACGATCGTCGCATTTGTGAAACCAACGCAAAGCGCTCCTCAGGTGGAAATCGTTTGGTCATGTGAAAAACGAGCATTGAGAGGTCGAATGCTCGTTTGTACACAGTCAATTCCTTTGCGGATTCAATTCTCAAATCGCGCACGTCCTTGAAATCTGACCTCTGATCTCTGACTTCTGACCTCTGATCTCTCAAGCAATCGCGCTCTCGACTGGTTCGGTTTCGTCCTTGAGTTCCGCCACGAGGACATCGGTGGTGAGCATTAGGCCGGAGACTGATGCGGCGTTTTGAAGTGCGGTGCGCACGACGAGAGCGGGATCGATGATGCCGGATTTGACGAGGTCTTCGTACTCGCCGATGGCGGCGTTGAAGCCCATGCCGCCCTTGCCTTCCTTGACCTTCTCAACGACGAGATCACCATCGAATCCGGCGTTGACGGCGATTTGGCGTGCCGGGGCTTCAAGGGCCTTGGCGACAATTTCAAAGCCGATCTTCTCATCGCCCTTGGCCTTCTTCATGGCTTCGAGGACGGCGGGAATGGCGCGGAGGCAGGCAACACCACCGCCGGGCACGTACCCTTCCTTGGCGGCGGCGCGAGTGGCGTGGAGGGCATCCTCCACACGGGCCTTGCGCTCTTTCATGGCGGTTTCAGTCGCAGCGCCGACGTTGATGATGGCCACGCCGCCGGTGAGTTTTGCCAGACGCTCCTGGAGTTTTTCCTTGTCGTAATCGCTGGTGGTGCGTTCGATCTGTGTGCGAATCTGGTTGACACGACCTTCGATGTCTTTCTTCTTACCTGCACCGCTGATGATGGTGGTGTTGTCCTTATCAACAACAACGCGCTGGGCGCGGCCGAGTTCCGACAGTTCCACATCTTCCAAATTGCGGCCCAAATCCTCGGCGAAGAACGTGCCGCCGGTAAGGACGGCGATATCGCCAAGCATTGCCTTGCGACGATCGCCGAAGCCAGGGGCTTTCACCGCGCAGACGTTGAGCACGCCACGCAGGCGATTGACGACGAGTGCGGCGAGGGCTTCGTTCTCGACATCTTCAGCGATGATCAGGAGCGGCTTGCCGCCGGTTGCGACCTTGTTGAGCAGCGGAAGCAGATCCGCGAGGTTGCCGATCTTCTTTTCGTAAATGAGGATGTTGACATCCTCAAGCACGGCCTGGGCCTTTTTGGGATCGGTCATGAAGTAGGGACTTAGGTAGCCCTTGTCGAACGCCATGCCTTCGACGTATTCGAGGGTTGTTTCTGCGGTCTTGCCTTCTTCCACTTCGACGACACCTTCGGCACCGACCTTGTTGATGGCTTCGGCGATGATCTCGCCGATGGCGACATCGTGGTTGGCGGAGACGGTGGCGACTTTCTTGTAGTCATCCTTGCCCTTGCACTTGGTGGCCATGCTATCGATGGCCTCGCCGGCGGCTTGTGCGGCGCTGGTAATGCCGCGCTGCACGGCGGTGGAGTTGGCGCCGGCCGTGGTGTAGCGGAGGCCATCAACGAAGATGGCCTGTGCCAAAAGCGTGGCGGTGGTGGTGCCATCACCGGCGACATCCGCGGTCTTTTTGGCGACCTGGTTGATCATCTTCGCGCCCATGTTTTCAAAGGGCTCTGTGAGTTCAACTTCCTTGGCGACGGTGACGCCGTCCTTGGTGACGGTTGGTCCGCCAAAGGACTTCTGAATGGCGACGTGGCGGCCGGTTGGGCCGAGAGTGACGCCGACGGCTCGAGCGATTTGCTGGACGCCCTGCTTGAGTTCCTGCTGGGCGGCGGATGAAAACATGAGTTGTTTGCTGGTCATGGGAATGGGCTTTCAGCGGTCAGCGGTCAGCCTTTCGTGGGCTGTTCCGCTAACCAGTATCAAAGGGTGTAACGAATTGCGGACTCCATCAGTTGTATTCGGCTGAACACTGTCAGCCTTCGATCACGCCGAGCAGTTCGCTTTCGCGAACGATGAGGTGCGTGGCACTCTTGATTTCAATTTCGGTGCCGGAGTATTTGCCGAAGACGACGGTGTCGCCCTTCTTGACGGAAGGTGTGATGCGTTCGCCGTTGTCGAGCATTTTGCCGGGGCCGACCGCGACGACCTTGCCCTGCATGGGCTTTTCCTTGGCGGATTCAGGCAGGTAGATGCCGGAAGCGGTCTTGGTTTCAGGATCGAGGGGTTTGATGAGGATGCGATCTTCGAGGGGTTTGACGGACATTGGTTTCTCCAATTGAAATTTTCTGATTCAGGCGATCTTGCGCTGCCGAGTGCGGCGTTCGATCAATTGTTCTACTTCTTTCACGAGTTCCGGTGGAACTCGAACAAGCGTCATGTGACTGTTTTCAAATGCGGCATCGGCTTCGGCAATTGCGGCTGCTTCTGTTTGGGTGTTGTAATGAGCAATCACGCGCTCCGCACGCTTGCGATCCCAGCCTTTTGGATACTTGTTGGGGTCTTTGCTCATGACTTGCCTTTTCGTTTAATCCGCCGCTTGTAGGCTTTGAGTTCGTTTCCCTTCAGATCGTATGCCGTGATGACGAACAGGCTTTCCCAATCATCATCCGGCTTGTAGATCACTTTCAAATACCTGCCAGCCTTCGTTCGACCGAGAGCGATTCTTGCGTCGCTGTCGCCCATATAGTCCTGACCTGCGCGATCCAACACCTGCACGCACTCGGCCGTCGAAATGCCATGATTCTCGACGTGCGGCCGACCGGTTTGGGAATCAATGTAGAAGCGAATTTCCATTCATCGCTCTTTTAGAAACCCATTCCGCCCATGCCACCCATGCCGCCGCCCATTCCACCCATGCCACCACCCATGCCGCCCATGCCACCGCCACCGTGATCGTGGCCGGCGTGGTCGTCCTTGTCCTTGGGGGCTTCGGTGATGATGCAATCGGTTGTGAGGAGCAGGCCGGCAACGGATGCGGCGTTCTGCAGTGCGGTTCGATCAACCTTGGCGGGCGTGATGACTCCAGCCTTGATGAGATCGCCGTATTCCAGAGTGAGGGCGTTGAAACCGAACGAGCCGGTTCCTTCCATGACCTTGGCGACGATGACGGTTCCCTTCTCGCCAGCGTTATCCGCGATGGAGCGAGTGGGGACCTTGATGGCTTCGGCGACGATATCGACGCCGAACACTTCATCGCCCTTGAGTGATTTGCGGGTCTTTTCCAACGCCTTGATGGAACGGAGGAAACTGACGCCGCCGCCGGGGACGATGCCTTCTTCCACGGCTGCGCGTGTGGCGTGCAGTGCATCTTCCACGCGGGCTTTCTTCTCTTTGAGTTCGGCTTCGGAACCGGCGCCGACGTTGATCTGTGCCACGCCGCCTGCGAGTTTGGCCAGGCGTTCCTGGAGTTTTTCACGATCGTAGTCGGAATCGGTGCGATCAATTTCCGCACGAATCTGTGCGATGCGGGCCTGGATGTCCTTGGTGGAGCCGATGCCTTCCACGATGGTGGTGTCATCGGAAGTGATGCTGATCTTCTTGGCCTGGCCGAGTTGTGCGATGGTGACGGTATCAAGTTCAATACCGAGATCCTTCATGATGGGGTCAGCGCCAGTGAGGACGGCGAGATCTTCCAGCATGGCCTTGCGACGATCGCCATAGCCGGGGGCCTTCACCGCGGCCACCTGCAACACGCCACGCAATTTGTTGATGACGAGCGTGGAGAGGGCCTCGCCGGTGATGTCCTCTGCGATGATGAGCAGCGGCTTTTTGGTCTCCATAACCTTCTCAAGGAAGGGGACGAGTTTGGTGACGGAACTGATTTTGTCTTCGTGGATGAGAATGAGTGGCTTGTTCATCTCAACGGTCATGTTCTCTGCGTTGGTGACGAAGTTCGGGCTTAGGTAGCCGCGATCAAACTGCATGCCTTCAACAACGTCGACGTAGGTTTCCAGGCCTTTGCCTTCTTCCACGGTGATGACGCCATCCTTGCCGACCTTGTCGAAGGCTTGTGCCATGATCTTGCCGATGGTGGAATCGTTGTTGGCGGAGATTGTGGCGACGGCTTCGATGCCGCCGTTGACGTTGCCGACGGGTTTTGCCATGGCTTTGATTTCAGCCACGACGGTGTTGACGGCAGCGTGCATGCCGCGGACGAGAGCGTTGGCATCGGTGCCGGCGGTGAGGTGTTTGAGGCCGGCTTTGAAGAGGGCCTCGGCGAGGACGGTGGCGGTGGTGGTGCCATCGCCGGCGTCTTCGGAGGTCTTGGAAGCGGCCTGCTTCACCAGTTGAGCGCCCATGTTCTGCACTTTGTCGCGCAGTTCGATTTCTTCGGCGACGGAAACGCCATCTTTGGTAACGGTGGGACCGCCCCAGGATTTATCCAGCACGGCGTTGCGGCCACGCGGACCAAGGGTGGACTTGACGGCGGAAGCCAGTTTTTCAACGCCCAAGAGCAGGGACTTGCGGGCATCGGTATCGAAGGCCAGTTCTTTTACGGCCATGTGCGGGATCTCCTGAAATCGTCTCGGATGAATAAGTGGATGGAAACGTGATGGCGAACCATCAGCGTTGGCTATCTGAACCAAAACAAGATCAAAGGGTGCGCCAAACGTGCCTAGGCGGCGGAAATGCTAAAAAACCTTGTTTTCCGGGTGTTTGAGGGGGTTTGGGATTGGGTTTCCCGTTGACGGATTGTCAGGGAAGGGGCGGTGAAGGCCGCGGGACTGCCATGTTGGCAGGAGTTGGGGCGCAATGCCGGGGATGCTGGACTAATCTTCCCGGTCTGGAATCCAGGTATCCGGCGGGAGTTGCAGTGCGAGGACTTGATCCAGGGGAGGAGCTGGTTTGCGAAGGGCTCGGCGAATCCACCACGCATTCATCATCGCGTATGCCATCCCTACCACCACCATGAAACTGCTTACCCCGACCAAATAGCAGGAATCCATTCGCGAGGTGCGAGAGG
>CAZWJR010000082.1:0-11242 GCA_964634655.1 uncultured Isosphaeraceae bacterium | reverse complement strand
GCAATACGACTTCGCGACGTCACTAGCGCCAACTTCGGCCACCGTGGACGAACGTGTATCACAATGCATGCACGTGAAAGGGTTGCGCCGGCCAAGAACCGTCCCCCCCCCCCGTGGGGAAGTCATTGCCCAAATCGATGAATCAGCCAAGAAAGTGACGCGGCGGGCATTCGTCGCACTGCGGGAAATAGTTCTGGATATTTCGGTGTCTTGAAGGACAATGATCTGGCGGTATCGGCTGGTCGACATGTCCGCACCCAATTGAGACTTTCAACTTCACCATCACACAAAAGGAAAGAAACCATGTCTCACAATCGCCTTCGGCTCACGGTCATCGGTCTTGCACTGCTTGCTTTTGCTGCGGTTTCGACCGGCGGATTTGCGTTTCAGAAGGCAGCGCCGGACAAGGCGATTACAGAGAAGCCAGCGAAGGTGATCGAAAACGGTGACAAGCCATGCGCTGCCAAGGCATCGGTCATCATCAACATCACCAGCGGCCAGGATGATTTGTTCAAACTGATGGCGGCGTTCCACCTTGCGGAAGACGCTTTGGAGGATGGCCGCCGAGTTGTCCTGTTCTTTTCCGGGCGCGGTGTAACGGTGCCGGTGAAGCGAGTGGATGCGGATTTGCGATTGGGCAAGGAGCGTCCGATGTGGGTTGTGCTGCATGACCTGATGCGGAACGGCGCGGAAGTGTTGGTGGCTGCTGAATCGGCCCGCGTGCTGGGCATGGTGGATGCGGATTTTGTGGATGGCACACAGATCGGCGCGTGGGGCGGCAAAGTGTTCAGCAAGGTGGATGCGGGTACCGTGGTTTTCACGTATTGAAACCCGTGCGACAAGTCATTTTCAATCGGCGATCAGTGGTTGGTTTCAGGCTTTGGAAGGGGACGATATGATGATTGGCCCGCCCTTTTTGGGCGAGAGATGATCGTTTTTGGCCCTGAACCGGAGCATGATCCATGGCGAAAGCCCCCACCGCTGCGAAACCTGATTCCTCTGCTGCTGGCACTTCGGGCACCAAAGCGCCGGGCCACAAAATGCCAAATGGACGCTCGAATATGGGCCGTTCCACGGCAGGCGCACCCACCAAGCCGCCGCAACTTCCCTCGAGAGTTTTTGAGGAACTGGAAATCGTCCGCGATCCAGCCAACCTGTACCACCAGACTATTGAGCAAGTGTTGATTGCTTCGGAACTGGTGGGTTTGAAACACCATCAGCAGATCATTCTGGCACAGCCGAAGAATGAGATCATGGTGCACTTTCCGGTACTGATGGATGATGGGCATCACCAACTCTTCAAGGGCTATCGGGTTCAACACAACAACGCATTAGGGCCTTACAAGGGCGGCTTGCGTTTTCACCCCCATGTTTCGCTTGATGATGTGAAATCGCTGGCGGTGCTGATGACGATGAAGTGCTCGCTCGTGCGTGTGCCATTTGGCGGCGGAAAAGGCGGCGTAAAGTGCAATCCACGGGAACTCTCCCGTGATGAACTGATGCGGGTCACTCGCCGGTTCTGCTCGGCAATTTCCAATCAAATCGGGCCAGATTATGACATTCCCGCGCCGGATGTTGGCACCAACGCGCAAGTCATGGCGTGGTTTGCGGATACCTACGCCCAGATGACGCCGGAATTGCATCGCAACAACTCGCAGGCGGTTGTAACGGGAAAGCCTGTGGAAATGGGCGGTTCGCTTGGTCGCGAGAAGGCGACGGGGCAGGGATTGGTGGATGTCTTGCAGGAAATGCTGCCGGAACTGGGGATTGACATTTCCCGGATGACCTACAGCCTGATCGGATTTGGAAACGTGGGCGGCTGGACGGGACGGCTGCTGGCCGGCTTGGGTGCGAAACTGATCGCCGTGCTGGACCACACGGGTGCAATTCACAACGCCAAGGGAATTGACACGGCGGCACTGACGGAACACGTCGAAAAGACCGGCGGGGTTGGCGGGTTCAAAAAGGCTGATTCCATCAAATCGCAGGAGTTCTACTCAACCAAGGTGGATGTCTTCATCCCATGCGCTTTGGAGCAGATGATCACCGCAAAGGAAGCGGCGTGGATCAATGCCAAAGTGGTGGCAGAAGGGGCCAATGCCCCGACGACGCCGGAAGGCGATGCGGTGCTGCAACAAAGGGGAATCGAGATTCTGCCGGCGATTTTGTGCAACGCGGGTGGCGTAACCGTTTCGTATTTTGAGTGGGTTCAGAACAAGTCCTGCGTTTCCTGGACGGCTGAAGAAGTGGATGAGAAACTGAACAACCACATGGTGCTGGCGGCCCGACGAACCACCCTGGCCCGGCACAAGTACGAATGCGACATGCGGACAGCCGCCTACTGCGCTGCGATTGAGCAGATTGGGAAGGTTTACGACTTGAGAGGGGTTTTCCCGTAAACATGGCCCGATTGAATGGCAATGGGGTTCCGGAGCCATTGGCTGCACACCCTTGAAAGGTTCACCGAGCCGATCAGGACCGGAATGGGCGAAGAAAATCTTGAAGACTCACCAATCAAGTGGTGTAAAAATGGGGATTCTGCGTCCCCGGTTCTGGCGATGAGTGGCAAAACTCGGCGTATTTCGAAGGTTTTCAAGTTGGGCAAAGTTCGATTTTTTTGCAAAAAAATCCTGACTTGGTCAAGAAATGTCTTGACAACCCCACGAGATGTGGCATGATGGAGCAAGATTCGGACTCCATGCGCGTCTGCGTGGAAGCCGTATGAACAGCGAAGTGTGCTGTTCGAGAGGGTGAGACTTCGTTTGAGAGCGAAGTTTTAGACGCACACCAGAGAAGAGAGCGGGCGGCAGCTTTTTGCTTGCTGAATGTCTGTGCTTGGCTTAATGGCCAACGCAACGGAATTCGGATCAGGTGTGCTGATCCTGTGTTCGTGATCGTAACTTTCGCCAAACAATCGCGGTGTTCGCGAGTTCCCAGCTGGAACAACTCTCGGAGAAAAGGAAAAGGATTAGAACTATGAAGACTCTTACCAATCGACTCGACAAGCACTTCGTCGCGTGCGCAGCAGCTGCTGCAGGTGCTGCAGTACTCGGCGGAGCAGAGAAGGCTCAAGCCGCCATTGTGTACAGCGGTATTCAGAACATCACCATCGGCGGAACCTTCGCCGGCGTGTATCTGAACATGATCACCGGTCTGACGACCACTTCGGCCGGCACAAACGTCGGCTATGACATCAACCCGTACTACGGCGGAAACCTGATGTTCATGGGCGGCACTGCCAACAACAACGCGGTTGGAACCGGTTTGGCTGCAACCAACATGGCTGCTGGGCAATCCGTTGCGGCTGGTCCGTTCCTCACGACCGACAACTTCCCTGACATGACGAACTTCGTCGCCAATCAGGCTGGCTACTTCGGAATCCGTTTCCGTCGTGAAGGCGACAACGCCCTGCTTCACGGTTGGCTGCGCATTGTCAAGTCTTCTGCAAACAACGCACCAGGCACCATCATTGACTGGGCTTACAACGATGTTGCCGGTGGCGACATTCTTGCTGGCGAAGGCATTCCTGGCCCCGGCGCCCTTGCGGTCCTGGCCATTGGTGCAGTCGGCCTCCGTGGCCGTCGGCGTCAGAACTAATCACAAAGGCCTTCCAGCCTGAGTTGATTGAAATAACACCGAGCATGGGCGGCTTTGCAGCCGCCCATGTTTTTCTTTAGCATTGCTTTTTCATGTCTGAACGCATCGCCAAGCGGCTACTAATCGTTGGATGGGACGCCGCAGATTGGAAAATCATCGACACCCTCTTTGCCCATGGAGGGATGCCAAATCTGCGGAGGATGGTTGAGCGGGGCGTTCGAGCAAATCTTGCGTCGCTGGAGCCTCGACTTTCGCCACTACTCTGGACATCGATCGCCACGGGAAAGACGGCCGACAAACACGGCATCTTGAATTTCGTCGAGCCGGACCCTGCCGGTGATGGTCTGCGGATCATTTCAAGCACGACCCGCAAGACCAAGGCAATCTGGAATATTCTGACACAGTCTGGCATGCGGACGAACGTGGTGAGTTGGTACGCCTCGCATCCGGCCGAGCCGATCCAGGGAGTGTGCGTTTCAAACTTGTTTGAAGAAGGGATGCCAGCGGCATCGGGTGACCCGTGGCCGATGGCCAAGGGTGCGATTCACCCGGCGTCGATGGCGGATGAAATTGCGGAGTTGAGGTTGCATCCGGGGGAATTGAGGATGGAGGAAGTGTGGGCGCTTCTGCCGACGTTGCCGCATATCGGCCGCGACGATGGTCGGTTGCAAATGCTGATCCGGCACATCGCCCAATGTTCATCGATCCACAACGTGGCAACGTCGCTCTTGATCAGCGACGAACCGTGGGATTGCACGATGATTTTTCACGACACAATTGATTCCGTGGGGCACAATTTCATGCAGTATCACCCGCCGCGGATGCCGCATGTTTCAGAACGAGACTATGAACTGTATCGAAACGTCATGATCAGCATTTATCAGTTGCACGACCTGATGCTTGGCGCGTTGCTGCAACTGGCAGGTGAGGAAACAACGGTCATCCTTCTCTCGGATCACGGATTCTTCAGCGACTACCGGAGACCCGTGGTGAAGGATATGACCGCGCAGCAGCGGGCGGAAGTGGAAGCAAGTTGGCATCGACCGCTGGGAGTACTGGCAATGGCTGGGCCGGGGATCAAGAAGGGTGAGAAGATTTTTGGCGCCAGTCTGCTTGAGATTCTTCCTACGGCGTTGGCGTTGCTGGGTCTGCCGGTTGGCGCGGACATGGGCGGGCGTGTGCTGTTGGAGGCGTTTGACAGGCCAGTGAAGGTGGAAACGGTTTTCAGTTGGGACTTGATTGCGGGCGAGGCGGGGATGCATCCGCCGGACATGCGACAGGATCCGTTCGAAACGCAGGACGCCATCAATCAACTGGTCGATCTTGGCTACATGTCGGCGATGCCAGAGGACACAAAGGCAAAGGTCGATATGGCGCGTCGGGAATCACAATGCAATCTTGGGACGGTGTTCACGATGTCTGGGCAGGCAGACAAAGCGATTCCGGTGTTCGATGAATTGGTGAAGGAGAGTCCCAGGGAACGACGGTACCTGTTTGGCTTGGCACGAGCACAGTTCACGGCAAGGCATTTTGGGGATTGTGCAGGAACTCTGCGGCGCTTCATTGGAATGAATCCTTCAAGTGTCGAAGCACAAGTCATGCTTGGGCTTGCCTTGGGAAACGCCGGCAAAGATCAAGAGGCGCTCGAGCAATTGAGCGAAATTGAAAGGAAGCACGGGGATAGAAAAGATCTGGCGGCGGCCCTGGGAGATCTTTCGATGCTTGTGGGTCGGTTCGATGATGCCTATCGGCACTACCTGGCGGCCCTTGAAATTGACCCGGAAGGAATCCAAGTGCATCACGGGTTGGCAAAAGCGGCGATAGGATTGCGGCAGTTTGAAGAGGCGGCCGACCATTGCCTGCAGGCTGTTGAACGTGTGCACTTCTTTCCGGAGGCGCACCAATCACTTGGCATATCGCTGACGTGGATGAAAGACTACGAGCATGCAATCAAGGCTTTTGAGGTCGCAATCTCCATGCAACCCTCGCTCATCGAGGCACACCGTTATCTTGCGAGCATCTACCGACATTTGAAGGATCAACCGAATGCTGCCAAGCACAAGGAAATCGCCGAAAGACTTCTAAACGAGCGAAATCTGGCGGGTGCGGAGGGTCGAAGCATTGACTTTCTCAAACGGCAGATGCCGCTGGGTCCGCAGGACTGGGTAAAGCACATCGGGGAATAGATCGCCGTGAGGCTGCAAACGCACCAAGTTTGGATGAATTATTGGTAACATTCACCGATTGAGCTGGAAAGGTGGATTCTGGTCGTACCGTTTCCGATGAAACAATTCCATAAACGTTGAATGAAAAGACAATCTGAATTCAGCGTGACGCCAGAGAGACGCCCATGAAGCTGCTCGTGATCGAAGACAACGCGAAAATGGCTGAACTGCTGCACCGCGGGCTAACCGAAAACGGTCATGTGGTGAGCGTGTGCAGTCATGGAGCGGACGGGCAGCGATTTGCAGAAACAGGAGCATTCGACGCCATCGTTTTGGATGTTGGGTTGCCGGATCGGGATGGGATGCGTGTGTGCGAGGAGTTGCGACAGCGTGGGATTGCAACGCCTGTGTTGATGCTGACGGCAATGTCCGGGACCGCCAACAAAGTGAAGGGGTTTTCCGCCGGGGCCGATGATTATCTGACGAAGCCGTTTGATTTTGATGAATTGATGGCACGGCTGAAGGCGCTTCATCGCCGGCACAATCCGGCGGTCAGCGCCGTGATAAAGCATGCCGATTTGCAAGTCGATCTGGCGCGACGAACCGCCAAGCGCGGCGGCCGATCGCTGAAACTTTCCCGACGTGAATTTGATCTGCTGGTGGTTTTGGTGCGCAATCCGCATCGGGTTTTGAGTCGGGAAGTGATCGGGTCGGCGGTCTGGAACCAAACGTACGATTCGCGGAGCAACGTGGTGGATGTGTATGTTTGCGCGCTTCGCCGCAAAGTGAATCAAGAAGGCGAACGTACGCTGATTCAAACGGTGGTGAACAGCGGCTACGTGCTGGACAACGAACCGAACGACGCGGAGAGCACGCAGGAGTAGTGGGAAATCATTCGTGGCCACGTTCTACCACACACTTCGTTTCAAACTGGCCATGCTGTATCTGTTGGTGTTCGGCGTAATTCAAACGGGGTTGGGGCTTGCGATCTACACGATCCGAGAACGGGAACGCTGGCAGGAGTTTGAGGCATCGCTGAAAGAAAAAGGCGCGATGGTGGAGGACTATCTGGATTCACCACCGATTGCGGCAGTGCCGCGTTCGATGCTGAATTCCGCAAGTTTTGTGGACTCCTTTGTGCAGGTTACGAGTGCCGACGGAACAGTCCTGCAGAAGTCAGAGTCGTTGGGAGAAGTCACGCTCCCGTGGATGCCTCCTGAATCGAAATCGAGCAAGCCGTGGTTTCAGACTTTTGAAACCAAACTTGCGTCGGTGGACCAGCAGTTGTCGGCAAATCCGGTAAAACTGCGGATGTACGGATTTGCCCACACGCTCCCAGAGGGAACGGTGGTGCGGGTTCAGGTAGCGCGTGATACTGAAGAGATTGAAAAGATGAGTTGGGGATTGCTGCGAATTACGGTAATCGCGATTACCGCTGCGTTGCTTGTGTCAGGGATCGCGGCGGGAGTGGTGGCGCGACGATCGCTGACACCAATTGGGACCATTGCCCGAAATGCCCGAGAGTTTGCAGCAACAGATTGGCACCGACGATTGGCGGTGCCGGTTGGACACGATGAGGTATCGGAGATGGCACGGGTGCTGAATCAGATGCTGGATCGCCTGGAGCGGGCATTTCGTGCGCAGGAACGATTCGTGGCTGATGTTTCCCATGAAATCAAGACACCTTTTGCGATTCTGCTAACGGAGGCGCAACTGCTGAGTCAGCGGCCCAGGGATGCGGCGGAGTATCAGAGATATGTCGATACGGTGCGAGAGGAAGTTCAGAGGCTGACGAGGACGGTGCACAGTCTGCTGATGCTGACTCGAGCTGAAAGCGGGCTCCCGCTGGAGCAGAAAGTGTCGGTCTCTGTCAGTCAGGTGGTCACCGACGCGGTCCAGCATTGCGCTGCCCAGGCGGCGCAATACGGTGTGAGTCTTCTGCCGATGTTGGCGGAAGCGGATGATGACCCAATTGTGAACGGAGATGCAGGGCTGCTGGAAACGGCCGTCATAAACCTTGTTCGTAACGCGATTCGATTTTCGCCATCTGGGGAAACCGTAGGAATAGAAGTTCGGTTACCGGTGGAGCTGAATGGATCGCAATCAGGTGTGAATAGTGGCAAATCTGTAGTTCAGATCGTGGTGCGAGACAACGGATCCGGGATTGCGCCAGAGCACCTGCCGGGAATTTTTGATCGATTCTTCCAGGTTCCGGGCGCGGAGGGTACACGAGCGGGAACAGGACTGGGGTTGGCCATTGCGCGTGCGGTGGTGGAACTGCATGGTGGTTCCATTGCTGTGACAAATCAACCGGCAGGCGGTTGCGAATTGGTTATTGAGCTTCCGCGTGTGGATGGGTGATTCACGTCGCTGGATCTTCATCACGAGTTCCGCCGCCGCCTTCCCGGTTCAGCCAGCCCTTGTGCCAAAAGAATCCGAGCATCACCAGGGCAATGGCAGCCATAAGTCCCATTGCGGCAAAGTAGCCGTAGCGCCAGTGAAGTTCCGGCATGTTGTCAAAGTTCATCCCATAGATTCCGACAACAAACGTCAGCGGGATAAAAATGGTGGCAATGATCGTGAGCACCTTCATGATCTGGTTCATTCGATAACTGACGCTGGTCATGTAAAGATCAACCAGACCAGCAGCGAGTTCGCGATAGACTTCAATAAGATCCAAGACCTGAAACGTGTGATCTGAACAATCACGAAGGTAGAGGCGCGTATCGTGGGTAATGAGGGTTGAAGTCCCGCGCTGCAGGGCGCTCAGAGCCTCACGCAGCGGCCATACGCCGCGACGGAAGACGAGCAGTTCACGCTTGAGTTGGTGGATTTGTGATGCGGCGGAAGGCGCTGGATTGAGCAATACGCACTGTTCGAGTTCTTCCAAACGATCGCCAAGCGCTTCCAGCAACGGAAAATACTCATCAATGACAGCGTCAAGGATGGAGTATGCAAGGTAATCAGAGCCTGCTTCTCGCAGATGGCCGCGGCCTTCCTTGGCGCGTAATCGAATGGCGTCGAGACAATCGCCGGGACGTTCCTGAAACGTAAGCACAAAGTTCTTTCCGAGAAAGATGCTCAATTGTTCGGTGCGGACGTTGTGATCGGTGCGATCAAGCATTCTCGCCACTATGAAAAGATGCTCATTCGGGCCGGGAAACTCGTCGACCTTTGCTCGCTGGCGGACGTGAACAACGTCTTCCAACGCCAATCGATGAACGCCAAACATCTCGCCTATCTCTTTGATGGTGGCGGCGTCGCCAAGGCCGTCGACGTTGACCCAAATGACCGGATGCTTGTGAAGAAAATCTGCGATCTGCCTGGGGGTGGTGACTGATTGGTCAACGAACGTATCCGGCCCATATGCGATGACGCGAAGGACGGGCTTCGGTGACGAGGGATCGACGGAAATGGAGCCGGGCGGTGAATACATGGGTGCGTGATGCGACACCCACTTCGTACGGCGCGGATTTGTTTTGTGAGGCTTTGCCGACATGGAGTACAGACCTTGTCAACGGTCCAGAGCAGCGTGCATCTGGGTGCACAATTCACGAGCGGTTTGGGTATCCAACTTGCTTGAGGACCATCCGATCCCCAAACCTTGTTTGGCAAATTTTGGAATAATGTGAAAGTGTACGTGCATGACGGCCTGATGAGCGGCACTGCCGTTGTTCTGGAGCAGGTTGTAGGCGGTGGCACCGGTGGCGTTGAGAACTGCGCGGCAGAGCCGGGGAAGAACCTTGCCAAGGGCGGCGGCAGAGGCATCGCTCAATTCATGAAGGTACTCTGCCCGTTCCTTTGGAATGACCAGTGTATGACCGGGGCTGATGGGGTTGATATCGAGAAAAGCGAGAACGTGCTGATCTTCATACACCTTGTGGCAGGGAATCTCACCGGTAAGGATTCTGTCGAAGATTGTGGGATTCGGAACGGAAGCCATGGGGAAAGTGTACCGCGAGGCGGATGAGGCGGGATGAACACGGGGTGGGATGAAATGGGATCGCGGTGGAAAGTTGCGGCGACGCAGCGTGAACCCTGCCGCTAAACTTAGGTGGATGGTTGACCTGAACTCACTTTCACTTCCGGACCTCTTTCAGGCAGTTTGCGTTGAAGGATTGGAACGGCTCCTTGGTTCGGCCAGGGAAGAGGATTTTGGGGCGGCGGGTGACATCACCAGCGCAAGCATCGTCTCGCAGGGTCAAACGACGAGTGCCAGCGTTGTGGCTCGAGCTGCGGGCGTTTTGGCAGGAATGGAGATATTGCCGGGGATCGCCTCGGTGTTTGGTCCGTTTGAGGTGAAAGGGTGTGCATTCGATGGAGAAACGGTCGAAGCGGGCGACCTGATTGCAACAATTCACGGCGAGAAACGATTGGTGCTGGGTGCGGAGCGGACCTTGCTGAATCTGCTAGGACGACTCTCTGGCATCGCCACGCTGACGCGGCGATACGTCGATGAAGTTTCAGGCACGAAGGCGGTGATTTGCGATACTCGCAAGACGACGCCGGGGCTGCGTGGACTTGAAAAATATGCGGTTCGCTGTGGCGGTGGAACACTGCATCGAATCGGATTGTTTGATGCAGCGCTGTACAAGGACAATCATCTGGCTGGAATCGAGCTCGATCAACTGGGAACAAGGCTGACGGAGGCGATTCGAAAAGTGCGAAATCGCGATGTTCGATTCGTGGAGGTGGAGGTTGACACTCTCCATCAGTTGCGGGAAATCCTAGAAATGGAACGAGGGCTGGTTGACATGGTTTTGCTGGACAACATGTCGCCGGGGGACCTTCGAAAGGCAGTAGGAATTCGGGATGCCATGGCGGATGGGGTTTTGTTGGAAGCGTCGGGCGGCGTGAATCTGACAACCGTGAGGGGGATTGCAGAGACGGGAGTTGACCGAATTTCCATCGGAGCAATCACGCACTCGGCGGGTTGGCTGGATATTGGATTGGATTTCGCTTGATTCATGAACGACCCATTGAGGAATGGCCGGACCGTTTGAACGATGAAATTGCGCGGCATTGCCGACTGCTGAAGCGTGCGGTAGTGCTGCGAGAAACGGTATCGACACAGGATGCAGCCCGGATGATGAACGGGAGATCAGGCGACGTTGTGGTGGCGTGGCGCCAGGCGGCAGGGCGCGGCAGGCTTGGACGTCCGTGGCAAGATACCTCGAACAAAGGGATCGCTCTCACCATTGCTCTGAAGGACCCGTTGCTGACGCCGGAGGCTCTGGCGATTGCCACCGCCGTTGGAACGGCAGGGGCGGTGGAAATGATTCTTGGCAGGCGGGTTGACATCAAGTGGCCAAATGATGTGATGGTCGATGATCGAAAACTGGCGGGAGTGCTGATCGAGAAAGTTGATGGGAGAGTGTTGATCGGCGTGGGATTGAATGTTTTGCAAACTGAATGGGAGGGAGACATGGCGGAACGGGCGGTGAGCCTGGGTCAACTGGGAGCAAAAGTGGATCGCTTGG
>CAZWJR010000081.1:8803-11286 GCA_964634655.1 uncultured Isosphaeraceae bacterium | reverse complement strand
AAGGTGATTCGCGTGTTGGAGGATTCATCCACCTTCAGCACGATGTATTCCGGCTTGACTTCCACCACGGAGCCGATGACCCCGCCAATGGTCTGCACGCGGTCGTGTTTCTTCACAGCGTTAATGAGCGCTTCTCGTCGTTTGCGGTCACGGCGGGAACTCCACATGGTGAAGATCAGCATCGCCACCACCATCAACACAATGAGCAGCATTGGATTGCTGCCGGGACTCGGGTTTGCCGGTGTGCCTCCAGTTGTTCCTCCCGGTGCGCCGGTCGCGGTGCCGGTCGCACTGGCATCTCCGGCCGGTCCCGTCGGCGCAGTACCAGTTGGTGCCCCAGCCGTATCGCCGGAAGGCAGGATCGGAACCGGCTGCTGGGCCAACATCACGGATGACAACTCAATTTCAGGCATGTTTCCACTTCGCATTCATTTCTGGGGCGTTAGGCGTTCAGATCCACAATTCACAAGAGAGCCGGGAAATCATCCTCCGCAGACGATTGCGGCATCTTTTCCAGCCTCAAGTCATTCTGACCCCTCGTCATCCGAACGGCCGGGCTGACTGGCCACCGGCCAGGCCCGGTAAAACGAGGACCAGCCATTTTCGCGTATTGCGGCCCGAATGTCCAGCATGAGCCTCTGGAAGTGCCGAATGTTGTGAATGCTGGCCAGAATTGGTCCCAGCATCTCATCCGCCATGAACAAATGCCGAAGGTACGCCCGGCTGAACCCGCCACCCTCCTTTGCCCCGTCTCCCCGGCATGCCAGACAGTCGCAGCCCTCTTCAATGACGCCATCGTCCTCCCGGTAGATGGCATTTCGAAGGTGCAGGCGCCCAGACCGTGTAAAAACGTTGCCGTTGCGGCCGTTTCGCGTCGGCAGGACGCAATCAAACATGTCCACGCCTGCTCGCACCGCTACAAGAATGTCGTTTTCGTAACCCACACCCATCAGGTAGCGCGGTTTCTGCGCAGGCAAGAGCGGTGCGGTAAATTGCACCACGCGATGAATCTGCTCCGGGCTTTCCCCTACCGCCACGCCACCAATGGCATAACCGGGAAGTTCGATGTTGCAGATCGCACTGGCCGATTCCCGTCGCAGCCGCTCATCGGTGCCGCCCTGGACAATTCCAAACAGCGATTGCTCCTCCGGCCGTGCGTGCGCGCGTTTGCATCGCTCCAACCAGCGCACCGTCCGCTCGTTGGCTTGCTCCAATCGCTTTTGCCACAAATCCACATCGATTCCATCTGCCTTGGCTTCTTTGGACTTTGGCCTTTTGGATTTTGGATTCTGGCTCGGCGGGCAATCATCAAACGCCATGATGATGTCCGCTCCCAGATTGTTCTGCACCTGCATCGCTCGTTCTGGCGTCAGATGCACTCTTGCACCATCAACGATAGAAGCAAACGTAACTCCGTCATCATCAATGGAATTGATATCCGCCATCGAGAAAGCCTGATACCCGCCGGAGTCGGTAAGGATTGGCCCATCCCATCGCATGAACTTGTGAACGCCGCCCCGCCGCGCCACCAGTTCATCGCCTGGCCGCAACATCAGGTGATACGCATTGTTCAGAATGATCTGGCTGCCCGTGCTGCGAATGTGCCCCGGCGTCAATCCCTTGATTGAAGCCTTCGTCCCCACAGGCATGAATGCAGGCGTATCAAAACCGCCGTGCCGCGTTTCCACGCGCCCCAGTCGGGCACCACTTTCACTGCATTGCGACAAGATCGTGAATTGAAGTGATTGCGACATGGCAGTGAGTGATTAGAGAGTTCCCCTACCAGGCCGATTCGGCAGCGTGGCGAACTCTATTCGCCGCCTCCTGAAGCCTGTCGCAGAACGCTCTTTTCCGCATCGGTGAGGCTGTGCAGACCTTCGCGATTAATCTTGTCGAGAATGCGATCAATATCTTCATTGCGCGCCACTCCACCGCCGCTGGATCGATGCAGCCGTGCCACCGCCCTTGAACTGCGATAGTGATGCGATGTCGGATCAACCCGGCCGAGAAAATCGAAGAAGCCATGCAGGTGGTGCGGCCGACGGATGAAGTAATATCCAGCGATCGCCCCGCCAAGGTGACCCGCCTCTCCGCCCGCATTGTTGCCGCCGGTCAGAAGCGAGAACAACGCCACACCCACCAGCACATACGCCAACGTGCGCAATTGCATCGGCAGAACAAAGAACAGCAGCACCTGCGCCCGAGGCATGAGGAACGCGCCAGCCATCAAAACGCCAAAGATGCCTGCAGATGCCCCCACCAGCGGTGTGAACAAACTCGTGAACAACAGCCCCGGAATCTTCACGCCTTCATGCAAAGCCAGCGTTGCCGAAATTCCCATGACATTGAGCAGAAGGTACATCAACGCGCCGAAGATACCGCAAAGCAGGTAGAACGCCAGATATCGTTTGGAGCCAAGATAGTGTTCCACGATCGGCCCGAAGAAAAACAAGTTCTGCCGCCTCACCCCTTACGTCTCACGG
>CAZWJR010000081.1:0-8793 GCA_964634655.1 uncultured Isosphaeraceae bacterium | reverse complement strand
AACAGTCCCAGCATGTTGAAGAGAAGGTGGCTGGTGTTCGCGTGCAGGAACTGGAAGCCAAGGAATCGCCAGAACTGAACGCCTTTGATCGCTGTAAATGTTGAAAAGTGCAGCCAACGCTCAATCGGAGGCATGTAGACGTAGCCGATGGAACCAACCTTCAGGGGCGGGTTCAAAGAGTAGTCCACGATGTCACGCTGGAACGGCAATGGTCGACCGTTGTGCAGCTGATGCTCATTCATGACCTGCACTTCCTTCAGATGAGCCGCGCCCAATTGAAGTTGCACCGCCACCGGCAAGTCCGAAGTGAAGGGAACCGGCTTCAACGACTGAAGCGGGGCCAGTTGATCAATCACAAACACACCAACGCACAGCACGATGATCCACGTGTTTATGGTCCACATGCGCATGCCGGCAATTCCGCCGGAACGGCGGCCCGGATTGGTCTCACGGTAGTAGTGGCGGTCCTGAATGCCCATGTCAGATCGTTCGTTATTGCCCTTCGTACGCTCAAAATTCCAAAGCGTCAATCGTACACGGCAATCGGGTTTACTTCTGCTGCCTCTTGCGCTCGGTCACACGCTTCAAAATTCCGCGTTCGGTGCGGCTAAGACTGTCGATGCCGCTCTGCGCTATCTTTTCCAGAATGCGATCCACTTCCCGGGCTTCCTCTTCCTCCCGCAATGCCTGCCGCTCCGCCCGCTTCGCCGCCGCCGACCGGACCGGCGATTCCTCCTCTTCCACTCCCTGATGCAGGCTCATTGCGAACTCATCAGAACCGTAACCCATCTGGCTGTCGGTCCACTGCAGTTGCTTGTACGTCACGTAGCACGTGAACCCGCCAAACAACGCCATGCCGATCAACCACGGATTGGTCGTCACCAGCCCGAAAATCGCCAGCCCGATCGCCCCGAAGTAACCGATCCGCACCGCAATCCGCATGGAGCGTGAGTACCCCATCCATCGCCACAACACCGCCTGCAGAATTCGCCCGCCATCCATGGGAAACATCGGCAGCAGATTGAACAGCAGCATGATCATGTTCATCCGATTGAACAGATACAACGCCAGCAGCGACCATTGATTCTGCACATGGAATATGCCAACGAATCCATCAAACGGATTCGGTATCGCCACATCTTTCCAGTGCCCGGTCATCAGCCCCAGCATCGGCGTGATGATGACCAGGAAAGTCACATTCACCGCCGGCCCGCCAATCACCGTGATCAGGTGCGCTTTCCACCGATTCGGCGGCATGCAGTATGCCAAACCGCCCAGCGGCCACATCAGGATTTCGTTGGCATCTCCGCCAACACTTCGACACGCCGCCACATGGCCGAATTCATGCAACAGCACCATCACCCATAGCGATCCAACCATCACGAGCGTCAAGTACCAGTTCAAGGGAGTGGAAACGCCCTGGGCTGGTGGCGCGATCGCCTGCAGGATCTCCACAATGATGAACACGATGAAAAACAAGTGGATGCGCACAGTGACCCCGGCAAACCGCCCCATCGGCAACGACCACGTCACCGGATTATCCAGCGTCGGCCGCACACCGCTCCAATCGCCGCCCGGCCGGCCCATGCCGCGCCCGTCATCGGTGCCGTAATCTCGCTCCTGCCAACTCATGTGCTGCCTCCAGAGCCTATTTCCTCGCTCTGCCACATCAGCAATGCCGCTATGGATTTGCCATCTCGCAATCTGCCATCGTGAACCATGCTGATTGCTTCGTTCACGGGCACGGTTGCGGTTTCAATCTCTTCACCCACTTCCAGTTTCTGACCCACAAAAGTCAATTGCTCGGCGACAAAGGCATGCATCAACTCATTCGTAAACCCCGGCGAAGTGTAGAACTCGCAAATCTTCCTGATCCGAACTGCTTTGAAGCCGGTTTCCTCTTCCAATTCCCGCGCCGCTGCTGTCTCCGGCCGTTCGCCCGGCTCCAATTTCCCTGCCGGGAACTCCCACAATCGCTCTCCCACCGCCACGCGATCATTGCGAATCATCACAACAGTCGTTGCATCCAGCACCGGCACAATCAGCACCGCACCGGGATGTTCAATTACTTCCTTCTTCACCGAGCGCCCATGCTCATCCGTCCACGACAGCACCTTCACCTTGAACAGGCGTCCGTCGTACGGCATTTCAACACGGGGCTGGGTTTTCATTGGTACGATCATAGGTCCGGCAACCAAACAAGAGACCACGGAAAAGGGTCGTGATCCACCTCATGCCTCACCTGAACTTGGACCAGCAATGCAACGCGTAACCAACGCCTCCCAAGCGCTGGCGGATACGCAGCCTGCCAATTCGATGCAACCCGCCGTGGGTAGCCAATCGCAACCCGGCCAACCCATCGTTCGGCTTGTGCATTTGGAAAAATCCTTTGGCCGCGTCCCTGTGCTGCGCGACCTTTCGATCAATTTTCCCGCCGGTGAATGCACCGTCGTCATGGGACCCAGCGGCTGCGGAAAAAGCGTGATGCTCAAGCACATCGTGGGCCTGCTCAAACCCGATCGAGGCGAAGTCTGGTTTGAGAACACCCGTGTCGATCAGCTTAGCGAATCTCGCCTCGGCCCCGTTCGCCAGCAATTCGGATTCCTCTTTCAGCAAGGCGCGCTGTTCGACTCCATGACCGTTCGCGAGAACATCGAGTTTCCGCTGATAGAACACACCGACCTGAACGAGAAAGAACGCCAGGCAAAGGTTCAACAGACCCTGGCCATGGTCGGCCTTGCCGAGATCATCGACAAAATGCCCGCCGACCTCTCCGGCGGGCAGCGCAAGCGCGTGGCCCTGGCCCGGGCCATCGTCCTTGAGCCCAAAGTGATTCTGTATGATGAGCCCACCACCGGCCTGGACCCCATTCGCTCCGATGTCATCAACGAACTTATCCTCAAATTGGAAAAGGAATTGCGCGTTACCAGCATCGTGGTCACACATGATTTGATCAGCGCCTTCAAAGTCGCTGATAAGATGATCATGCTTCACGAAGGCCATGTCGCATTCCACGGCACGCCGGATGCGTTAAGAGCATCGGAAGATCCGATCGTCCGGCATTTTCTCCGCGGCGAGGCCAGTGAAGCCGATCTCGCCGGCATCAAGGGCATGAACAAATCATGAATCCAACTTTCGAACCAGCCCGCCTATGACACCCGCAATGCGAAATTTTCTCGTCGGCCTGGCGTCCATTGTCGCTCTGCTTGGACTCTCCGGCCTGCTCATGTTCTTTGGCGAACTCGACTTCTTCGTTCATAAGCGATACCAACTCGTCCTGAATACCGACAATGGCTCCGGTCTGCGGGCCGGCGCTGCTGTAGAGTTTCATGGCGTGCCAATCGGTCTGGTGGATTCCGTCACCTCCCAATCCAATCCTGCGTACCCGGTGCGCATTGCCATCCTGATTGATGACGGCACGAAACTGCCATCCGATGTTCAACCCTTTGTCTCCGTGCCGCTCATCGGCGCCACCGCCGTGCTTCAACTTCGTTCCAAGAATGAACTTGCCGCCGCTCCGCTGGCAGATGACGGCAAGGCGGAAATCTCCGGCCCCATCCGTGGCGGCATGTTCTCTGAACTCACCGAGCAACTCGATAAACGAATGCAGCCGCTCATGGACTCACTCGAGCGATTCAACAAGTTGAGCGACACCTTCGTCAAGATGGGCGAGAACATGAACGACATGATGAAGGCCCAAACTCCCGCGGAACTCACCTCAGGTGAGCAGCCCAACCTCCGCACCGCCATTGCCCGCCTCAACACTGTTCTGGATGAAGCCGAACACGGTTTGGCACTGGCCAATTCCTTCCTCGATGATGATCAACTGCGAACCGATGCGCGCGGAGCCGTCCACAAAGCGTCCCTCCTGATTGATCAGGCCACCACTGCCATTGACCGCTACGTCAAACTTGCCGATTCCCTCCAGACCAACACCAGCGATCTAACCAAACGCCTCTTGCCCGTTCTCGATACCGTTGCCGGCACGCTCGAGGAAGTACGCCGCCTCGCGAAGCAGGCCAATGACGGCAAAGGCACCGCTGGCTTGCTGCTCAACAATCCTGATCTCTACAACTCACTTGATGATGCAGCGACTCGCCTCAACCGCACCCTGACAGAACTGCAAGCCCTCATTGAACAACTCAAGGCCGAAGGCGTGATCATCAAGTTCTGAACACTTCGCTTCGACAGGCGCTACTCGATGCTGTTCAATTTGGTCATCGCAGGCGATGGCTGGCGTCGCCGAATCGCTGTACCATGGATGACAATCTTTTTTCTGCGTTCCTCTCTTTGGGCGCGGAATTATCCGTCCACGGCACATCGACAAAGCACATGGCATGATCAAGCAGTTTCTTCAGCGAACACTCAGCCTCGCGGCTGTTGCCGTTTTCGCGGCA
This sequence comes from uncultured Isosphaeraceae bacterium, assembly GCA_964634655.1. Taxonomy (GTDB): domain Bacteria; phylum Planctomycetota; class Phycisphaerae; order Phycisphaerales; family SM1A02; genus CAZWJR01. The sequence goes on along the minus strand of CAZWJR010000081.1, from coordinate 4,396 downwards.
AACGCCATCGCCGCGCCCTCACCCATCTGGCCGGATTCCACCGTTCCCGTGCCTGTTGAGGCCTCGCAGCCTTGGCTTCAGACCCTTCGCAACATCTGGCATGCGGAATTGTTCAACGTCGGCGATTCCACCATCCGCCTCAACCAGATTGTGATCGCCCTCCTTGTGCTGATCCTGGGCACATGGCTCTCTCGCAGGTTCTCGATCATCGTCGGCCATCGCTTCATGCGGTTCGATCGAATTGATCGCCACGGTGCGGCCGCCATTCAGAAAATCCTCTTCTACATCCTCGTCTCCATCATCGCCATGATCGCCCTGCCCATCGCGGGCATTCCCATGACCGCGTTCACGGTTGTCGGCGGAGCGCTGGCCATCGGCGTCGGCTTTGGCGCGCAGAACCTCTTCAACAACCTTATCTCCGGCTTGATCATCATGACCGAGAAACCCATTCGACTTGGCGATATTGTGGAAGTGGGAGAAAACCGCGGCCGGGTCGAAGACATTGGCAACCGATGCACACGCATCCGTCGGTTCGATGGCGTCGACGTCATGGTTCCCAACAGTTATTTTCTGGAAAACCCCGTCGTCAACTGGACGCTAGGCGATACCGATATCCGCGCCGCCGTCACCGTTGGCGTGGCCTACGGCTCACCCACCAGAAAAATCGCAGAACTCGTTCAACAGGCTGTCCAAACACAGGAAAACGTCATCAAGGAAAAAGGCATCTCCGTGCTCTTCAACGATTTTGGTGACAACGCGCTGATGTTTGAAGTGCTCTTCTGGACCAACATCTCGCAGCCGATGGACCTTCGTCATTTGCAAAGCAACGTGCGATATGGCATAGATGAATTGTTCCGCGAGGCCAACATTACCATCGCTTACCCGCAGCGCGATGTGCATCTGGATAGCCTCAAGCCGGTGGAAGTGCGAATCGTTGGCAATGCCGCGACTACGACACCAAAGAACGCGACTGCCTAGGCATTTCGCCAGCGGCCGTTGTATGCACCCATCCCTCTCATCGCACGACCTCTCATTTCAAAACAAAACCTCTCCCGGAAAATCATTTCCGGAAGAGGCTGGATGTCTGCAATAACAATAGCCAATCACATTGCGCCACGACGACGACGGCCGCCTAGCAGCGCCATGCCAAACACCGCTATCGCGCCGGGAGCCGGAATTGCCGCGACATCGAGCCGGTAATCGCCTTCGCTAAAGACGGTCGAGTCGACAATGATGTAGTACAAGCCGGCATCGGCGTTGAGCAGTTCAACCACATCGTCGCTACCGCGCAATGAGTAGATACTGGAAGTATCCAGATTACCGGGTACATACAGGAACAGGTCATTGTCACTGCCGCCAAGCGAAGTCAGCGTGAGATGGATATCGCCGCCGAGCCAATTCAAGCCGTAAACGTGATCGCCGCCATTCCAAATATCGAAGATGTGGGTTCCGCTGTCCCAACCGTCGTTGAGATCTCTGGCTCCACTGGTGGTGCCGGTGACCGACATGCCAGCCGTGAGTGGCCCAAGAGGTGTTTGACCGACGAAATCCGCCAACACCGAAGTTGTCGTGGTAAGAACGAACCCGGCAATGACGAGAGCGACATGCTTGTGACTGGACATTCTGCCTCCTTGGTTTGTGTTCCATGCGCCATTGAATGCGATCTATGGATTTTGCATGGCAATCAATGAGCGATTCTCCGCAGCGTGTTACACATCGCGACAGTTCAATCGTTTCACATCGATCATTTGAGTCTATCGCTGCGTGTTCCATCATTCCCGGAAATTCCACAACGTGGTGTCACAAACAAATCACCGCGCGGTGATTTCACTTGACATACCACTCCGGATTAGTTCTTCCGTACTCAAATTGAGTGACATGCCTTACTCGCATCGGGCGATCGCCTCAACCGCGATTCAATTCTGCAATGCAGTCGGCAATCACGAGCGTTTTCGCAAGCAAAACAAAGCAAATTCATCCATTGCTCGACGATGTCGCGTGGTCGTGGGGCTATGATCTTGCATTACAGCGGCAATGATTCGTGAACCGAAGCAAGAGCGCATGAATGAATCAACAAGTGACTGATACTGAATTGACACAACCGACTCTTACGCTTGCACAACGACGCAGCGGTTGGATCATTTTCCGATTCATTGTCGGCGCGATTGTGATCGGCCTGGTTCTGTCTGCAATTGTGTTCCGCACGTGGGCGCAGTTCTGGCTTGCGCTGATGGTGCTGGTGCCCTATCTGCTGCTGCTCTCGGCTCCAACCTGGCTGGCGCGGTTGAATCGCCGTACGAAGTAGGCGGGTGATATTACCTACCGCGCTGTTGCTTCTGCTCGTACCTCGCGCAGCACCGTCACCTTGATTTCGCCGGGGAAGGTCATTTCGGCTTCCACCTTCTTGGCGATGTTGGTGGCCATGGCGTAGGCATCGGCATCGCTGGCTCGTTTGGCGTCGACGATCACGCGGACTTCGCGGCCGGCCTGGATGGCGTGGGCTTCTGTGACGAAACCGCCGCCTTGTTCCCTTGCGATTGCTTCGAGTTGTTCCAGACGCTTTATGTACATTTCCATTGATTCACGCCTTGCACCGGGGCGTGCGCCGCTGATGGCGTCTGCGGCCATGACGATGGGCGTGTAGGGCGTGGTGGGTTCGATGTCGCCGTGGTGGCCGCCGATGGCGTTGAGGACGGCGTTGGATTTCTCGCCGTATTTCTGGACGAACTCCATACCGATGGCGGGATGGCCGCCTTCCATTTCATGATCCATCGCCTTGCCGATGTCGTGGAGAAAACCGCAGCGGCGCGCGAGGCCTGCATCGAGGCCGAGTTGATCGGCGATGATCTGGCTGATGTAGGCGACCTCGATGGAGTGACGCAGCACGTTCTGGCCGTAACTGGTGCGGAAGTGCAGTTTGCCCATGGCTTCGGTGATCTTGGGATGCAGGCCGCGGATGTTGGCTTCCACGACGGCATCGTTGCCGGCCTTGATGATGCGCTCGCCCATGTCCTTGCGCACCTGCTCGACAATTTCTTCCACGCGGGAAGGATGGACGCGGCCATCAGCAACGAGTTTCTGCAACGCTTCGCCGGCAATGGCGCGGCGGATGGGATCGAAGCAACTGACGGCAATGACGCCGGGCGTATCGTCCACGAGAATATCCACGCCGGTGGCTTTCTCCAGAGCGCGGATGTTGCGACCTTCGCGGCCGATGATGCGGCCCTTCATGTCATCCGATGGAATCTTGACGGCGCGGACGGTGGTATCGGCGACGTGCTCCGCGGCGAAACGCTGAATGGCCTGGAGCGTGATTTCGCGGCTGCGTGAGCGCGCGTTCACTTCCGCATCTTCCATTATTTTCTGGGTGAGGACGGCGGCATCGTGGGTGGATTCCTGCCGCACTTCTTCCATGAAGAGTTCCATGGCCTGCTGGGGCGTGTGGCCGGAGATTTACTGGAGGCGCTTCTTGACTTCGGTGCGGGATTTTTCGGTTTCCTGCCGAATGGATTCGGTTTCGGCTTCGCGTGATTTGATCTGGGAATCGCGTTTGTCGAGGGCCTTTTCGCGGTTGCCGAGGTCTTCGAGTTTGCGGTCGAGTGTGTCTTCGCGCTTGGCGATGCGGGCCTGGTCTTTTTTGAGTTCGGCGAGTGCGTCGGCGATTTCCTTGTCCAGCGTGTTGCGGCGTTCGCTGGCTTTCTTCTCGGCTTCGAGTTCGACGCGCTGACGGGCGGCATCGCCTTCCCTTGCGGCGGTCTCGGTGATGCGCTGGGCTTCCACCTTGGCGGAGCGGATGGTGCGGCGCGGGATGAGGCTGAAGACGACCCAGCCGAGGAGAAGGCCGCCGACGATGCCGACGGGCACCGCGATGACGGGGTCTAATGGTGAGAGAGCAAAAAGAAGCGGCACGGCAATCCCTTTCACAAGGGTTGCGGCCAGCGTTTAGGACGACACGGCGAACGGAAGTAGACCGATGTTGGTTAGGCCGATCAGGAAATCTCACCGCAAATGCGCAGAGAGAAAAAAGTGAAAGCACCGCTCTGCGTATGGAGGCGACCCGTCGCTGCGGGTATCTCTGCGGTGAATTCCAAGCCGAGAAACCGCATTGGTGAAGCGGAAACGGGCCTGCTGATCGAACTTGAACAACGCTTGCAAAACATACGATCCTGGGGGGCGTGCAAAGCAATATGAATCTATCAGCCGCATGAAACCCTACCGGTTGCGACTGTCCGCCTTTTGAGTGGCGGAATGTAACGGAGAGGCCCGTGTCGTCGGGGCTGGCCGTGAAAGTCACGGCACCCACCCCGCGCGTGCGAGGCCGAAGGCCGTGTTGGGAGAACAAAGGATTATGGCGTGGGGTGGGTTGGGGGTCAAGGTTGGGTGGGGGGAGGGTGAA
>CAZWJR010000080.1:0-11347 GCA_964634655.1 uncultured Isosphaeraceae bacterium | reverse complement strand
TGAAGAACAGCGCACGGTGCATGCCCAGTTTGGACGCCAGCGGCGAATCGATGAGGTTGCTGGAATCCGTCGCGCCCATCTGGAACAGCACGCGAATCTCAAACTCCTTGAGGCCCTGGCGATCCAGCGACCGGTTGAGGTTGTTGACCGTATCGCACCATGTGAGCGTGTGGATGCCCAGGTGCGGACCTTCTCGCAGGATGGAGCCGAACTGCTTCTCCGGCTTGGGAGGTTCGTCGGGGGAACTGGATGATGAAAAGCCGAAATCCTCATCCTGCCGCAACATGCGGAAACGTTGCAGGCCATAGATGAACAGGAAGGTTGGTGAGTGTGGATCGTGATCCGAACCGGGCGTGGCCTTGGTGCCGGATTGGCGATGTTCCAATTCGACAGCAATTTCATTGATCGCAGTTGGCACATCGCGATAGGGGACGACTTGAACTTGATGCGGAAGCAGGGCGGCAATTCGCTCCAGATAGCCGGCGGTGGGGGAATCTGCCGGGCTTCCATCGAAAACATAGAACTTGGCGGTGCCGGGTTTGTGCTGGGCGGCCAGGCTGAAGAGTGCGGTGGCCATCATGGCGAGGGCGGCTTCTTCGCGCTGGCCGACGATCATGAGATTGTTGCCCGATTGGCGGCGGAAGACGCCGGCGGTGGGGTCCTTGATGGCGATGGCCTCGCCGAGCCACGCGCTGGAAGCGGCGGGGGCCTCGGGCCATTTTGGTGATCGCAGAAGATCGACCAGCAGATGATTGCGGGAAATCTCCGCTGGGACATTGCCTTCAAAAACGATCTGGGTTTCGGAACGGCGAATGCCACGCTCCTTGGCCATTGCGGCGATTTTGATGAGGCATTGTTCGCGTTTTTCATCCGGCAACCAGACGATCTGGAATGGGTTGTTGCCCTCGAGCATGCCGGAGGCGTCGTTGTAGATTGCCTCGCCGGGACGAGAAAGCAGACGAGCGGCGGCGTTGTCGTCGCTTAGGATCAGGTAAGAATCCGCCTCGCTGCACTGGAGCGCGATGCGGACGCCCATCTGGCCGATGGTGCTGCGGGCCATCGAATATGCCCCGCCAAGGGTTTGAGAACCGGGCAGAACGTGCATGCCGAACGCGCGGCCTTGGCGGACGAGGCGGTCCATCAGGAGTGCTGCGTCCTGTGCCAATTTGTCATCTTCAATGAAGAGTTCCTGGAATTCATCGATGATCAGGAGCGTGCGGGGAAGTTTTTCCGGATGGCCGGAGCGGCGGTAGCCTGCGAGGTCCTGCACGCCGAGGTCGCGATAGAGGTTGCCGCGATGTTTGAGTTCCGCATCCAGCCGTTGGAGGACGCTCAAGCCGAATTCACGATCGCTTTCAATGGCAACGGCGCGGGCGTGAGGAAGTTCATGTGTGGCGTAGGTCTTGAATTCGACGCCTTTCTTGAAGTCGACGAGGTAGAACTCCACTTCATCCGGGCTGTACCAGAGTGCGAGGTTGGTAATGAGCGCGTGGAGCAGCGTTGATTTACCGGAGCCGGTCTTGCCTGCGACCAGCGCGTGCTGGGAAGTTCCGACACCGAGAATGAGGTGCTGAAGTTTTGTTGCTCCGGCCCGGCCGAGCGCGACGCGCAGATCGTTGGTGGTCTGGCGGCTCCATAATTGGTCGGGTTCCGGTGCGATGACATCGAACGGAACTTCGACACGACTGGAATCCTTGGCGGCTTCGCCGATGAGGTGCAGTTTCTCCGTGACGAAGTCCTCATTTGGCGGCTCATCGACGGTGAGGGGAAAGGGGGCGTAATCATCATCCTTCATAACGAAGCCATCTTTTTCCCACACCAGTTTGACGCTGTTGCGATCAAGATCGCGCAACTGAATGCCCGGCGGCATCGGCTGGCGAGTATCCACAGTGATTAGGGTGTACACACCGCAGCGGGCTCCACTATTGATGATGCTCGCAAGACGGCGGGCCGCGGTTTCGCTGAAGTTCACCGGAAAATTGGCAATTACCAAAAAACGGAACGGTTCGGCAATCTCACCGGCGTCAATGTTGTACTCGCCGATGGTTTCGTATTCGTTGCGCAGATATTTCTGAATCACATTTTCCATGTGTTCGGTCAGATCGAGCAGGCGTTGCTCGATGTGCCGATCTTCGGTCCAGATGCGGTCGGTTACGTACGCGCCGTCGTAATCTGCCAGATGCATGAAACCAGCGAAGTTCTGGCCAAGGCCGACGGGATCGATAATGGTGAAGCGCACCTTGCCCGGCGGCAGCGTTGTGAGCAGCCGGAACATGACGGTCTGCAATTCCCGCACGGCTTCATCGCGGCCCTCGTTGCCAGCGTGGATCACCATGGAGCAGAGATTCGGGAACGCCATCATTGCGGGGATGGAGAGGTCCAGCGGCCCGGGGACGATGAGCCTGTCATCCTGTGGAATGCCGCCAGGGATTTGGTTCAGGTTCACGCGCATCTGCCCAAAACGCACGATTGGGGCAAATTCAAACGGCGGGCGCCAAGTCTTCCATGATGGATCATTCCACATTGGAAACAGCCGCTGGCTTTCTGCGATGACGTCCTTGAGCGTGGTGTACACCCTTGCCATGCCACCGTTCCAGCGTTCTTCAAGCGCGCTCCAGTCGGTTTCATAGCGATCGCGGACTTACTTCATGTTGGCTGTGTAGCGAGTTTCTGCGTCTCGGGCTTCCTGTTCATGCTTTTGCTGCATCTGCGCAAGGAGGGATTGAAATTCCGCATCGACGGCCTGTTTTTCGCCTTCAAACTTCCGCTTGAGTTCTGCGATTTCGCGCGGGAATCGTTCGTGGAACTTCGCTATGTGAAACGCGCGGCGTTCATTGATCTCATCCAGAATTGGTTCGTATTTTTCATGGGCGTCTTTCAGGTCCTTGTCGCGCTTGGCGATCAATTCAGCGGCGTGGCGATCTCGCTGTGCCTCGGCGAGTTGTCTGCCGGTTTCGGCACCCATGCGAGCAGAAGCGACATCAGCAGAGAGCGGGGCGTACAAATGAGCTATGTGCGTTCGGGCGATTGCGTACATGACCGCCAGCATTGCCATCGCAGCAGTGGCACCTATTCCGGCGTCCAACCACATGGTTGCACCGGCGTGCCAGCCGCGCATGAAGCGACCGATCACCACGGCAACACCGATCACGCAAAGGATGAAGAGCGTTGCGCCGAACAGATGGAACAATCTTGGAATGAACATTTTCTCAAGGCGTAACAGCCGAGCCTTTGCATCATCGAGTCGCTCATCCAGGTACTTGATGACTTCCTCAAGCGTTGAGGCGGCAGGGGGTGCGGGAGCGGCTGCTGTGCCCATCGATTCCGCAACGGGAATGCGCTGTCGATACCGTTTGAGGAGTGCAACGGCCTTCTCCTGCGTGGTCTGCAGTTCTTCCAGTTTGCCGTCGATCCCCTTGCATGCCTGGGAGTATTGCTCGCGCGGTTGTGGTTCGGTCGCTTCGTAAACGGTTTCCGTCAGCCAGATTGCTTCCTGCAGCGCGTTCTTGGTCGCTTTCTCGTTGACTTCCGCCTTTTCAGCGATGCGGGCGAGTGATGATTCATATTCCAATTCCAGTCGTGATAGTTCGGTTTCGAACTCCGACTTCATCTGCCTGGCCTTGGTGCGGAAATTGCGTTCCGTGTGACGTTGCGAGTTCTCGTATTGTTTCTCCGCCGCCTGACTCTTGGCGTTGTATTCGCGCTCCAATTCCTCGCGCGCGGATTCGTAGATTTGTTTGATCTGCACCTCGGCGACGGAGCGATCGGCCAGCAGGGCCAGCAGTTCGCGCACGGCGGCGCGCTGACGATCGGTCGCGGGTGGCAGGCCGTTCATGGAAAAAACAGACGGCCGCGCGGAAGGCACCAAGGCGGCGGGCTGGGCGGAATCAGTCACAGGATAAGGATATCGAAACAGAGGCCAAAGGCCCAATTCGATTGGTCGGAACGGACCAGTCGTGGAGAGCGATGCGGACCGGCGATATCGCGCAGGAGAGGCCGGCAGCGACGCCGGCCCCACTGATTTGAGAAACGGTTTTCAGGACTAAAAGGCAAAGGCCGCCATGGGAGTCGGATCACTCGCAGTCTCGGCGCGCTCTGGCCAATGATTCGCCCATTTTCTCCATGGCGATTGCTGCGGACCGAATCTTCGGTTCGAGCGGGTTGAGCACGCGATCCTCCATGGCGCGGCTCATGGGATCGTCCCAGGTTTCCTTGGTGCGATCCCATTTCACCATGAGTTCTTTCAATGCACCGACCAATTTGGCTCGACCGACGGCAAGACTCATGTTGTATCCTCCCGTCCGGCTGCGGCACTTGTCCCGGAAAATGAGCCGCCTGCCTTGCCCTGCTCTGATGGCAATGGTTCGGCAAACACATTCTCCATGGCGACTTCGGTGGCGGAACCTGAGGAGCCGGGTGCGCGACCGGTTGGTGCGGCAATGGAAATGTAGGCCTCCAGACTGCTAATCATCTTGTCCATCCGGGCGATTGTTGCGGGCACATCAGCGGAGACGACACCTGATACCTGCGAGCATTGTGCGCGGAACAACATGAGTTCCCGCTCCAGCACCGCTTTCCATCGTTTCACATTGGCGATTTTCTGTTCGGCCTCCTGAACCAGCGCCTCGGCTTTTTGGACATTCTTTCTTTCCACAACGGCGGAGGTTCGAGTGTCGTTTGATTCGAGTTGTTTGCGAAACAATTCACTTTTCGCCAAATTCAGCCGCTCGGTGCGCCTTTTGAGTTCGTGCTTCCAGTGAACCATGCGATCGTTAGTGAGCCAGCCGACGGTGCGCTGGACATCGGATTGTGCTTCGCTCAAGGCCAAACCTGCGGCCTCGCCGAAATCGGCCAGCGCGGCCTTGAATCGCCGCATTGCATCGATGGAAGTTACACGGGCGTACTCTGCCAAAAGTCGTTACCTTTGCTGCAAGTATTCTTCCACGCGTTCAGCCTTGCGCACGAGGAATGGAATGTGTTTGTCTGCGGACTCCACAAACCTTGCCAGCACTTTCATGGTCTGCTCAAACTCTTCGGCGAATTTGTTGTGTTCCTGATCCCGCCATGTCTGGCCCAGACCCACAAGTCTGCCATGCAACACGGACATTTGATTGGTCAGCGTTTCGTTGAACCGCTTCAAATCATTGGCAAAGCGTCTTAGTTCATTTGGATCGACAACGGCTTTTGACATGGCTTGTTCCTTGCAAGAATAGTGGCGGTGAAGCGGACGCTTTGCACCGGTCATCATATGGCAAGTTGAGCGATCAGCGGCCAGTGTTTATCAATCGGCGATTCGTTGCGGAATCGCCGCGATCAATGGGCCTGGGCACGGCCGTACATTGGGAGGTATCGGTAGTAAACTTCCAGACTTAGCGTGCAGAGCGCGGTTTGGTAGACCCTGCCGCCGATTTTGGACCAGTTGTCGATGGGATCCCAACTGCCGGCAGCGTTGCCGTTGGTTTGCTGATTGTCCAGCAGTTGGCGGCTGACGGCGGCGTTCCATTCCTGCCATTCGCTGCCTTGATTCTGAAACATGGCGAGGGTGGCGTAATACCAGTAGTAGGTGCTGGCACCTTTGGTCCAACGTGGCGGGTTCCTCAATAGGTACTGTGCTGATGCACGCATATGGGGTTGTTCAGGAGTTGAACCCAGCAATTGCTGCACGAACATTCCCTCGGCCGTCATGGATGGAGTTGGTCGCTGACCGGGTTGATACGCGTACTGACCCGATTGATTGCCGCTTACCAATTCCATCCAACTCCGCGCCGATTCAAATGTTTCTTGCGGTGCGGTGATGCCAGCGCGCTTGGCGCTAACCAATGCCATGACCTGCCAGCCGAGGACGGAAGTATCGCCCGCTTGACCGGGTTCGTAGCGCCACCCGCCGGTTGATTCATTCCTTGCGGCGACGATGAAGGCCACGGCTTTGCGCACGGGTTCGAGTAGTTTTTCATCGTGCGTCATGCCGTATGCCTCGGCGAGTGCAATGGTTGCGATGCCGTGGCTGTACATTGATTCGGCACCGCGCAGATCGCCATCGGGTTTCTGATGAGAAAGAAGCCAGGTCAAACCGCGATCGACGAGGGTGCGATACCCGCCATCCTTGCGATGGGTGTGATCAGAAGCGAGAAAGCACATGATGGCCAGGGCGGTGGTTGCCATGTCATTGTTGAACTTGCCAGCGCCACTGCACTGACCGCAATTGTCATCGAAGGTTTTGGCAGCCCATCGGCCATCTTCATTTTGATGCGCGGCAAGCCATTTCAAGGCCAGTGCGACGGCGCGTTCGGTGGCTTCGCTGCCGCCCATTTTCTCGAGTATGTCTTTGCGGTTTTCCTCACGCCGCTGTGCGAAGGGTTCGACCGGCGGGGCTTTTGTGGAGCTGCCTGAATCGGGGACGAAGGCGGGGAGCGTGAATTCGCTTGCTCTTGCAAATTCCGTAGGGGTTGGAGATGTTTGCAGGTTGGCAGAACCATCGCCGGACATGTGCGGCTCGAATGAGATTGCTGCCGAATCGGTGGCTGCTGCGCCGATGGCGGTGCTGGTGGATTCAGGATTCAATTGCACGGTTTGGCCGAGTGGCGATGTTGCGCTTGTTTGTGCATTTGAAGCAGTGGGGGCGATGACGCGTTTGCTTGTGTACACGGTCTCATGCTTTGGTGTGGTGGACGCTTCTGCCACCTGCACTGGTTGGGCTGATGGGATTGCGATTTCTGTTGCGGACTTTGAAAGGGCAGCGGAATTGGGAATCGCTGCGTCGAGTTTGGTTTGTTGGGACGTGGGAGGAGTGGACTCGGCGATGGTTGCCGTATCAAAGCGCGTTGCGGGCAGTTCAAAGTTGCCGGTTGTTTCCACCGGGATTGAGATTGCCAACGCAGGTTGCGGCTCGATCGGGGTCGGTGCCGTTTCGGACTTTCGGCTGCTGGAGAGTTGTGGAGCTTGAAAGTTATCTGGTGTTGGCTCGGCGGCGGTGGTTGGCGCTTCGGCGCTTGGTGCGGGTGCTTCGACTATCTGCATGACCGCAACTTCGTGTGCGAGCAGTGGGAGTGGACGGGTTTCGACGGGTTCAGATTCCGATGGATTTGCAGCAAACTCGATGGGATTGGGTGCAGGAGCGGCGGTGGGCTGGGCGTCGAGCTGGGTGAGCGCGGTTTCGCTGCTCGTCGGAATGTCCGTTGCGGCGCGCGATGTCGGAGTGGCGGCGAACTCAAACGTTGTTTCGGTCGATCCACTGCGAATCTGCGCGGCTAGTTCATCGCTTGCCGCATTGGATGCAATGGTGATCTTGGAGCCGCCTTCGTGAAGTGCATTTGTCAGCGATGTGGTCACCTGCCAGAACGTGAGCAGGATCATGAGAATGAGGTGAGCGATGAGGGACGCCATTAGGCAGCGGGCCATTAGACTCATCCGCCGGGATTGCATGCCTCTTATCAGCGCTGCCAGTGCGAGCAATGCCAGCAACCCGAGCAACAGCCAGAGGAGACTTGGCAGGATCGCCCTTGCGAGGGATGCCCAATCGACCAATGGCTCGCGGGCTTCATCCTCGCCGAAGACTTCCCGCGACATTGTTTGGTAGAGGTTGTAATCGGGTTCGGCGGTATTGGCGGCGAGGGAGGTTGGCCGATCGGAACTGAAGTGCAGGGCAAATCCACCCATGCTCAAGGCTGGATCCAATTCGTTGGCCGCGGTGTTCACTTCAACGCCGATGTTCTCTGCGGCAAGGTGATCGCCACGCAGGAGGCGCGAGCGGTACAGGTCGAATCCGCCGTGGCCCCCAACTCGATTGGAGGAAAAGTAGAGGAAGTCACCAGCGGGACTGAACGCGGGCGATCCTTCGTCCCACGTAGTGTTGAGTGTGTTCAGGGCTGCTGCGGGTTGCGGTTCATCGTTGATGACCAGCGAGAGGAAGAGATCGTAATCTCGCCGATACGTGTTCTCTCGCAACGTTGCGGGCCAGGAAGTTTTGGCGCGAGATGGTGGATCGCCCGGCTGCGGACGGTTTGAAGCGAAATACAGGCGCGAGCCATCGGGTGAAAGGGCGGGGCTGTATTCGTTGAATTCTGTGTTGACGGTTTGCCCGAGGTTGTGTGGCGTTTGCCAGCCGGAATCGGTTCGCTGTGATCGCCAGAGGTCATAGCCACCGAGTCCGCCGGGCCGGTTGCTGTAGAAGTACAAAATGAGACCATCGCTCGAAATCGCGGGACCCAATTCATCATCGGCGGAGTTGATGGTGGTACGCGGTTCGGGATCGTTCCAAGTACCGCTGTGATCTATCGAGCGGTGAGCCACAAAAATGTCTGCGTTTGTACCAGCCTTGCCGCGCACAAAGTAAAGTGTTTGGCCATCGGGGCTGATGCAGGGTTCGTATTCCGCCTGAATTGTGTTGATTCTGTCATTCAGTGCTGTGGGCGGTAGCCAGAGAATTTGTCTCAATGAAGCGGTGCTGGAGTGTTGGTGGATTGTCTGGCCATCGGTGTACACCACGGCGGGTTTGTGTTGAGCACGCCATGCCACGACAGCGCTGGCGATGAGAATCGGCACGGCGAGCACAAAAGTGGTGATGACGAGCAGGCGTTTCATGAATGGTCAATCGCGAAGGACGGTGTCCAGATAGGGTTCCTGAATGCCGGCGGTTTTGCAGATGTCGAGCACTCGAACGATGTGGGCGTAGGCGGCGCGTTTGTCGCCGCGCACGGTTACCTTTTGCTGCGAATTGTTTTTCACGGCGGCGCTGATGATGGTGCGCAATTCAGTGTCTGACGATTCCTTGCCGGCGACGAAGCACTGGCCGTTTTCGTTGACATTGATGACCAGTTCGCGAAGGGCGGCGCTGATGGGCGTTGCGGCACTTGCCACGGGCAGAGCGATATTCATTTGGCGTTCGGACTGCTGGAACGTGGTGGCCACGAGAAAGAAAATGAGCAGCAGGAAGACCATGTCGATCACGGGAGTGAGATCGATCATCGCTTCCGATTGATTGGAAACAGGGCGGATTATCACGGCTGCCTCCTCACGATTGCGAAACGGTTTCGAGGATTGGGTGTCGGCTTGGGCGCTCGGCGGCGTGACCGTTTGCGGTTGGTTTGATGGGCGCTCGCCCGGGTTCGGCGAATTCCTCAATGAAGTCGATTGCGAGGCGGTCGATCTGCACCACGCGTGCATCCACTTTTGCTGACAGCCAGTGGTAGCAGACGAGCACGGGAATTGCGACGACAAGCCCGCCGGCGGTTGTAATCATTGCTTCGTAGATTCCCTTGGCGAGCAATTCGGTGCGGCCGAGCGCTTCGCCGGAGGCGGCGACGGTTTGGAATGCGGTGATCATTCCGGTGATGGTGCCGAGCAGGCCCAGCAGTGGAGCGACGGACCCGATGACCGAGAGGACTCGCAGACGTTTTCGCAGAACGATTGCTTCACGCTCACCGGCTTCCTGAATGTGCTTTTCCAGTTGTTCTTCGGGTTCGCCCAAACGTTTGATGGCGACGGAAAGGACGTTGGCGGCCGCGCTGGCGTGTGCTTTGCAGAAGTCCAGAGCCTGCTGGAGATTGGTGTTGCTGGCGAGCAGGGGGCGCAGTCCCGGCAACAGTTCCGGCGGAAGGACGGCCCTTCGTCGCAATGAAAGCAGCCTTTCGATGACGACGGTGAACGCGATGAGCGAACACAGGCCGATGGGGATCATGATCGGCCCGCCCTTCACCATGAAATCGAAGATGCTGTTGATGTGAGCCGGTGATTCGGTGCCGGTCTGGGCAAGAACTGTGGTGAAGTTGTTAAAATACACGATTGGATTCCTTCCGTAATTCTTGGGAGTCGGTCAATCCGAATTAGCCGCCAGAGGCTCCCGCATTTGTTTGCGACGCCAGTCGTTGAGCGGCGAGTTCCGCCCAGCGCGTCTTTGAGAACTTCTCCTGCACAATTTGGAATTGCTTCTGTGCCTCTTCCGGTTTGGCGAGGGCCTCGAAGCATCGACCGGCTTCATAGAGTGCGGCGGCGCTCCATTCCGGATAGGCGTAGAGGATGTCTACTTTGAGAAACTCACGCACGGCCAGCTCGTACTTTGTTTGAGCAAAGAGGCATTCACCAACCTGGAATAGGGCACGCGCGGCGGTTGGGCCGTTGTGTTTTTCGATCACTTTCTGGTACGCGCTGATGGCGTTTTCAAACTGCCGCTGATTTTCAAGGGCCCATCCGATCCCGAATTGCGCCTGGAACCACATTTCATTGGTTGCAAACCGCTTCAGGAAATCTGAAAACGTTTTTTCGCTTTGTGCCCATTGAGAATCGGCTGCCAGACAATCGCCCAATCGCAACATGCTTGTGGTGGAGGCGGGATCGTTGGGATGACTTTCAACCACGGCACGGAAGTGCGGGATGGCTTTCGCGGTTTCGCCAAGTTTGAGGTGCGATTCGCCGCACATCTCGTGCATGGAATTGAGCACAGGAGATGGAAGATTGGTAGCGAGGAGAGCCTCGGCTGTTTTGATGGCAGATTTGAAGTCGCCACGTTCAAACTGGCACATCGCAAGACGCTGCGTCGCCTGGGCTTTTACGTCTGGTGAGATCGCGCTACCATCGGACTCCGATGTCAGCCGTGTGAGCAGTATGGCGGCTTGATCGTGCCGCTTTGCGGCCATTTCCAGTTCCGCGAGTTCCAGCATGGCGTTGGCTGCGATTGGCTGATCTTCAAATGATTGAATCAGAGTGCGATAGGCCTGTGCTGCATCGTCCGGCCGTTTCAGTTCACGAAGACACCAGGCCTTTTCATACAAGAGCGTGGCGTGCAGCGATGTTTCAAGGGCAACGGTGTTGCGTTTCTCGATGTCTTTGATGAGCGTGAGGGCCTCTTCATGATGCAATTGCCTTGCCATTGCGATGGCGGCATTGGCTTGTGCGGCAGACGCCTGTGGATCTGTTGGATATTTTTGGGCCAAATCCAAGAACACTGCGATGGCTTGATCGAACTTGTGTGCTGCCATGAGCGCCTGGCCCTGCTGAAAGAGCGAATCCGGTTGCTGATCTGTTCCGGCGTGTCGCTTTGCCAATTCGCCGAAAAGGATCGCCGCTCGATCGAAATCGCCATTTCGCATTGCGATTGAGGCCAGATGCTTGATGGCATGCGGGGCGAAGCGCGAATCCGCAAAGTCACGAACGATTTGTCCAAACGCTTGCGCAGCCAATTGCCAGTTCTGCTGGGCCAGCAGGATTTGGCCGCGTTCAAAAATTGCCTGCACTTTTTGTGGACTCTTGGGAAATTGGCTGATGACGCTTTCAAACGCAGCCATCGCCTTGTCGTCGTGCTGCATCCGCAGTTCGGCTAGCCCGAGTTTGAGCGTTGCTTCATCCGCCGATG
>CAZWJR010000079.1:0-11408 GCA_964634655.1 uncultured Isosphaeraceae bacterium | reverse complement strand
GTTCGCGCCGGCTACCGCATTCCGCCAAACTACGATTCCATGATCGGAAAACTCATCGTCCACGGCAGCACACGAGAGGAAGCCATCGCCAAAATGAGCGGTGCCCTGGCAGAATTTCGCATCGGCCCCATCAAGACCACCATCCCGCTGCATCGTCGCATCATGCAAACACGACAGTTCATCGAAGCGGATTTCGACATCCACTACATTGAGCGCATGTTGAAATCAGAATCCCCCGCACCAGTCGGGTAATTGTTTTCTTGGTTCACCAGGCCGACGCGCCAGCGAGGTCTCGCAAAGCAGAACTAACTCTCCATCCCGCCGCCACCGGCCGTCGGGGGTTTCTCCGGCGGCGCGGGGCCCTTCGGATCACGCACCGTCAAATTGCACCTGCCAACGGTTACTTCGCCAACCTTGAATCCCACGATGGTCTCGCCGTCTGTGACCGCGAACAGCAGTCGCAGAGGCTGCCCGCCCGCCGATGGCAGTGCGGGAATCTTCTTCATCGTGTCGTAAGGCGATTGCAAATCTACCTTGATCGTTGTGCGATTGTCAGGCTTTTGATGGATAAACCCAATTGGCAGATACGTGCGGCCTTTGGAATCAACCAGCATCAACTTCGCCCCGTCGCCAGCCTTGTCTTGCACCGCGCCAAAAATATTGGCTTCGCTCTCCCGACTTACATCCACCTGCACAATGCGAGTGCCAGGCGGCTCAAAAATTCCCTGCACGATCAATGCCCGCGATGGACGATCCCCACCTGATGTCGTGAAATCACCTTCGCCGCTATCGATAAACCGCGATTCCGTTACCGTAATACCCGGTGGCAATTGATTCGTACTGACATTCACCGGCCGAATGCTCACCGTTTGCTCAATCGCTGACTGAATATTGCGGGCCGACGGGTCAAGCGAAACAACCGTCGTCGTCGAGATACTTCCCCGACCAGCGCCGGCTGTCATTTCCGTCGGAGCCGGCAGGCGATAACGAGTATTGCGGATCTGCAGGAACTTCGGAGGTGTGCCCCCAAACTCCGCTCCCGGAAACTCCACAATCACCGTCGCCTCACTCTGGCCTGGCTCGCTGGTGATGTAGTGGGAGACATCATCAAATCTGTGAGTGCCGCTGTACTGGGTCCACACATCCGGATGAACCGTTTTCGCCTTGGACGAACCGCTTGCTGATCCAATTAGCCGAATCTGCGAACTGGAAAGCGTCAACTGCTCGCCAAAGTCACGCGCGTCTGAATCAAATCGAATCTTCGCCAGATACCGCTGCGAGGTGCGATCGATAAGAAATTCCTGAATTTGAGCCGATTTCAGCGGCAGGCTGAACTTGGCCCGGCCCGTCGCCGCGGAATCTCGCAGCAGAGAGGCCGCCTGAAATTGCAGGTCTGGCTCGTATTGCCAGAGCGGGGTGTTGTTGAACGTCGGATACAGCGAACCAACGCTCAACAGACCGTAGAAATCCGCCGTCCACGAATGCACCGGCATCCAGAGTTTGTTCACTTCCAGAATTTCACTCTTCCTTGCACGGGCCTTACCAGCAAAACCCATGAACTCTCGTGTGGACTGAATCATCCCCGCGCCAATGACAAAGATGCCGATCGTCAGGATTCCCGCCGCCGCACCCACCGGAAATCCAAATCCAAGATTCGCCCAGTGTGGCAAGTCAACGTTCGCCGGGGCAATGCGATCCATGATCTGGCGCAGAACAACCAGCGATATGGCAAATACTCCGATGAGCATTGTTCCCCATGCGTAGTCGTCAAAACCGCTGCCTTTCAGAAAGAACCCCGCCATGATCGGCTCCCACACCGAAAGCGCAATGGCACCAGCCACAATGACACAGATCAAATGCAGAATGGCGCTGAACAACCCCTGGTTCGCCCACCAATAGGCGATCAGCAGAACCAGTGCGACGATGAGAATGTTGAAAACAGTGAACATTCTGGGTTACCTGGCTGGGGCCGACTTGGGTGGTGGGGTGCTTCCGGTGCTGCCCGGCTTCGCCGAACCAGCCTTGGAAGCAGAGGGGGAGGTCACACGCACGACTTCATCAATATCTGTCTCGCCGCTGATCACCTTTGCCAGCGCCGCTTCCTGAATATAGAACATGTTGTTGCGCCGCGCATGCGCCAGCGCCGCCTTCAGATCGCCCGCAGCCAGTTGTTTGCGGCATTCGTCATCAATGATCATCACCTCAAACGCGCCCGTCTGCCCCAGATACCCCGTCCCGCTGCAAATCTTGCAATCTTCAATCTTGTTCTTTATCTGCACCTTGCCGCTGGCGCGATACAACTGCGTCACCTTCTTCGCAGGAAGATTCAACTTCTTGATCTGCTCCGGCGTCGGTTCGTACGCCTGTCGGCAATTCGGGCACAAACTTCGCAGCAATCGCTGATTGGTCACCGCTCGCAGGCTCTTCGTCGCATCCTTCACATCGCCAACCTTCTTCACCCAGTCGCGAATCTGGTCCGTAACCGTTGGCAGCGGCTGCGGAACATAGATCAGTGGCCCCTTCATTCCAGGATCGGTGATGACCTTCGCCGTCTCTTGATCCTTTACCTCTGAAACCAGCACAATGTCCGGGTCGCGTCGCAACATGGATTGCAGATTCGTTGCGTAATCAATATCCGGATTGCTGGCGTCCCACAGCACTTGATCGATCCCCAGCAACTGCACATGGATTTCCCGCTCCAGACTCTTCACGTTGGATGTGTACGCATCGTGCCGCGCAAGGAAGCTGTACGCCGTTGTGGTCAAGCCGTGTCCTGGCGGGGCGCCGATCAGAATCACTCCATGCCGCTCATGCGGTTGCTCAAAGACTCGCAACTGTTCCAACTGCTGTGGCAACAGCCCCAATCCGTCAAACGGCTTGTGCAGTCGCTTGGCCAAATCAAGGTCAATTCGAATCGATTGCCCCGCAGAGGAACCCGCCGTGGCTATCGTGACCTCCGCATGTCCGGTCGGTGATTGCAGTTTGAACGCACCTTGCTGTCTTCGCCGTCGGTCATTCACATCCATCCCTGCAAGGTCCTTCAGATAGTCAACCATCCGCCCCATGACATCAGGAGGAATCGTTTCACGTTTGAATCGAATCCCGTCAATCGTCTGCACCACGCTCCCGCCGCCAGGACCGGCCGCAATTTCAATCCGTGTGACCCGCGCCTCAAACGCCGGCCCAAGCACATCTTCCGCCTGCATGTGCACCGGAAACAGCGCCTCTTCCTTCAAAGGCGTTGGCCGCAATTTGCCCGTGGAATCCGTGAATTGAAGCAACGCCTGCGATGAAGCGCGTGCCTGTCGTCTTGCGGCAATCTTGGAAGTGATCCCCGCACCGGATATCCGAAACTTGCGATCCTCCGGAGCCTTCTGATCTCGGATGTACCAGTACGCCAGGATCGGTGCCAGCACCACCAGCATCCCCACCGGCCAACCCAGGAAGAAATACGGAATGAACAGCATCGTCGCCAGCCCGGCAAGGCCGGCACCCAGATGAATCCCATTCCACATCCGTTGATTGAGATGGAAGTACCGCGCATCCTTGTCCAGTTTTGACGAAATCAGCCACGCCCACGCCATGAACGGCGGAACGATCAGCACCGCCTTCCACCAACTAAGAAGGTACGCGGACACGGCTTGTTGGGCGAGAAAAGTCAGCATGAGACGGTGAGTCGTGGCCGCATGATCCGAACTGTCAGGAGATTCCCTTCAATCGCATCTTCAATTCCTCAGGCTTCGGCGTCGCTTCCAGGGCCACGCGGTGGTGAATGTATTCCTTCTCCACCAGATTCACAAGGGCCGTCGTAAAGTCCACCATGCCCTCTTCCAGACTCTTCTTGATGATTTCCAGCAGTTCGCCCTCGCGACCTTCCAGAATGTACTTCTGCACAATCGGCGTGTTCAGCAGAATTTCCACCGCCGGGATGCGCACAATCTCCTCCCGCAGCGTCGGCAGCAACTTCTGATACACGATCGCTCGCAGGTTGTACCCCAGCAGTTTCCGCACCTGTTCACGCTCCGCTTCCGGAAAAAGATCGTAAATGCGCCCGAACGTCTGCCACGCGCTGGAGGCATGGATCGTCCCAAACACAAGGTGACCCGTCTCCGCCGCCCGGATAGCCGCTTCAAACGTCTCGTGATCGCGCATTTCACCCACCAAAACCACATCCGGGTTCTCACGCACCAGCGCCCGCAGCGCTTCATTGAAGTTCAGGCAATCTATGCCCACTTCACGCTGATTGATCGTCGCCTTCGCATCCTTGAAGATGTACTCGATCGGGTCCTCAATCGTCACGATGTGAACGCGCTTGCGCTCATTAATATATTGCAGCATCGAGGCAATCGAAGTGCTCTTGCCCGACCCCGTCACCCCTGCAAACAGCACCAGTCCCTGCGCGCTCAACGCCACCTCCGCCAGAATCGGCGGCAGATACAAATTCTCAAACGTCTTTATGTTCGATGTAATCAACCGGCACGCCAGCGATGGCTTGCCACGCGCCATGAACAGGTTCACGCGAAAACGGTTGTCATCATCAAAGTCATACGCAAAATCGAATTGACCGTGCTTCCGGAAAATATCGTACTGATGATCATCCAGCACATCACGCGCCAGTTGAAACATCAGGTTCGGCGTGCAAATGTCCGTTTGCAGGCTCTTCAGCACACCCCGAACCCGAATGCGTGGCGGAGAATCCACCTTCACAATCAAGTCCGACGCCTCATGCCGGATCGCCGCTTCCAGATACGTTCGAAACGTTTTCTTCCCCTCGCCCGGAGCGGTTCCTCCATCATGGTGAACCGGGGCGATTACATCATCTTCGGCCAGCGCGTTCGTCGTCGACAAGATCAAACTCCTTCTAGCACGGCCGTTTTGCCGTGAAATGCCTGGCCCCAAAGTGTAGCAGAATCACCCATTTCAAGGAATCCCCACGCTCCGGTCACTCCGTTGTCACCCTCAATTTCCCTGGTGCAGGTGCCTCTACCCGCACCCGTGTTCAAGTCGGGGCAGCGCAGGCAACTTGCCCGCGTCCATTCAACTATTCCCGCGAATCAAAGTTGACATTTCCAACCCCCTCCGTCATCATTGCTCAATGGAACACCTCGATAATCCAATCGGTCTTTCCAAAATCGTCGCCGAAGGCATCACCTTCGATGATGTCCTCCTCATTCCCGAATACAGCCAGATCACGCCCGACCAGGCCGATACCTCCACGCGCCTCACCCGCAATATCCGCCTCAACATTCCACTCCTTTCCGCGCCCATGGATACCGTCACGGAATCCACCCTCGCCATCGCCCTCGCACAAGAAGGCGGCATCGGCATCATCCACAAAAATCTCTCCCCGGAAGCACAAGCCCGCGAAGTCGCAAAGGTCAAACGTTCGGAAAACGGCGTCATCACAGATCCCATCACCCTAAGCCCCGATGACACCGTCGCCAAGGCACAAGCCCTGATGGATCAACAAAACGTCTCCGGCTTTCCCGTCACCGCAGATGGCTCACGCCGCGGCAAAGTCGTCGGCATTCTCACCCGCCGTGATCTCCGCTTCATCAGCAGGCAAGGCTATCGCCTCTCAACGCTGCCAACACCTCCAAAATCCGAAAGCCGAAAGGCCACCGCCCTCGTCCGCGATGTGATGACCACCGATGCACTCATAACCGCACCCCCTGATACCAAACTCGAAGCCGCAGAAGGCATCCTCAACACCGCCCGCGTCGAAAAACTTCTCCTCATCGATCAACAAGGCAATCTCGCAGGCCTCATCACCATGCGAGACATCGACAACATGCGTAAACACCCCAACGCTTGCCGCGATGCCCGTGGCCGTCTCCGCGTCGGCGCAGCAGTGGGGGTCGGTGCTGCCGGTCTGGAACGTGTCGAAGCCCTCATCGCCGCAGAAGTCGATGTCATCGTCGTTGACACCGCCCATGGCCATTCAGAAAACGTCCTCCAAACCGTCAAAGCCATCCGCCAGCGCCACGATATCGACATCATCGCAGGCAACATCGCCACCGCCGATGCCGCCCGCGATCTCATCGCCGCAGGTGCAGATGCCGTCAAAGTGGGCATCGGCCCCGGCTCCATCTGCACCACCCGCGTCGTCAGCGGCGTCGGCATGCCACAACTCACCGCCATCATGAACGCCGTCTCCGCCTGCGAAGAAGCAGGTGGCGAAATCCCCGTCATCGCCGATGGCGGCATCCGCCAATCAGGCGATATCGCCAAAGCCATCGCCGCCGGCGCATCCTGCGTCATGCTCGGCTCGCTCTTCGCTGGCCTCGATGAAAGCCCCGGCGAACTCATCCTCCACCAGGGCCGCCGCTTCAAGTCCTACCGAGGCATGGGCAGCCAGGGCGCGATGGGCGCAGGCTCCGCAGATCGCTACGGCCAGGCCGCAGTCGCCGCTTCCATCGCAGGCGGAACATCCGACGCCAAAAAGTTCGTCCCCGAAGGCGTCGAAGGCCGCGTCCCTTACCGTGGCACACTCAACGAGTTCGTCTACCAAATGGTCGGCGGCCTCCGCGCCGCAATGGGCTACTGCGGTTGCCGCACCATCGATGACCTCCGCGAAAACGCCCGCTTCGTCCGCGTCAGCGGCGCCACCGTCATCGAATCCCACCCCCACGACATCCAGATCACCAAAGAAGCCCCCAACTACACCTCCGCAATCACCAGCCAAACCTGATCCGCTCGATCAATTCCATAGCACCGCATGATAATGCGGTGCACAGTGCATCATCACACATGGCAATTAGCACCGCATGATAATGCGGTGCATAGCGCATCATCACCCCGGGTCCACCGCCTACGGGCACGGCCCCCAAGCGCTGATCACCGCAAGCAAATCACTCACGTTCACATTGCAATCATGGTTGATATCCGCCGCACAACTCGGCGGGCACGGCATCCCACACGCGCCCCAACCATTAATCACCGCCAGCAAATCCGACACATTCACCGTCCCATTGCCGCCCGGCGGCGCAATGTCCGCCGCACACAAGACCACCGGCTTGCTGTCATTCCGCAACAGTTTTAACGAAGCCTGCCGTGGGGGAGGCGGACCATCCGTCCCACCGCCGGACTTCCCGCCACCGCCGCCGCCACTTCCACTTCCGGGGGCGCCGCCGCTTCCGGGGCCGCCATTCCCCGCCTCACTGATCGTCACCAAATCCGCACTCGCATCTCCATTAAAATCTCCGCTCACAATCGCCACCGCTCCATCCGCATTCGATGAACCGGGATCCTCCGGCAACAGCGTCAGCGCCACCGTCGAATTTGAGCTGCTCGTATCATTCCGCAAAACCCGTATCCGCTGCTGCGTCCCGCTACCCGTCTCCACCAGCACCGCCAGATCCCAATCACCATCCGGATTCTGCGGATCAGCCAGCGCATCCAAATTCGCCGCCGTCAGTGAATACGGATGACTTCCCGCAATCGGCAAATTCACCGCCGGCGCCAAAACACCGTTCCCACCCGCCGCATTCACCAAAACAGAGATCGTCCCATCCGCGTCACCAATCGATGCATTCGCCGTCACCGCATCATCCAATCCATCACCGTTCAAATCCTGCACCGCCAAATCCGCCGGGTCATGCCCAACCGGATAGAAAACCGCCGGTGCAAACGTGCCGTTGTTATTG
Organism: uncultured Isosphaeraceae bacterium; assembly: GCA_964634655.1. Lineage (GTDB taxonomy): Bacteria > Planctomycetota > Phycisphaerae > Phycisphaerales > SM1A02 > CAZWJR01. The sequence continues at coordinate 3,762 of CAZWJR010000079.1, read as the reverse complement.
TTCATCACCACCGCCACCGAATTCGCATTCGCACCGTTTGAACTCGTCTGCGCAACAACCAGATCACTCAACAGATCGCGCGGATTATCCAGCGTCCCCGGCTTCACCACCACCGGATGCGGCCCAATCGGAATAATCCCCGGCTGCACCGTAAACGTCCCGCTCCCGCCGCTCTTCAACAGCATCAGCGATCCATCCACATTCGGATTGCTCCCCACAATCGCCACCACCAGTTCCGTCCCCGCATCCGGCAACAAATTCCCCGCCGCGATCGAACTCGGGTTCACTCCCACATCAATCGTCTGTGCATTCGTGAACGTGCCCGGCGTCGCATTGTTATGGAAGATCGTCACCTTGCCCGCCACCGTCCCATTTAACTTGCTCACCACCGCAAGATCGGTCGATCCATTGCCATCCAAAGTCGCCGCAACAATCCCCACCGGCTGCACCGGCAACGGATACTGCTGCACACTCTCCTGCGGGTTCCCGTTCGCCGAACCAAAGAACACATGCATCTCCCCAGGACTTCCAACGCCATTCGTAATAATGATCGCCAGATCATCAATCCCATCACCATTGAACTCACCAACCGCCGCCGCCACCGGAGTCCCCGGCAAAGGCTGCGGATTCAAAGGATTCACCGCAATCGCTCCATTCAAAGGCTGAACCACCAATGAAATCGTCCCAGAATCCGTCCCGCCACCGCCACCCGCGCCATCCCCGCCAGAATCAAACGGACTGCCCGGATAAACCACCCGCATAATCTTGCCCGTGATTGCAGGCAGATACGCAACGTCAAAACTCGGATGCGCCATCGCGATGCTGGTGGCATGCAGAAATTCCAGAGGCGATCCATTGGATGGCAGAACCGTGCCAGGAGCCAAATTCACGAACAACCCGCCGCCCAGTTGGGCTTGACCATTGACGATGTCCAGCAGATCGTTTTCGACAGCACTTCCACTTTGCACGATGTCAATGTTGAGCCTGCCGGAACGGTTGCCCTGATTTGGAATGGCCGGCACCTGCGAGTAGTTCCCATTGATTCGGAGACTGCCAACACCCTGCAACCCGGCAATCGCAGCCCCTGAAACTACTCCGGGTTCAATCTGTCCAAAATTCACGACCGTCGCATTGACCGTGCCAGTCCCGCCAAGCACTCCATTGGGATTGATGAGAATTCCGCCAAAAAAACCTGGGACTCCAGCAAACACGGTTGCATTGTCTCCAACAATCAGCGAAGCGATCGAGGATGGTGTGTTTGTAAGGTTGCCAATCAGGATCGCAAGACTTACAGACCACGTTGACGAGACGTTCTGAGCGCTCGCGCCGGTGACGAGGACTTCGCCAGAAGAACCCGGAGACTGTGCGATGAAGCCGTAACCGCTAGTCACCAGCGATCCATCAGCGATGGTCATGGCTCCATGTCCGTTGACACCGACGACCAAACTGTCAGACAACTGAAGTCGAGTCCCGTTTCTGACATTCAGTATTCCGGAGGAATTGGTATCGACACCCATTGCCGCCCCATAGCTACTGATGATTGCCCCGGTGCCAGTATTGCTGCTCGTCAAATTCAGGATGGCGTCAGGACCCGCAATTCGGCCAACCGTCAGCACAGGTGGATAGGGATTCAAAGTCGAATTGAGTTGAATGTTGTTGCCCAGAAGATCAAACGTTACATCTCCCTTGTCAATGAGCAGCCGTCCGAACGTCGCATTGCTGCCAAGCGTGACTGCATACGGCGGGTTCGATGGATTGACCGGTCGATCGAAGATGCCGGTCTCGCCTCGCCCCGGCGGGCCAGACGGGTTCCAGAATTCAGCCTGATGGAACATACCGCTTGCGGATAACTTCCATTTTCGATCACCATCAAGGCGCTGAACTTCGTACGCACCGATATCGACGATAAAACCAGTCTGCGGATCGGCAACGGCATATGGGTGCGTTTGCGCAGCCAAGTCCTGCGTGATTCGTCTTTGGTCGGCAAGATCGAACGGAATCTGTTCATTGAAAACCAGATCGCCATCCAGATCAGCAGAATCCAGCGGCAGAGCCGTGCTGTCGCCAGCGTCAGAGCAAACCGATCCTGCAAGAATCTCAAACTCGTCATCCGGAGTTTCGGTCAATCCATCAGGGCCACAACCATACGTGCCATTCGGACAGGCATTCATGCCCAGCAATTCAACTTGGTTAAGTGCCACGCCAAAATTACCGACACCGCTTGACAGATCGTTGCTTGAGTTGAGTGGTGCCCACGTATACGTACTGCACGTATTGTTGACACTGAGGGAGTCCCCATCAATCTCGCCCAATACCCAGCAGCAATTGTTGACAAATTTCAGATTGCCCCAAATGAGGCAGTTTCGCACGACGCAGTAGCTTGCAGGTAGGGGATCACAGTTTTGGTTTGCAATTCCTCCTCCAGAGACTGAAGCACTATTCTTGTATAGCGTGCAGTTCGTGATGGCCTGACCAGGAGAATTGAATATCCCGATGGCGCCACCTTTGGCCCATCCGTTGCCGAGTGTAGTGTTATATGCAAACACGCAATTCGTGATCTTCGTCCCCGCTTGCGCATTTCGGATTCGAATCCCACCAGAGCCACCAGCAGTGCCGTGCCAACCCTGTCCGGTCCTGTTGTGATTTGAAATGAACTTGCAATTTGTAATTTCTGCTCGTGCATGAGACACGATTGAGATTGCCCCGGCAGATCCACTTTCGTCATGATCGTAACTCTCGGTAGGATCGACTCCACAAGTATAGTTCCGATCAGGTGAAGCACCAATATTTCTGTAGAACATGCACCTTGAGATGCGTGCAATTGAATCTTGCCCAGACAGGTTGATGCCGGCGCCGCGCGATTGGCCCAGGTTTCTGAAAAAATAACAGTTCTCAATGGTGATAGAACTGCCCGGTTTTGAAATGAGCACTCCACCAGTGCTGCATGCACCCGAGAACGTGAACCCATCAAGAGAAGCGGTGACAACCGGACCGATATCCCCAGAAAGAGCGTCTCGTACAACGCAGTAGGCATTGTCCGCATAGAACGGGAGAAGTTCCGATTCAATATTGTTGAGGCTGAATACATCATTGTTGAAGTAGTCGCCACTCAAAATTGATTCATTGGTTGTCGGCGAAGCCGTTGGAGCCGGTAGCACTCGTTGCGAGAGGGAAGTCTCCCACCCTTGAAATCCGCCGTACATCGAAACGCCATTCACAAGAACGAAACTCATCGATCGACTATTCCCGTTCTCATTCGTTATCGATTGAGCGGGCCGGTAGGTCCCTTTGGCCACCCAAATTTCCGTGATCGACTGATTGATTCGAGCCGCAGCAAGGGCATCTTGCAGATATTTCTTGGCGTTGCCCCATGACCCCAACCCTGATGCATTCGGGTTTGTTGCCGCATTGTTCACATACATGACAACAGCAGCCGCCCGGCCAGCCACACACTGTGCTGTTAGTACCGCTAACATCAGAACTAGCCATCCAAAATTCCGTCGATGCCGCATGGGAAATCTCCCTTTTTGGATCACGTCAAACCCGTTTGTGCCTTCGATTTCGGCACTGGCGTCAATAACGTCCTCGCGCGGCGTCCGGTCCACCCAAACGCAAAAACGGCAGCCGCTGCGGCATTATCTTGGGCGCTTCGGCCTTGCACACCAGTATGCGACAAATCCCCGCCAAAGGCGACAACATTTTTCTCGCACCAACTTCTTGCCCGCCGCCGCTCCACCCGCCAAGATTGCACACAAACACCAC
>CAZWJR010000078.1:0-11464 GCA_964634655.1 uncultured Isosphaeraceae bacterium | reverse complement strand
ATGCGGTGAGAAGTGCGGCAGTTAGGAGGGAGGTTATGAGGAGGTGTTGCATTGGTTCTTCCTGAATCGGTCCCACGGACGGGAGTCCGTGGGCATTGTTGCTGAAACTTCCGGAGGAGAGTCCGTAGAGTCTGGCTAGATGATATGAATGGAAACAGGCTGGGGCGATTTCAGTTGCGTTGGGTGGTCAATGGGGCTGGGGCATGTCATTATGTTGAGGTATGAAAGAGCCCCGGCCGAATCCGCATCGGTATGTTCCCAGGCCATCGGAGAAGGGTGTGCCGACGGAGTCGTATGGGATTGATGAGAAGAAAGTGGTTGGGCCGCTGTTGCCGGGTGCGGAAGTTGTGACAGCGGAGACGGTGGATGATTTGATTGATCTGCTGGCGGCGGATTTGGTGGTGCATGCGGAAAATTGCGTGCGGCAGTTTGGGGATTTTCATCTGGCGTTGAGCGGGGGAAAGACGCCACAACCGTTCTATGAGCGGTTGATGTACGACCCGAATTACCGGAGGTTGCCCTGGAGGCGGACGCATTTGTGGATGGTGGATGAGCGTTGCGTGCCGTTTGATGATGCGCGGTGTAATTTTCGGATGATTGATGAGACGATTGCGGATCATGCGGATATTCCGCGTGAGCAGGTGCATCCGATGTTTGCGATGTCGGCGACGGGGGATGTGGATTATGAGAATACGATCCGAGAGACGCTGGCGTGGCGGGAGAAGGGGCAGGATCGATTGGATTTTGTTTTGCTGGGGATGGGCGGCGACGGGCACACGGCGAGTTTGTTTCCGTACAGCGATGCGCTGCGAGAGGAAGCGCGGCTGGTGCGGTTCAGTGAAGCGTCGGCGGGAATTGATCCTGCGGAGCGATTGACGATGACGTATCCGCTGATTAATTCTGCGCGGTTCATCGCGGTGCTGGTGACGGGGACGGCGAAGGCGGGTGTGCTTGAGAAGGTGGCGAAGGGGAAGGAAACGAAGGATGAGTTGCCGATCAAGGGAGTGATGCCGTTGAACGGGGAGTTGCGGTGGTATCTGGATGCGGGGGCGTGTGGGGAAGGGAGCTAACCACAGAGAACACAGAGGAGGGATTTTCGATTTTGGATTTGCGATTTTGGATTGTTCGGGGTGTAACCGTGGTAGGCGGGAATAGATTGCTTCTAATCTCTGTGTGCTCTGTGTTCTCTGTGGTTCAATCGTTAGAATCGTGTCATGAAAAAAACGGGCAAAGTTACGGAGCGGCGGTTGCTGCGGTTTGGGAGTATGGAGGACATTTTGAAGGATGTTGAGGCGTTTGATGCGCTGGGGAAGGATGGGAGCGGTGTGCGGGCGACGGGGAATTGGACGCCGGCGCAGAATGTGGATCATGTGGCGAAGTTCATCAATCATTCGATTGATGGATTTCCGGATCGCGCGCCGTTGTGGCTGCGATTTTTGGGAAGGACGTTTCGGGAGCGGATCTTGAATCGGCCGATGCGTGCGGGGCTGACGCTGCCGAAGAAGTTCACGTATTTGTATCCGGAGGAGGGGGTTGCGTGGCCTGTGGCGGTGGGGCGGCTGCGTGCGGCGGTGAAGCGGGTTTCATCGGGCCAGCGCATGCAGGCGCCGAGCCCGGTGGTGGGGAGACTGGCGCACGAGGAGTGGATTGCGATGCACTGCCGGCATGCAGAGATGCATTTTGGATTCCTGCATGCGGCGGCAGAAAATGGGGCAAAGTCCGGATAAGCGATTTTGGACGTTGGTGCGTGGAGTGGGCGATGGGGCGGGGTGTGGAAGAATTTCAAAAATCATCATAAATCCGGGCTTGACAACGGCGCGAGAAACGGTCCAATACGCCCGCCGTCGGCTTTGGCCGAGATTTTCTGACCTGGAGGTTCAACTCATGCGTTACTCAACGAGCACATTCATCTCAACCGGATTTGATTCGGCGAACGATCAAGCCACGATTCTGCTTGATTCCCCTGAAGCGCTAGGCCTTGCGGAATTGCGCGGTCTGCCCGCCTCTCCCGTGGCGTGGGAAGAAGAGGAAGATGAAGACGATGATGAGTTGCTGGATGATGATGACGATCTTGATCTTGGCGAAGAAGATGATGAGGATTTCTTCGACGACGATGATGAAGATCTGGATGATGACGATGAGGAAGTGGTGGACGAGGAATAAGACGGCGGCCGCGTGAACGGGGCGGTTTCCGGGGTTGCGGCTGAATTGAAATGGACCGCACGTGCGGTTGGGGCAGTTACACCGAGATGGGTGTAGGGGTTTGGCGTTTGTTATCCGGGCGGGAAATTTCCCGGGCGCGGCCATGGACGCCTTCGGCGGCGGCGGCGAGTGAATCGCAGAGATGGACGACGGCGGGGACGTCTGAATACTGCTGTTTGAGATCGATGATTTTGTCAGACATGGGTGCGCCGTTGTCGCGGTAGAGGCGTTTGTAGGCGTCTTTGACGGCGTCGATGTGTTCGGGGCTGTAGCCGCGGCGTGTCATGGCGAGGGAGTTGAAGGCGCGGACTTCAGCGGGGTTGCCTTCAACGATCATGAACGGGGGGACGTCCTTGGTGATGCGGGCCAGACCGCCGACGAAGGCACAGGCGCCGACGGTGGCAAAGTGGTGGAGACCTGCTCCGCCGCCTATGTTGGCGCCGTCTTCGATATGGACGTGGCCAGCGAGCATGACCTGGTTGGCGATGCAGATTTCATCGCCGAGGACGCAATCGTGTGCGATGTGAACGGCGACCATGATGAGGTTTGCGTCGCCGATGTGTGTGAGCGCGCCGCCGTTGCCGGTGCCGCGGTGAATGGTGACGTGTTCGCGAATGGTGTTGCGATCGCCGATGACGAGGGTGGTTCGCTCGCCGCCGAACTTTCGGTCCTGGGGATCAGCGCCGATGACGGAGAAGGGATAAAAAACGTTCTCGCGGCCGATGGTGGTGAGGCACTGGAGGGTGACGTGGTTGTGGAGAATGGTGCCTTCGCCGATGACGACTTCAGGCCCGATGACGCAATAGGGACCAACCTCCACACCGGCGGCAAGCCGGGCCGAGGGGTCAACAATTGCGGTGGGGTGAATCTTGGGCATCGTGGGCATCAAACTTCCTGTTCTGCATCAACCATCATGAACCTGATCTGTGCCTCGGCGGCGAGTTTGGAGCCGACGAAGGCGCGGCACTTGAGGGTTCCCGTTCTGGCTTTTGCCTGGACGGCTTCGGCTTCCAGAACAACCTGATCGCCGGGGGTGACGGGCCTTCGCAGTTTTACCTTGTCCAAACTCAAGAGCACGGCGATTTTTCCGGTGTGTTCGAGTTTCTGACTCATGAGCAAACCGCCCAGTTGAGCCATGGCTTCCACCAAAAGTACACCCGGCATAATCGGCGTACCGGGGTAGTGTCCCTCAAAGAACGGCTCGTTGATTGTGACGTTCTTGATGCCGACGGCGCGGCGATCGCCATCCATTTCAACAACGCGATCGACCAGGAGCATGGGATAGCGGTGGGGCATGATCCGCTGGATGGAGCGGATATCAAGCACGCGGCCGCCTTCTGTGAGCATGCGGCGGCGGCCGGCTTCGGCCTGCTCGAGGATTTTCAGGCACATGCGGCGATTGAGAGAGTGGCCGGAGCGATGTGCGACAAATCGGCCATGTACTTCGCCACCAATCAGGTAGAGATCGCCAAGCAAATCGACGACTTTGTGACGGACGGGTTCGTTGTCGAAGCGGTAGGCGTTGTCGATGGGGCCATCATCGCCGATGACGAGGACATCCTTGGGTGAAAGATGGCGACACATGCCGCGTTCCCAGAGGGCCTGTGCTTCTTCCCGCAGGCTGTAGGTTCTGGCGCGGGCGAGTTCATGGGCGTAATTGCCGTTGTTGAATTCAAAAGATTGGGACTGGCGTTTGATGCGGTGTGAGTTGTCGCCGTAGTCAAGATCGAAGATGAGTTTGAATTGGGTTTCGCCGCTGGGGCCGGGAGGGCAGGGGAAGGCGGCGAACATGGCTTCGGAGTCTTCCACGACTATTGGTTCAGTGATCTTGAAGATGCGGCGAGGTGCGTCTTGTTCTTCCGTGCCGACGGCCATCATGGGATCGACAAAGGGGGCGGCGGAGCCATCGCCGCAGGGAAGTTCCGGGCCGTTGATCTCAATGATGGCGTTGTCGATGCGCAGGCCTGCGAAGGCGGACATGCAGTGTTCGACGGTTTCGACGGTGGTGGTGCCAACCTTGAGTGTGGTGCGACGGGCACGTTCCACGACGTTGGTAACGAGGGCGGGAACGTGGACCGGAGGATTGAGATCTGTGCGGATGAAGACGATGCCGTGGTGTGGCGGGGCGGGCTTCATGGTGACAACGGCGTCTTCGCCCAGAAGCAGCCCTTTTCCGCGCACGACAACCTCCCCGGCCAGCGTGTGCTGACGAGGTGCGGCCGGTGCCGGTGTGGGGGCAGACTTAGGTTCGATGAGCGGTTGAATCATTTAGCGAGCCAAACGACGCCGAAACGGCGACTGTAGCATCCAGATATCGGCCTTCTGTCCGATATTGGGCGAGCGCGGAAATTGCCCGGCCTACGGAGGCGAATCCAGAAGTCCTGTGAGCCTGCGCAGAAGATCAGGCAGTTTACGAACTGCAGCCCACTGACGCAACGCAGATTGTGAACTATCTGCAGGATATCCAAGCCAGGAAGCGCCAGCGGGGATGTCGCGTGTGACCCCGGATTGTGCCCCTATCTTCGCGCCATTGCCGATTTTGAGGTGGTCAGCGATGCCGACCTTGCCGCCGACCTGAACGCCATCACCCATAACAACGGAGCCAGCCATGCCTGAAAGAGCGGCAATGAGGCAACAACGGCCGATTCGACAATTGTGGCCAATTTGGCACAAATTATCGATTTTCGTGCCCGCACCGATGCGAGTTGACCCAAACTTACCCCTATCAACGCAAGAATTTGCACCGATTTCAACGCCATCTTCAATGATTACGTTGCCTACGTGCGGTATTTTTGCCAATCCTGCGCCATTTGGTGCTGGTCGGTATCCAAAACCATCGGCACCGATGGAAACTCCCTGATGAAGGATGACTCCACGGCCGACTTGGCATTTTTGTCGGATGACGACATTGGAATGGAGGATGGACCCAGTGCCGACAGACACATCCGAATAAAGGCGGACGCCGGGGTAGAGGATGACGCCTTCGCCGATTTGGCAGCCGGAATCGATGCTGACGTGAGGCCCGATGCGAACCTGTTGGCCGATTTTGGCGGTTGGATGGAGAAAGGCGGTGGGATGGATGCCGAGATCCGGCAGGCTCTGATCAACCTGAAACAACTCGAGCAGGAGGATCATGGACTTTTCCGCATCGGTCACCATGATGACCGGCCGCGCATCGGCTTTGTCGATGGCGGATTCAACGGAGTTGGAGATGAGCACGGCGGAGGCTTTGGAGCGAGCCCAATCTGCGGCGTAAGCGGAAGTGGTGATGAAGGTGATATCGCCGGGGCCGGCTTCATCAAGGGAGTTGAGACCGGTGATGGCGGTATCGCCGGGGCCGCGCAGAACGCCGCCGACTTTTTGCGCCAATTCGGTGGCGGTGTAGCGGTTTGGAGATCCGGCCATACTCAAGTCCCGATTCTGATCAAGGCTTCGCTGGTTTGGCGTCTGCAGCGGGTGCGGGAGTTGCAGGAACAACGCCGCCGGCTTTCTTGAATGCAGCGTTCATGTGTTCGATGATTTCATCGGTGATGTCGACATCGGTGTAGACGACGCGGCGTGCGGAAATCTGGCGGTTGAGGTCATCGAGCGTGCCGGGCGGAATCTCGGCGGCGGAATCATCGACGAGGACGAGGCCGTAGTTGTGCTCCTTGGCGACTTCCTGCACGGCTTTGCGGATTTCCAGGTAGGTGCGCTTGAGAGCACGGCCTTTTTCGGCTTCGATTTTTATCTTGGCAAATTCCGCATGAGCCCGAAACTGCTGGGTACCAAGGGCAAGTTTCTCCTCGATCTCGTTGTACTTGGCGCTGCCCTTGATGTGGATTTTGAGGTCTTCGCTTAGTTTGTCGAGTTCCTTGCGCTTGGCGTCGGAATCGGCCTGCAATTTGTCAGCCAACTTGGGAATCTCTGCAAAAGCAGCCTTTTTTGAATCGATGGTGTTGAATGTTTTTTCAAGATCAAAGGTCGCGACGATGGTGGATTGGCTTGGGCCGGAAGGAGCGGGATCCGGGCGATTGGCGAGCGACTGGTAACCGGCCAAGGCGAGAATTGCGGCCAGGAGTGCGGCGGCGGTGAGTCGAGATTTGATGTTGTGTGCGGTCATGGGTATTGCCTCGCAGTGAGAGGAATTGAGTTTGGTGATTGAATGCGGGAGATTATGGTTACGGGGCTTTCCCGGGGCCGGCGGCCTTATAGGCGTTGTTCATTCGCTGGATGAGGTCATCGGTGATGTCGATGACGGGGTTCACGTACAGGAGGCGGCGGGTGGCCATTTGTTGCTGTGCCTGCTGAACGCGCGGCGTGCGTGAATCGGCGTTGGTGACGATCTCGCCTTGTGAGTCATCGACCATGACGATGTCGTAGTGATTGGCGCTGGCCATTTGTGCGGCGGCAGCCTTGATGCTGCGATAAGCATCCTGGGTGGCAATGGCGGATTCAATGTCGGCTTTCTCCGCACTGAAACTAACCCACGCCTGGTAGTCGAGGGTTTTCATGGCGGCGTCTTCCTGGAGGCCCTGCATGCGTGCTTCGAGAGCGGTGCGTTGTTTGGGATCGGTGGTCTTGTCGTATTCGGCTTGAATGGTCTCTGCGTCTTTTTTCATGGCGTCGAGTTCGCCGGTGCGCTTGGATTGTTCGAGCTTGAGATCATCGGTAAGTTTCTTGACCCGTGCGACGGATGCATTCCATTGGTCGAGTTTTTCCATCACCTTGCCGAGGTTGACGGTGACGACAACGGTGGGTTGACCTGCGAGAAGGGCCGCGCCGAGGGCCTGATAGCCGATGGCGGTGGCCATGGCCAACACCAGAAGGGCCGTGAGGAGAGATTTCCGAGTCATTGTGATTCTCATAGGGTGATTCCTTTCAATGGGCGGAGGCTACGGGACACAGCGGCCGGTCGCTTCCATCCATAAACCTTGCTTCGATCTGACAAAATCGGCGATTAGGGCATGATACCCGCAAAGCCGGAGAGGACGTGTGTGGCGGCGTGAGTGAAGTTTGAAATCAATGTGGGTGGCGATGGATTCTGAAACAACTGGAGGCGGGCACAAAGGCCCGGCCTACGGGGGGACTTTTCCATCGTGTGTGGGTTTTCGGTACAGGTAAAGTTTGAAAGTGGAACAAGTGTCTGGCGTGTTCTGGCAGAGCACAGGCGAGACGCCTGTGCTGCCGAATTCGAACACTGCCAGGCTCGAATTTGCAGCCCAGTGTTGTGATTAGAACGGGAAATCGGCGGCGAAACTGAAGACCGACTCATCATCAAACTGTTCTTTCATGAGCGGGATGGCCAGATCGAAGGCGAGCGGTGTGGGGCCGAATTGGGGAATGGAGAGGCGGAGGCCGATGCCGACGGAGACGCGGTAGGCATCGAAGCCTGCGCGAGTGGTGACGGTGCCGGAATCGATGAACGCGACCCAACTGACCGCATCAGCGAAGAGAGGTTGTTCAAATTGTGTTCCAGCGAAGAACGACCATGTGCCACCGACGCCATCAGTGCTGGGGGTGAGAGTGTCGTTGCGAATTCCCTTGGGGCTGATGGAGCGGAAGGCAAAGCCGCGCAGAGAGCGGCCACCGAGGTAGAAGCGTTCATAGGTTGGAGCGCGGCCGCCGAAGATGTAGCCCACTTTGGTGTTGAATTTGAGTGTGGTGAGGCGGCCGAGGAAGTCTTCATCGACGGTGAAATAGACGGTGTAGTCGCCGGAGACCAGGTTGAAGGCAATATCGCCGCCGAGGGCACCGTAGCGGTCGTAGCCCATTTCAAAGCGGCTTCCGCTGCCGGGGCGGCTGATCTGCGTGATGGTGGTGCGCGTAATGCCGAAGCCGAGCGAGGTGAGGATGTCTGGCCCGGCGTCCGCGAAGACTTCGGTTGGAGCGATGGTTGCAATGCTGTTGAGGCGAACGTGTTCTCCACGAGCGCGGATAACGCCGCTCCAAACATCACCAAACTGCCGCCCGATTGCGACGTTGGCGCCAAAGCGCTGTTCGTCGTAGCGATCGTAGATTCGATTGCGGAACTGACCGGAGACGGTGAGGGAGTATTCGCTGTCCATCAAGTGCGGTTCGGTGACGCTCATGATGTACTGGAAGAAATCGGTGCCTGGGCGCAGGGTGGCGTTGAACCGCTGCCCAGCGCCGCGGAGGGCGCGGCCGGCGAGAAGTTCATCGAGCGATTCGGGCATGTCGGCGATATCGAAGTTGTTCTGGGAGAGTGAGAATTCGCCGAAGACGCCGGAATCTGAACCCAGGGCGACACCGAAGTTGATGGAACCGGTGTTGCGTTCCTTGATTTCCACCAGGACATCGCGATAGCCGAGGTTATCGGGGTCTTCGCGCTGGACGGTGATGCGGGCTTGATTGAAGAGGCGAGTTCGCTCGAGCCGGAGTTCTGATTCGTGGATTTGCCGGGCGTCGAATCGGCGACCGGGTGCCAGATCAATAAGTTCCCGGCGGATGACGCGATCACGGGTGAGAAAGTTTCCCTGGACTTGCACCTCGCCGATGCTGTACTGCTGGCCTTCGTGGATTTCAAAATCGACATCGACTTCGGCGGTGCTCTCGGAGCGATGGGGCGTGGCGCGGACAATGACGGTCCAGTCTTCGGTGCGATAGAAGCGGCGATCTTCCTCGCTCAACATGTAGCCGAGCACGCCGTAGGAATCTTCAATGGCCTTGATGGATTTGCGAAGGAGATCGCCGGAATAGACATCGCCGGGTTTGAGTTCGCAGATGGCTGCGATTTGCTCTGTGGCGAAGACCTTGAGGGGACCGCCTTCGAGTGATTGGGCGCGGATGGCGCGGACGGTGTAGGGCGCGCCTTCTGCGATGATGAAGATTGCTTTTGCTTCTGTGCCGTCCGGGCTGATTTCAATTTCGCGATCGACGCGGACATCGAGGTAGCCGTGATTCTTGTAGTAGCGGTCGAGTGAGGCGACGTCATCCGACAGTTGCTCTTCATCGAGTTCGCCCTTGCGGAGGAGGAACACGGCGGAGCGTGTTTTTACTTCGGCGTAAAGTTGATCTTCGTTGAAGGCTTCGTTACCGCGAAACTCCACGACACGGACTTTGACGCGGGGGCCTTCATTGACCTTGAAGATGAGGAGGCCGGCGCGATCGAGTTCGCCTTCGTCGATGGTGACGGTGGTGAGGTAGTGGCCGCGCTTGCGGTACATTTCTTCCATCTGGCGGCGGGAGTTCTGGATGAGAAAGTCATCGCGGGGCCCGCCGGGGACGAGCGTGACGACGGCGAGCAGGTCTTGATCTGGGATCAGGCGATTGCCGACGGTTTGGACTTCGGAGATGATGGCTTGTTCGACGAACCGAAAGAGGACAATGGTGGAACCATCGGCCTGCAACTGGGCATCGGCCTCGACAAAGCGGAATTGGCCGAGGCGGTTAAGGCGTGCGACATCGGCGCGGACGACGACGGGATCGAACGGATCGCCGACGGCGGTGCGAATGTTGTTTTGAATGATGGCCTGGGTAACGCGCTGAAGGCCTTCAAAACGGATTTCCGAGACGGGGCGTTCGAGATGATCGGGGTTATCCAGCCGGTTTGCTGGTGGAGTGGCGGGGGGCGGGGTTGGCGGCGCGTTCTGGCCGTGCGCTGCTGCGGTCATCATGATGAACATGAGGAGATAGAGCACGCAACACAACGGTGCGGCTCCGGCAGACGCAAAAGGCAAAACGCGGCCCATAGTTAGTGAGGAGCATACAGGGCAAACGACCGGTCGTCGAAACGCGGCGGCGGGGTTGCAGGGGGCGGTTGATGGCGTGTGGACTTTTGCGTGATTGCGGATAGTTTGAGCGTTCGGAATCTTCATGGCCATCACCCTGCAACAACTTGCTTTGAAGATTGGCGCCACGGTGGTTGGCGATGGATCGATTATGGTGAGCGGCTGCGGGACGATTGATGCGGCGGGGCCGAATGAAATTACGTTCCTGGCGAACAGCAAGTACCTGCCATCGCTCCAAGAGACCAAGGCGGCGGCGGTGGTGGTTGGGGCCAAGACGAGTTGCCCGGATCACCTGGTGCGACTGGTGGCAGATGATCCGTACTTTGCATTCCGAAATGCGATCATTGAATTGCACGGCTATCGGAAACATCCCGTACCGATGGATGCAAAGGCGGTTTCGAGTGGCGGGACGCAGGTATCAGTACAGGCATCGGTCCATGCGACGGCGAAAATCGGTGAGGGGACGTTTGTTCATCCTCACGTTACGGTGGAGGCAGGGGCGGTTGTTGGGAAGAACTGTGTGCTGTACCCCGGTGTGTACATCGGGCCGAATGCGATTGTTGGCGATGAGTGCCTGCTGTATCCCAATGTTGTGATATACGATCGGTGCGTGCTGGGCAAACGTGTGAACTTGCATGCGTGCACGGTGATTGGTCAGGATGGTTTTGGATATGCGACGCACAAGGGGGCGCATCACAAGATTCCGCAGACGGGGATTGTGGTGATTGAAGACGATGTGGAGATGGGCGCGGCGTGTGCCATTGAGCGGGCGGCGATGGGGGAGACGCGCATTGGCAAAGGGACGAAGTTTGCGGATTTGATTTCGATCGGTCACGGGACGACCGTGGGAGAGCATTGCCTGTTTGTTTCGCTGGTGGGCGTTTCCGGTTCGGTGGAAGTTGGCAAGTATGTGGCCCTGGGGGGGCAGGTTGGAGTGGCGGGGCATTTGCGGATTGGTGATTTTGTGCAGGCGGCGGCTCGCAGCGCGATTGCGCAGGACGTGCCGGACAAGTTGAAGGTGGGAGGCGTTCCGGCGGTACCGTTTGATCAGGCGAAGCGAAACGCGCTGGCGGGGATGGAACTCTACGAACTTTTCAAGCGCGTGCGGCAACTGGAGCGGGAGTTGGAGAAGTTGAAGTCGCCGGTGAAAGAGTGACCGCCCTGCCTTGGAATAGAGGGTGATGTGGTTTGGGGCGACGCAGATGTTGCGGCATCCGGCACCGGCGTAGTGTGTGCCGAATGCGGCAAGCCGGTTGCGCCCTAATGAGGGGCGATGGAGTGTAGCGCCGGGTGAAACCCGTGGTAGCAATGGAAGAAAAAACCCCCGCCCCGGCAGGGGCGGTGGAATGATCGATGATCACGACTCGCGCATCGAACCTCGCCACCTTCGCCCCTGCCGGGGCGACCACGGATTTGCCATCAATTTCCACGGGTTGCGCTTGATCGCTGGCGCGATCGGCGCTGCACCCGTGGCTAGATTCCGCGACCCCGCTGGGGTCGAATCGCCGCCTCACCGTAGAATGACTCCATGA
>CAZWJR010000077.1:0-11576 GCA_964634655.1 uncultured Isosphaeraceae bacterium | reverse complement strand
ACGACATCGTCGGCACTGATCTCACCTTCGGTTTCACCACCGCATTTACCACCGCCACGCTTTCGCTCGATCGCCTCCACTCCACCGCCGACAGCCACCACCGCGTCATGGTTTGCGAAGTCATGGGCCGCAACGCCGGTTGGCTCGCGCTTCACGCTGGTCTTGCCAGCGGTTCCGATGTCATCCTCATCCCGGAGATTCCGTTCAACATCGAATCCATCTGCAAATCCGTGCAGGCTCGCAACAAACAAGGCTCCGGTTTTTCGATCGTCGTCGTCGCAGAAGGCGCCAAATCAAACACCGGCGAACAAGTCATCGCCAAGATCGATCACTCGCGTGCAGACCCCATCCGTCTCGGCGGCATCGGGGAACGCATCACTGCCCTGATCGAACAACACACCGGCATCGAATCCCGCGTCACCGTCCTCGGCCACGTCGTGCGCGGCGGCGGCCCCGTCCCCGCTGATCGCATACTCGCCACTCACTTCGGCTACCGCGCCATCCAACTCCTTATCAACGGCAGCGCAGGCAGAATGTTGGCCATGCAAAACGGCGCCATGACCGATGTCGATATCCTCACCGTCGCAGGCAAACAACGACTCGTCCCCAGCGATCACCCCCTCATCGCCGCCGCAAGAGCGCTCAAAACCAGTTTCGGCGATTGACAGAATGAAGGGTAGGAGTACGGGCATCTTGCCCGCGTACCGGTTGGGCACAGGCGAGATGCATGCGCTTCCCCATATGCCATAGCCTCCAACAAGTCATTCCCCGGCAGATGACAACGAGTCGGCCGTAATAATTGAACTCAAAATCAGTGGGGCCGGCGTCTCTGCCGGCCTATCTCACCCCCGCTCTTCCCGCGCAGTTACCAACCCACCGCGCGCAACCAACATCTCCCCCATAAATCGCTATTCACGAATCGCTGACGGCTGATCGCTAACAGCCGATCACATCGCGCCCATCTTCTTCGCGCGCTTCTCCGCTCGCTTTTCCTTCAGCGACTTCTGGGCAGGTTTCTTCTTCTCTTTGTTTTTCTGTTGTTCTTTATTAGCCATGCCCAAAGTCTAACCACAGCCCTCCATTTTTTCAAAGTCGTTGAATGGACCAATACTCCCCCTCCCTTGAGGGAGGGGGCTGGGAGGTGGGTGAAAGGCCCCGAACGTCGTGGCATCGTCTCCTTCAAAACACAAACGAGCCGCCCTTTTCAAAACCGATCTATTCTTCCCCAATGAAAGTCCTGCAACTCACCTGCAACGCGGCCAACGGCCCGACCCGTGCCGATCGCGCTGTCCAGCAACTCACAGGCCTTTCCCGCGCTGCCGTCCGTGGCCTGTTCGATCACAACTGCGTCACCATCAACAACGCGCCCTGCACCGCATCGCAAACCACACTCTCCCCCGGCGATCACCTCCAAATCCGCTACAACCCCCATCAGCGATACAAGGAACTCCCAAAAACCAAGCCCGATCCCGCCTTCGATCTGCTCTACGAAGATGATGACCTGCTCGTGGTCAACAAGGCCCCGCACGTCTTCACCGTCCCCACCGCCACCGACAAAGGCAAAACTCTCATCGACGCACTCGAAAATTACATCAAACGCCCCGGTTCCAAAACCAAATCCGCACAGGCCACGAACCCCCGCACCAACCCGCGCAGCAAAAACCCTCGCGCCCGGAATTCCGCCAACTCCAAATCAACCCCCCAAAAACTCCACATCATCCAGCGTCTCGATCGTGGCGTCTCCGGCGTCCTCGTCGTCGCCAAAAACGCCAAGGCCGCACAAACCATCCGCGATCAATTCGCCTCTCACAAACCCCAGCGAATCTACATCGCCATCGTCAGCGGTGCCCTCGAACAATCCGCCGGCACCTTCCGCAGCCACATGCTCACCGGCCCAACCCTCAACCGCTATTCAACCAAAACCCCAGGCCTCGGCGAACTCGCCGTCACTCATTATGAAGTCATTAATTCCCCTCTCCCCCCGGGAGAGAGGTCAGGAGTGAGGGCGGATCAGAAGTCAGAAGACAGAAATCAGAAGTCAGAAGGCAGAGGTCAGAAGAAGGCGGTCAGCGATCAGCAGTCTGCGATGAGCGAACAGCAGT
Organism: uncultured Isosphaeraceae bacterium; assembly: GCA_964634655.1. Lineage (GTDB taxonomy): Bacteria > Planctomycetota > Phycisphaerae > Phycisphaerales > SM1A02 > CAZWJR01. Next base: position 9,474 of record CAZWJR010000077.1, on the reverse strand, counting down.
CAACCTTCAGCGATGAGCATTCAGCGGTCAGCAGCAAGAACCCTCTCCCTCTGGGAGAGGGCAGGGTGAGGGCCGAACGTGCTAATGTGCAACCCCGCAAAACAATGCGCACTCCTCGGAACTCGGAACTCGGTACTCAGAACTTCTCTTTGATCCGCGTCCAACTCGAAACCGGCCGCCGAAACCAGATCCGCGTCCACTTCGCCGAAGCAGGCCACCCGATCCTCGGCGACCGCCGCTACCGCCCCGATCTCTCAGCCCACCCGCGCTGGAAAGCCAAACGCCTCGCCCTCCACGCCGCCAGCCTGCAAATTGAACATCCCACAACAGGAAGACTGATGCGCTTCGAAGCCCCGCTGCCGCAGGAGTTTGAGCCATTCGTGCGCGGCAAAAACTCCAAACTCTGACTTCTGATCTTTGCCCGCTCCCACTATCCCCAATTGTTGATCACAGCAAGAAGGTCGTTGACATTGACGCTGCCGTCGGCGTTGAGATCAGGCGTTCCCAATCCGGCGCCACCCGGCGGCGGTGAATATGGTCCCCAGTGATTGATGACGTTGAGGAGGTCGTTGACGTTGACGAGCCAATCGCAGTTGGTGTCGCCGAGGCGCGGTATAACAGGAATAAGGAGTGCGGAACGACTGCCGATACTAGGGCCACCAACATCCACCGCTATCTGGCCGTTATTGTTTATTCCCCATGCATGACGAACGTGATATTGCGTAGAACCGGGCGCAAGGACCGAGTCGAGATTGATCATAGTGCCGTTGCGCCTGATGAAACCCTGGGAATTCCCTCCAAGCAGCGGGGGGTTGTCGCAGTATCCGACGATTTCGTCCGCGTCATTCAACGCCATCGCGCGACTTTGAAGAAAGCCAGAAAGCGTGCCGAGGTCGACCATCTGGCCACCAATCCACGCCAAGGCGCGACGTTTGTATCCTCCCGCGCCTTGTGGGTCTGCTAAGGAATAGTGCCCACATATCGTGCCGTTGTTGCTGATGGCGTTGGCGTTGCTGTTGGTTGCGCCAACAGGCCTACCCAACGGCGTTGTCTTACCGTTTTGCCAAAGAAAAGCCTCGGACAAAAGAGCACCCGAAGGAGGGTGGCCCATGTATCCAACGATTTGGCCAGAATCGTTGATGTCGTGCGCGTTACTGCCCTGTGGGTCGGGTACAGCCAAAGATTCGATAATTCCATTTACCCAACGGCAGGCAATTTCGCCCGGTCCAATTTGAACGTCACCTGAAAACCCGACGGCGATCACGGCATCATTGATTGCGTGAGCCTCGCACCAATTGTGGCCGGATAGCCAATTCAATTGGGTGACTTGACCGTTTTGATAGATGAAACCCATGTTTCCAACACCATTCAATTCCATCGTGCCAACGATCTGCGAGTTTGAGTTGATTCCTTCAGCTCGAGACCAAAAAGTGTTTGGCAAACTTAGCGTCACAAGTTGAGCTCCTCCCCACGCAACCTGTGCTCGATCGTTCCCACCGCCACACGCGCCGTAGCCGACTAGGTCACCATGTTCCGAGACGCCCATGGGAGTCGAGTGCTCGCTAAAAATTCCGCAATTGCCCATGGGTTGCACCAATTGAACGGAATATCGCGGGCAATCTCCCCTTCCAGAAGTGTCGAACATGGAAACTACAGCGCAGCAAAATCCCAAGCACCGAAACACCTTGGGTGATCGCAATCGATTCAAAAACTGTCCAGAATGCGCCTGCATACTGCTACCTCCGCATGGAGTGTGACCGCAGTAGCACCCCGAGTCCAGCGAATTCTCACGAACCTTCCGGGATTCCGCAGAAACGCGTCTCACCCCCGCAAACAACACGCCTTGTACTTCTTCCCGCTCCCGCACGGGCACGGATCGTTTCTCCCGATCTTGCTGCCCGGCCGCACGAACGGCTTCTTCTTCCCCGAAGCCGCCTCCAGATAACTTTCCTTCAGCGCTCGCACATACGCGCCCAGCAGCCGCCCGCCCCCCAGCCGCCCTTCCTCCTCCAGGTGCGTCAGAAACAACGCACACAACTCCGGCACGTCGTCCCGCGCCGCCGCCGGCACGTTCAGCCGCGCCACCTTCCCAATCAGCGCCTCCTTCAAATCCCCTTCCTCAATTTCATTCGGCTGGCAATCCTGCCCCTCGCACGCCGCCGCCATGAACTCAACCAGAATCGCCGAAGCATGCTCCCGCACCGGCGCGCCAACTTCGCGCAGACGATCCGAGGCACAAAAATCCCCAACCCAATTCTCAATCTGCTCGCGCGTGTAGGGTGAGGACATGGCTATCGGCCGCCCGCCTTCGTGCACAAAGAGCAAGCGTCACTCATCATCACAGCCATTTCACCACGTTCTCCACTTCCCGCGCACTCCCCATCACCACGCTGCACCGCTGATGAATGCTCGTCGGCTGAATCTCCAAAATCCGCTGCGTCGCATTACTTGTGAGCCCCGGCGAAAACGCCTTCCCGCCCGCCTGCTCCATCAGCATCGCCATCGGGTTCGCCTCGTACATCAATCGCAACTTCCCTTCCGGGTTCTTCTTCGTTGGCGGATACAAAAACACGCCGCCCTTCAACAGCGTCCGATGCACATCCGCCACCATCGAACCAATGTACCGCGATGAGTAACCATTCCCATGCGCCCAATCCAGATACTTGTTGTACCCATCCGGAAACGTCCCGCGATTCGCTTCATTCACCGAATACGTCTTGCCCGTCTCCGGCATCTTGATCCCCCGCTTCACCAAAAGAAACGATCCGATCGATTGGTCCAGCACAAACATGTCCACCCCCGCGCCCGTCGTCAGCACAAACAGCGTCGATGAACCATACAGAATATATCCCGCCGCCACCTGCGTCCGCCCCGGCTGGCACACCGTCTCCATCGCCCCGGGAATGTTCGGATCATTCTTGATCACGCTGAAAATCGTCCCCACGCCCACGCACACATCCAAATTGGAAGACCCGTCCAGCGGATCAAAAATCACGCAGTACTTGCCGCCCTCCGAGCCCCGCCGAATGATCGTCGGGTCCTCATCCTCCTCCGATGCCACCACCGCCACGCTTGGCCGGTTCCCCAGACACCGCAGCAAGATTTCATTTGCAATCACATCCAGTTTCTGTTGCGATTCGCCATGCACGTTGGAATCGCCATGCTCGCCCAGCACATCCTCCAGCCCTGCTCTTCGCACCTTGTTGGCAATCGTCTTCCCCGCCAGACTGATCGCCGACAAAATCCACGATAAATCCCCCGTCGCATCCGCATGTTGATGCTCGCCCTGCAGAATGTGCGATTGCAGGCTCGTAAGATTGTCCCCGCCGCCCGATCGGCCTGGCGAGGCTTTGACTGAAACTGAACGACTCGGTGTGGTGGCGGACATGCGCACCATTGTATCGTCACGCCAACCCCCGACCGAGACCTACCAATCCATCTCCAGCGAATATCGCAGAGCACTGGTCAACGCAAACAGTCGCTCATCCGACAACATCGTGATGCGTTGCTTCAGCCGGTCCCTTGGAATCGTGTACAAATTATCCGTATTGATCACACAATCGCTCGACATTCCGTCCGCTCGTGTCAGTAACACTTCGCATGGGATCGATCGCATCGCGCGCGTCACCTCCGCCATGATCACATTGTGACGTCGCTCCATTCCCTCTGAACGTGAAAGAATCACCACCGGCCGAAAGCCCGCGTCCCCATCCAGTTCGGCCCACCACGCCTCGCCTCGCAGCACGATTAGCCAGCCTTCCGTTGCCGCAATTCCGGCGGGTAAAACTCCGACCAATCCTCACCGCGCGTCGCTTCCGTCAGCGCCGCAAGCCCCCGCTTTCCCACAGCGATGTCTTCCTGTTCGCCAGATTGCGCTTCCTGCATCAGCAATTCTGCCAATCTCACACGATCTTCCAGTGGCAAACTCCGGGCCTGTAGCAGGATGGATTGAATGCTGATCATCGATCAATTATACGACGCCAACTGCCATTGAGGCCAAGCCTCCAAAAGCCGCCACCGAAACCCCCTATAATCCACCCCCCACTCGGAGCCTCCTTACATGCCCACCAACCTCCCCGCCGCAAACTCACCCGTCATCCTCGCCGCCAGGCGCACTCCCATCGGTCGCTTCCTCGGCGGCCTTAGCAAAACTCCTTCCCCAACCCTCGGCTCCTACGCCATCAAAGCCGTCCTCGATGATGTCCCCGCCGTGCGCGATCTCGCATCCAAAGACGCTGCCAACGGCGGCATTGATGAGTGCATCATGGGCTGCGTCCTCCAGGCAGGCCTCGGCCAAAACCCCGCGCGCCAGGCCGGCCTCAAAGCCGGTCTACCAAATACGCTCAACGCCCAAACCATCAACAAAGTTTGCGGCTCCGGGCTCCAGGCCGTCATGCTCGCCGCCCAATCCATCAAGGCAGGCGACAACCAACTCGTCATCGCTGGCGGCTTTGAAAATATGTCCCTCGCGCCTCACCTTGCCTACCTCCGCACCGGCATCAAGTTCGGCGAAGGCAAGATGATCGATCACATGCAGTTCGATGGCCTCACCTGCGCTTTCGAAAACTGGGGCATGGGCAACGCCGCAGATCACATCGCCAGCAAATTCAAAATCTCCCGGACAGAACAAGACCGCTTCTCCGCCCAATCCCACCAGCGCGCTGCCAAAGCATGGAAGGAATCCTGGTTTAAGTCCGAAATCGCCGCCCTCACCGCAGAACAAATCGGCCAGAAAGAACCCGTCACACAAGATGAAGGCATCCGCGCTGATTCCACCGCGGAAGGCCTCGGCAAACTCCGCCCCGCCTTTGCCAAAGACGGCTCCGTCACCGCTGGCAACGCCTCCCAAATCTCCGATGGCGCGGCTGCAATCATCGTCGCTTCCGAAGCCAGAGCACAGCAACTCGGCGTCAAACCCATCGCACGCATCGTCGACTACTGCACCGCAGGCGTCGCACCCAAGGACATCTTCGATGCACCCACCCACGGCTTGCGCATGATCATGGAGCGAAACAAACTCACTCCCAAAGATATCGATCTCTTTGAAATCAACGAGGCCTTCGCCGCACAGGTCCTCGCCAACATCACACAACTCAACATCCCCGAAGACAAACTAAACATCTGCGGCGGCGGCATCGCCCTGGGTCACCCCATCGGCGGCTCCGGCGCACGCGTCCTCACCACGCTCCTCCACCAGATGATCCGCACCAACGCCAAACGCGGAATCGCAAGCCTCTGCCTGGGCGGCGGAAACGCAGTGAGCATGTTGGTAGAGCGAATGTAATTGATTCGAAATGAAAAGCGGCCGATGGGGCGCAATCCGATGCACAGCCGCCGATCCGTTCAACCCCAGTTGTTGATGACGAACAGCAGGTCTTGAAAATTAACTGTGTGATCACCGCCACAGGGAGCGATATCCGCCGGACAGGATTGCGGTAGTTGAGGGCAAGGCCCCCACGCGTTGATGACCGCGAGTAAATCATTGATATTGACATGACCATCGCCGGTGACATCGCCGGGAACAGCGGGGACACCAGTGAGATCCAATTCCCATGTATCCGGAGGAGACCCTCCAAACTCCAACGAATAACCACCACTAAAGAACATCATTCGATTGCGAACGGTGTCGTATGCAAGCCCGTGACCGAATCGCGCTACTTCAAATTGCTGCGGAATGCTCACCCAACGACCACTCACGCCATCCCATTCCAACAAGTCACCAAATTCAACCCCACCATTCGCATATCCACCATGCAGAATGACTTTGCCCCTGTTGGGATCGAAAACCGCTGTGTGGTCCAATCGCGGACTTGGGCCATCGAAAGATCTAAGCAACCACGAGGTTCCATTGAATTCCCATGTATCCCCGTAGATCGCAAAACTCTGACCCCCATGCAAAACAATACGTTCACGCGTTGGGTCATAAGCCATGGCAAATCGGGATTTCCCTGGACCAACAGTCGCCCGCAATGTCCAGCCTACTCCGTTCCATTCCCATGTTTGTGAAGAAGGTTGTCCGCTACCGGCAAGAAGCCCGCCGAAAAGGACCGAGACTCCCCGCGTTGAATCATAAACCATGCGACCCCCAGACAAAGCGGCTGGCCCCGTCGTCGCTCGAAGACTCCAGATGTTGCCGTTCCATTCCCATGTGTCCTTGAACGTGCCTTGTGTACCGTGCCCCCCAAAAAGTACGGTAACACCTCTGCTCGAGTCGTAGCATATCGCGTGGTCGGCGCGGGGAGCAGGTCCGGAATTCGCAACAAGCAACCACTTTGATCCATTCCACTGCCACGTTTCTCCGGAGAAAATTGACGCCCCCAGATAGCCTCCGAACATGATGGAAACGCCGCGCAGACCATCAAACACAACTCCCGCACCACCTCGCCCAATGGGAACCAGAAATGAGTCGCGCACCAGCCATTCCGCCGAATCAGCATTCGCAGAGTTCAATTCAAGCGTATCCCCCAAAGGCGTCAATCCGTCAAACCCACCAAACAGCACCATAGTGTTCCGCTTTGAATCGAAAGCCATCGCGTGCCACGCGCGCGGCGTCAAACCGGAAGATGTCTGATACGTCCACGATTGACCGTCCCACTCCCACGTTGCAGAGTCATATCCGTCGTATCGCCCAGCGGTGAGGATGACCCGTTTCTTGCCTGCATGATAAGCCATGGCGTGGTTGTATCGCGCCTTGGGAAACACAGTTGACACGAGCGCCCAACTCGTGCCATCCCACTCCCATGTATCACTTGCGTACGGCGAACTAGAACTCTTCCCAAACATGACGATGCGATTACGGGCGGAATCGCACGCCATCGCGTGGTCCGCCCGCCCCGGCGGACCACTCCTCGCCACTTGCGTCCAAGCAATCCCATCCCAAGCCCATGTATCCGCTGGGTACGTTGTTTGACCCGTTTGGGCGCGTCCCCCGAAGAGGATCGAAATACCCCGGAGCGAATCGTAAGCCATGGCAGCTCCATCACGCCGACCCGGGCCGGGTCCCACGGCAGCGCGCAAAGACCACGCCTTGCCATCAAACTCCCATGTTTCCACGCCGTTATAGAGAACGCAAACACCGCGAGATTCATCGAACACCATCGCCAACGTCTCATGGAATGACGGATTGGGAATGGATCGTGCGGTCCACGAGGTGCCATTCCACTCCCACGTCATTGGAAAATCTTCAGAAGGAGCCTTGCGGCCGATCATCACTGTGACACCGCGCACGGAATCGTACGCCATGGCATGACCGGACCTGGGCAGCGTATTGACAGGAATCCATTGAGCGCACGTTTGGGCCGCAGCCGAATTACAGCAATTCAGCATGCATGCATGAGCGCATGCAATCACCCCGACAATCCGCAAAGTGGCGGAAAACATCGAAACATTTGGCATTCCAATCATCACATGCTCCTTGCGCTTTAGTTGTTCCAATCAGCAATCAATCGCAAAAGATCAACGGTATTGACAAACCCATCGCCGTTGATATCCGCCGGACACGCCACATTCACCGGACATGGCCCCCATGCACCAATGAGCATCACAAGGTCATTAATATCAATTTGCCCATCGCCGTTGACGTCCGCCGGACATACGGGTGCAGCGCCGTAGCGCCAGTAATTGCCTCCGGTACTTACGTTGAACAACCAAAACGATTGCCGCCATGTGTCGTACACGAATCCCCTGCGATCGGTCAGTTCAGGAGCACTCGTTGTTCGCGGGCGCCATACCTCGCCGTTCCACTCCCAAATCTTTGAATTCGGATAGGTGGTGTCAGCAAGCACCACGCTCACGCCCTTGACCGAATCAAAAACCATCGTGTGACGGCTTAGTGCGGCGAGGCCGTACCCACCACGTAGGAACCAAGTGGAACCGTCCCATTCCCATGTATCGGGAAGAGATGTGTTTCCTACCGGAAGAACGTAGTTTCGGCCTCCATGCAGCACAACGAAGTTACGCAGCGAGTCAAAGGTCATTGCATGCGCATAACGGGCGGGCGGGCCAGCCTCAAGTCGTTGCGTCCACACTCGACCATCCCACTCCCACAGGTCGTTCATGCCATTCACATTATTGTTTGTCCCGCCAAATAACACGGTAACTTTGCGATTGGAATCAAAGGCCATCGTGTGCAACTCCCGTAGCGGCGGACCGGACGTCGTGCGCAATTGCCAAATCCGTCCGTCCCACTCCCAAGTTTGACCAAAAGCGGCATGAATAACGCACACCCCACGATGTGAATCAAATGCCATAGCACCGGTCGGCGTTGGGCCCCCCGTGAATACGTCCTTCCAATTCATGCCATCCCACTCCCATGTCTTTGCAGGCTGTGAGGACTCGTCTTTTCCGATAAAGACAGTGACACCTCGTATCGAATCAAACGCAATGGCATATCCATTCTGCCCATTCGGCAGCAGAATCTCATTCGTCCAGTCATCGCTACCGCTCTTGAGAGACCACAAATCGCCGAATGTCAATGTGCTTCGCCCTCCAAACATCAGAACGTTGTGTCTCGCTACGTCATACACCGTCGCGCAGTTGCTGCGCGCCTTGGGCGCGGCACCGTTGACCAGCGTCCAAGACTGTCTGGCGCTGCTCCAGCGCCAGGTTTCATTGGTAAATCCCACACTAGGAATCGAACCGCCAAACACAACCGCCGCACCCGTGGAAGTGTCATACGCCATCCCGTGGCCGGACCGCGCACTCGGCCCGCTCGTTGTCAACAAACTCCATGTGCCCGATGCACCATCCCACTCCCACAGTTCGTTGAAATAAACCGGATTAACGCCTTGCGCAGTTCCATATCCCCCAAACAGCAACACTTTTCCCCGAACCGCATCGTAAGTCATTGCGTGGCGTGAACGACTCCCCGGACCGAAAGTTGATCGAAGAGCCCAACTCGCGCCATTCCATTCCCACGTCGAAGCCGAGTTGCCGCCTCCAAACAGAACCGTGACGCCACGCACGGGGTCATACGCCATGGCATGGCCCGTTCGCGCCGAAGGACCAGTAAGCGAACGCAAAATCCACGTATGGCCGTCCCACTCCCAAGTGTCGCCAAAATTGCCCGGCGAATGATAACCGCCGAACATCACAACAACGCCGCGCCCAGAATCAAAACACATGGCATGTCCATACCGAGCCAGCGGGCCGCCTGTAGACCGACGCGCCCAATTCTGGCCATCCCACTCCCATGTATCCCCCAAATTCCCCGCATACCCATAACCGGAATTCCCTCCAAACAGCACAGATACTTTTCGGGTGGAGTCATAAGCCATCGCTGCGGAATCCGCCGCCGTTGGCGAAACCTGCGTCCACTCCCAACACGACTGCCCAACCGCCTCCCCGCCACCCACAGCCGCCAACACCATCGCCACCATCCAACCAATCAGCGCGCTTCGTGTCTTCATGGCACATCCCTTTCAAAATCGCACCCAAAACAAACAGATCGCGCCCCTTGCAATTGAAATTGCAGAA
>CAZWJR010000076.1:7393-11710 GCA_964634655.1 uncultured Isosphaeraceae bacterium | reverse complement strand
GAGCGACCACTCCGGCAGCTTTTCCAGTTTCTGATCAATGCTCTCCTGTGCCAGTTTCTGCATGCGAATCTCCAATGCCCAACCCCCCCGAAAGAAGCGGCCCAATCCACTATACCGTCCGCCTAACCAATCGCCCACTTTCTTCTTCGCCTGTGCCGCCATACCCTTTTCCCAACGAAACCGCTCGCTTTTCAGGTAGATCACCGATGGCTGCATCATCAATGATTAAATTTTTGGCCTTGCTGCTGGCGACTATGGCGCTGGGGTGCGCCATGGGTTGTGAAAACTCCTCCTCCGCGGGGGGCGCCAAACCCAAGAAAGAGAAAGTCGTTATCGGCGGCGAGACGTTTGAACTGGAACTTGCCGCAGACCCCCAATCGCGCCAAACCGGTTTGATGAACAGGGAAGTCATTGCGGATCACGGCGGGATGCTCTTTGTGTTTCCGGACAAGGACATCGCGGTGCAAAACTTCTGGATGGGGCACTGCCTGACGGATATGGACATCATTTACCTTGATTCGCACAGCACCGTCACCGCGGTGCACCGGATGAAGTTTCAACCGCCGCAGCGAAAGGGGGAATCCGATGAGGATTACGAGAAGCGCATTCCGCACTACTCAAGCGGATATCCCGCACAGTTTGCCATTGAACTGAAGGCAGGCAGCCTGGACCGCTTAAAGGTAAAAGTGGATGACCGCATACCGCTGGAAACCAAGCGTCTCAAGGGCATGGCTCGCTAAACCGATGAGCCTTGAACCGGGTCGCACACCTCCGGTGAAATGTGTTGTGGGTGCGCGGTCTTGAAGATTCGTCGGCGCGGCCGGGTTGGCGGGCAGTCCTTCGATCGCTTTCAGAACACCAGGCGGGAAAGAAATCCAATGAGTGGGTGGAAGGTCATGATCGTGGGGCAGGACGGACGCGCTGCGGCTGCGGAACAGTTGCGGCGACGGCTGACCGAAACGTGGACCGCCCCCACTTCAATCACGTTCGCTGCGACAACGCTCACCAATTTTCATGGCGAGAATCTGGCGGAGTTTGATGTTGTCATGGTGCTGGCGGATTGTGCGATGTCGCAATCCGCAGCGTCCTCGCTTTTGGAAATCGTCGAAGAAGCCGGCCCGGCCGTGATCGCCTTGCTCAACGACCCGCTGGAAGCAGGCAACTTCTTTGAGTTCGCCGGTGCCATGGCCGTGCCCAGCGCGATGGAACCATCGCACTTGTGCCTGCTGTTGAACGGCGTGCTGCATCGGCAGGGCGAGGTGAAACGTCTGAAGGACGAGGCGTCGCTGGTGGAGCGATTCCATGGCGGATTGAAGGGGCAGATCGCGCGGATGCATGAGGAACTGCAACTGGCGGCGCTGGTGCAGCGTGATTTTCTGCCGCGCGAATTGCCGGACTTGCACGGCGTGGAGTTCGCCGCGATGTGGCGGCCGACGAATTACGTCTCCGGCGATATTTACGATTTGATTCGACTGGATGAGGATCGTGTGGGCGTGTTCATTGCCGATGCCGTGGGCCATGGCGTGCCGGCCGCGCTGATGACCATGGTGATTTATCGATCGCTCATTACGAAGGAAACAGTTGGCGGGATTTCACGGATCCTGCCACCGGGAGAAGCACTGGCGCGGCTGAATCTGGAGATGATTCGGCGGCAGGGCGGTTCGACCCGCTTTGCCACCGCGGTGTACGCCGTGGTTGATTGTCGTAGGCGAACGGTGCAAATGGCTGGCGCGGGGCATCCGCCGCCGCTGCGGTTCAGCAGTGATGGCACAACGGAAGTGCTGGAGACCGCCGGCGGGCTGCTGGGCGTCTTTGCGGATGAATCGTACGGGCAGATTGAGTTTGATCTTGCTGTGGATGATCGCCTGTTGTTTTACACCGATGGGTTTGAGCAGGCGTTTCCGGAAACGGCCCAGGATCAACATCACCGCCGTTTGCCGACGATGCGATACCTGCAGGAGTTTGATCAGTTGCGTCGGCTTCCTACTGCGACGGAAATGGTGGAAACCATGGCCCGGCGAGTGGATGACCAGCAGGGATCGCTGCATCAAGTGGATGATCTCACAATGATCTGCATGAATGCGGGGGCGCTTGCAACCGACCGGGTGCGTGGTGATGATTTTGGAGACACGCAACGCGCGCAACCCCTACGAGGCGGCACGCTGCGGCTGATCTCGTAACTCTGCAGGCATTCGCAGGCAAAGTGTGAAATGAATCAGACGCTATCCTGCGTGCATGACTGGAACCAATCTTCATGCGGTGATGATTCGTGATGCGGTGGCCGACGACGCCGCGCTGCTGGTAACGCTCATCAAGGAACTGGCCGAGTACGAGCGGCTGACGCACAAATTGAAATTGACGGCCGAATCGCTGAAGCGATGGCTGTGGGGACCAGATGCGGCCGCACGCGCGGTGATTGCAGAAGCCGATGGCGCACCGGCGGGGTACGCGGTTTTCTTCCGCACGTTCTCCACATTTCGTGGCCAACCGGGCATGTATCTGGAAGACATTTTTGTGCGGCCGGCGCTGCGCGGGCGCGGGATCGGCGAAGCATTGATGCGGCACGTCGCCAACGTTGCGAAGGTCGAGGAATGTTCCGGTCTGCAATGGGTCGTACTTAATTGGAATCAGCCCGCGATTGAGTTTTATCAACGACTCGGGGCAAAACCTGATGCGCCGGAATGGACGACGTATTCATTGGACTCTGAAGGACTTAACCGATTGGCGCGGCCGGAGGGCTGAATTGCAGGGCCGGCTCGCAACCGCTTGGTGTAAGTTTGGCCGATTTCATGCGTTAACCAGTGGCAGGCTCGCCGTACATCGGCGATGCTATCGGCACACACACTTCCTCGACGAGGTTCCCATGCGATCTATCAATCTCTGCATCGTCCTTACGCTTCTGGCGGCTTGTGGCACACTCGTGACCGCAACGCCACAATCCAAACAACCTGCGAAGGCTGTCGTCGCAAGTGGCGAAGACGTTTTCTCACAGGCAGAGAACCTGTACGGCGAAAAGTCCTATGCCAAAGCGCGCGAGGTGTATCAGCAGATCAAACTCGATTCTCTGCGACCGGATCAGAAGCGATGGGTTGAGTTTCGGCTGGCTGACACGCAGTGGCGTGCGCAAGCAGGAACGAAGACATCGGATTCAACAGTGTTTGATGAAGCCCGCGAGCAGTTGGAAACGCTTATCCGTCAAATCAAGCGCGCGGAGGATCGTGACATCGTTTGGGCCGAGGCCAGTGAATCGCTCGCTGACTTCTGGTGGGCACGGCAGGAATCGCAGAACTGGGGAGCCGCCTTTCCGCAATACCAGCAGGCGTTGGATTGGTGGGCGGGCTCCAGCAAGATGGATGAAGCGCGCGGCCGTTATTTGAATATCGTCTGGAAAATGACCGAGCCGGCGTGGATGCGCGGCAACGGCTGGTATTCCTACGGCAACGTGCCACTGGATATTCTGGACAAGGCGCTCACGATTTCCGTTGACGCCGGCGACAAGGCCCGCGCCAATTTTCTGATCGCTACTTATTTGCGCGGCCATGCAAGTGATTGGCGGCAGCACATGCGAATTGCCGGCGCGTTTGAAGGCGCGATCAAGGCCGGGAAGTCCGTGGATTGGTATGACGATGCGCTTTTCGGCTACGGCCAATGGTTGATGAATGAAGGCCGGCCAACGAGGCTGGAGAACGGCCAATGGGTGTGGGAACAGGATTACGTTGCCGCACTGGCGGTGTTTCAGCGGTTTCTGCGTGAGTTCCGCAAGGGTGAGACGCAGTATTACGATCAAGCGGAACAGGCCGTCAGGAGCATTACCGATCCTGTCGTCACTGCAAGCGTCAGCAACATTTTTCTGCCCGGATCGGAATCTCAGTTCTATCTTCAATGGCGAAACGTCAAGCAGATTGAACTGGCGTTGTACAAGATCGACTTGACCCGCGATCTCAAGTTGACCGCATCTGATAACGCTGCCAGCGATTGGCAGGAGCGCATCGAACTTGGCGCGGCCGAAAAAGTGAAATCGTGGACCAAGGACACCGAAGACAAGGGCGATTACAAACCCGGCCAATCCACCGAGCGGCTTGACCCGCCATTGCAAATGGGCGCGTATCTGCTGGTGGCGAGGGCGGGCGGGAAGACAAGCCGGGCCGTTATTCTCGTCACCGATGCAGCCATTGTGGTGAAGACCGCTGGCGAGCAGGTGCTTGTGTACGCCTGCGATGCGCTGACCAGCAAGCCGCTTGCTGGCGCATCGATGCGAATCTGGAAATTCGTCTACGACGATCGCACCTGGCGAGTCGCTGACGCCACCGCCAAGAC
>CAZWJR010000076.1:7118-7383 GCA_964634655.1 uncultured Isosphaeraceae bacterium | reverse complement strand
CGATGAGCAGGGTTTGTGCGTGCTCAACAAGAGCGCGTTCGCCAGCCTGCCGAAATCCAACAACAACGTTCAGTATTTTGCGGCGATCAATTCGGATAGTCGCCAGGCGTTTGCCGGGGCAAATGCCGGGCAGCCTTGGTCATCATCCGGCAATTGGCGCATCTATGCATTCACCGATCGGCCTGCGTACCGGCCGGGCGATCTGGTGCAGTGGAAGATGATCGTGCGCGCTCCCTCAAAGGAAGGCTTCATCACTCCTGCCAAC
>CAZWJR010000076.1:5573-7108 GCA_964634655.1 uncultured Isosphaeraceae bacterium | reverse complement strand
GGCCAGACCACACTCAACGCGTACGGCAGCGCTTCGGGCGATTTAACGGCGAATGAAACGATGCCGCTGGGTGAATACCGCGTTACCTACTGGCGCAACGGCCGCAATGAGACCATTGGCTCAGCCACGCTGTTTCGTCTGGAGGAGTACAAACTTCCGGAGTTCAAGGTCGCCATCAAAACGCCAGAGGAAAACGGCAAGCACAAAGCGTTCATCCTCGGCGAACCGGTCACGGTGAACATTCAGGCTGATTACTACTTCGGCGGGCCGGTCGCCAACGCCACGGTGGAAGTGGTGCTCTACCAGAATCAGTTTTACCGCTGGTGGTCGCCGACGAAGGATTATCCATGGCTCTACGAAGACAACAACCCGTACCGCTGGTGGGGCGGCGGGCAGGGACAAATCATCAAGCGCGAAACGCTCAAGACTGATGCAGAAGGCAAGGCCTCGCTCACGTTTGAAACGCCGGGCGAATCGCAACAGGATTTGCAATTCCGCGTGGAAGCGCGTGTAACGGATGCGTCACGCCGGGAAATCGTTGGCAGTGAATCCGTGCGCGTCACCCGTCAGCGCTATTACGTTCAACCCACGCCGGAACACAATCTGTACCGACCTAACGACAAAGTCACGCTGCACATCAAGGCGATGGATGCCAACGATCAACCGGTGCAAACGCAAGGCACGATCAAGGTAACGCGGGAAGAGTGGACGGAAATCTGGGTCGATCCAACCGGGCAGGAAGTATCCGGTGCGACGCTGCGCGATTTGAAGATGGACGGCCGCTTTCCGCCGCCGCCAGCCACGCCGTTTGCGCCGCAGTGGCGGATCAAATTCCGCGGCTATCGGGCGGAGGACATCCTCACCGCGCCGGTTTCGTTGAATGAAATGGGCGAGGCAGATTTCACTTTCACGCCGCAATCCGTCGGTTTCTATCGCATGCGATGGGACAGCAAGGATGAGACGCTAATGGGGCCGATGCCCATCACTGCGGAAGCCACGGTCTGGGTTGCCACGAATGAAGTTTCACTTCTGGGCTACCGCAGCGGCGGCGTGGAGATCATCGTGGATGCTGAATCGGTCCGCGTCGGCCAGACCGCGCCGATGATGATCAGCACGCCTACCAACGATCGTTACGTCCTTTTTTCTGTGGAAGGGGATGATCTGTACAGTTACCAGGTCGTCCACGTCACGGGAAATGTGAAATTGATTAATGTTCCGATCGAACATCGCCACATCCCCAACATCTATCTTTCCGCGTTCATGGCCAGCGATGGACAGTTGTATCAGGATCAAAAGCAGATCGTCGTGCCGCCGGTGGAACAGTATCTGACGGTGGATGTAAAAGCGGATCGTGAGCAGTACCAACCCGGTGAGGAAGGACGCTTCACGATCTCAACAACGGGTTTCGATGGCAAGCCGGTCTCCGCGGAAGTAGCGCTGGCGGTGATCGATGAATCCGTTGCCTACATTCAGGCTGATTACGCAGGCGATCCGCGCGCATTCTTCTTTGATCGAAGGCAGGCACAATTGGTCCA
>CAZWJR010000076.1:0-5473 GCA_964634655.1 uncultured Isosphaeraceae bacterium | reverse complement strand
ATGTCGCCGGCACCTGCTTCGGCGTTCGAATCGATGGAGAAATCCAACGGCGGAAAACCCATGGGCGGCGGCATGTCTAGTGGCGGAGAACAACCTGCCGTCGTCGTCCGCAGTGATTTCCGTTCTACGCTCCTCTGGCAGCCGATGCTCACAACCGATGAAACCGGCAAGGCTGTTACCACGCTCAAGTACGCTGATTCGCTCACCTCATGGAAAGCCACCGCACGAGCAGCGGGCATCGGCCAGCAGTTCGGTATCGGTTCCGCGACCACGCGCACCAAGATGCCGCTGATCGCGCGGTTGCAGGCCCCCCGCTTCTTCCTGGTTGGCGACACCGTCACCATCTCCGGCGTCATCAACAACAACACGGATAAGGTGCAGACGGTTACGCCACAACTGGAAGCCAAGGGTTTGGTCATCGCGGCGCTGCTCAAAGATGGCCAGCCGGTGAAGGGTCTTGGCATCATTGATGTCCCCGCCAACGGCGAGGCGCGTGTGGACTGGCAGATCAATGTGGAAACCGCTGGCCCGGCGACGCTGAAACTCACTGCGCGCAGCGATTCCTACGCGGACGCCATGGAAAAAACCTTCACCGTGTACGAACACGGCGTCGAAAAATTCATGGCGAAATCCGGCAAGGTGCGCGGCAACGACATCACCGTTCAACTGGATATTCCATCAGAGCGCAAGGTGGAATCCACGGTGCTTGCTGTTCAGATTTCGCCCAGCATGGCGGTCACGATGCTCGATGCGCTGCCCTATCTGATCGACTATCCCTATGGCTGCACGGAGCAGACGATGAGCCGCTTTCTGCCTGCTGCCATTACCGCCAAGACGCTCAATGATCTGGGCATCAAGCCCGAGGTTGCGATGGCCAAGGTGTTTGGCGGCATTGAAGCAGCGCACGCCGCTGCCACACACCCCAAGGGCAAACAGGACCTCACGAAACTCGATGAGATCACGCAGGCCAGTCTCGATCGGCTCTACGGCTTCCAGCATGGCGATGGCGGTTGGGGCTGGTGGAAGGAAGGCGACAGCGATCACTTTATGTCCGCCTACGTGCTGTGGGGATTATCGCTGGCGCGCGATGCCGGGCTGGATGTGAAAGCAGATGTCATGAGCCGTGCGTACGAGTATTTGAGCAAGGAACTGGTTGAGGAAGAAAACTCGTTCGACATGCAGTCGTGGCTTCTGCACGCGTTGTCTGCTCACAAACTGAAAGACAACGCGCCATCGGAGTTTGAGGCCAAGGCGATCGAGAACCTCTGGAAGAATCGCGACAAACTGAACGCGTACACTCGCGCTCTGTTCGCTCTGGCTGTCCACAACTTTGGCGATGAAGTCAAAGCCAGGACGCTGGTGGACAATCTCCTCAACGGCGTCAAGAAGGACAATCGGCCGGATACATCCGTCATCATCAAAGGCGTGCAAGGGCCGAATCAGGCCGTCATGGGCACAGCGCACTGGGGTGAAGATGGCGTCTACTGGCGCTGGTCGGACGGCGGTGTGGAAGCCACGGCGTTTGCATTGCGAGCCTTGCTTGCTATTGATCCGCAGAACGCGCTGATTGAACCGGTCACGAACTGGCTGGTGAAGAATCGCCGCGGAGCGCAGTGGAGCAACACGCGCGATACCGCCATCGTGGTGCTGGCGATGAATGATTATCTCAAAGTCAGCGGCGAGTTGTCTGCGGACATCGAATATGAACTTTCGGTCAACGGCAAATCCATCGCCAGCAAGAAATTGACTGCAGCCGATGTGCTGGGTGCGCCGAGCCGATTTGAGATTGATCGCCAGTTGATCCGCAACGGCAACAACGAAATTCGCATCGTGCGAAAATCCGGCAACAGTCCGATCTATTTCTCCGCAGAAGCGACCTATTTCAGCCTGGAAGAGCCAATCCCGCCTGCCGGCAACGAGATTTTTGTGCGGCGTGAATACTACAAACTCGTTCCCCGGCCCACGCTGCTCAAGGGTTATGTGTACGACCGCATTCCGTTGGAAGATGGCGGCACAGTGGCCAGCGGTGAGCGCGTGGAAGTTGTTCTCACGGTGGAATCCAAGAACAATTACGAGTACCTGCTGTTTGAGGATTTGAAGCCGGCGGGTCTGGAAGCTGTCGCGGTGCGCAGCGGCGAATCGCTGACCGCCAAGGAGATGAAATCCGGTGCGGTGAAACAAACATTCGGCACCGGCAACAAGACCGGCAAAGCGGTGCAGGCGGAACAAGCCCATGGCGATGATGCGGATTACACCGGCCGCACCCGCTGGGTGTATCAGGAACTGCGCGATCGCAAGGCGGCGATGTTCATCGACAAATTGCCCGAAGGCGTGTGGGAGATTCGCTATGACCTTCGCGCGGAAACGCCCGGCCGGTTCCATGCTCTGCCCGTGCTTGGCCACGCGATGTACGTGCCGGAAATTCGCTGCAATGGAAGCGAAGTGCGATTGAGCGTGCTGGAGGCGGTGAGCCAGCCGTGATGGCTGGTTTTATTTGGATCGCACCTGTTCGATGCGTTGGTGAAAACGAGCCGCGACCGTGAGGGAGCGGTGCGCCACCGCTTGCTTACGCGCGCGGCTCGTTCGGAATCCGTTTTAAGATGCGTACGCCTTCACCACGTATTCCTGCACCATCCGCTGCGTGTTGAAGTACGCGCCGTTGATGGCGATGGATTGACGCATGATCTCAACGAACTGCTCGCGCTGGTGGTAATACAGCGGCGTGACCACGTTCTCCAGTTTGTCGTACAGCGCGGCGGCATCTGCGGCATCCTCATTGCGATCTTCGCCGTTGGTGCCGAAGTGATCCGTCCCCACGGCCCAGCCGGTCACGCCTTCAATGCAGCCTTCGATCCACCACCCATCGAGAATGCTCAAGGATGGCACACCGCTCAAGGCCGCCTTCATGCCGCTGGTGCCGGATGCTTCCAACGGCCGCTGTGGCGTATTCACCCACACATCCACACCAGAGGTGATGATGCGGCCGAGCGTCATCTCGTAATTCGGCAGGTACACAACCTTGATCTCCGGCTTCAGTTGCTCGATCGCCTCGTGAACGCGCTTGATCATCTCCTTGCCGCCGCCATCGCGCGGATGCGCCTTGCCGCTGTAGATGATTTGCAGAGGTCCGTGCTTGGCGGCAATGGCCTTCAAGCGGCCAACATCGCTTACGAGCAGATCCGCCCGCTTGTAGGTGGCGGCACGGCGGGCGTAGCCGAGTGTGAAGACATTGGGGTCCATTCCCGCGTCGGTGGTGTGATTAACGTGATCGATCAACACCTGTTTGGAACGCGCGTGAGCGTTCCAGATTTCTTCCCGCGAAACACCCATCACATGTCGTAGTTCAAAATTATCCTTGCGCCACAGCGGGACGAAACGATCGAAGAGTTCCGCAAACGCATCGGAGGTCCACGCTCCTGCGTGCACACCATTGGTGATGGAATCCACCGAGTAATCCGGAAACATCAGGCGAGACACTTCGCCGTGCCGCCGCGCCACGGCGTTCACATAGCGGCTCAAATTCAGCGCAAGGTACGTCATGTTCAAATGGCCATCGCGGAATGAACTGGTGTGCGCCCGCAGCGCATCCTGCCGCCCAAGCACTTGATCCACCAGCGCGACGGGAAACTGATCGTGCCCAGCCGGCACCGGCGTGTGGGTTGTGAACACGCACTGCCGCCGCACCGCCGCTGCATCATCCATTCCCACCACGGTGTCGCCCCGCAAGGCAGCATGTTCGCTAAGCAGTTCCAGCGTCAACAACGCCGCGTGACCTTCGTTCATGTGAAAACGCCGAATATCTCGGTAACCCAGAGCCCGCACCATTCGCACGCCGCCGATTCCCAGCAACACTTCCTGACACAGGCGATAACGCTGATCGCCGCCGTAGAGGTGATCGGTCAGCGTGCGATCCTCCGCCGCATTCTCGGGCATGTCGGTATCCAGCAAATACACCGGAACCGTGCCGCCGCTGGCGCCTTTGATAAGGTAACGCCACGATCGCACAAACACATTTCGCTTTTCAATCTGCAAACAGATGATCGGCGTCATCAATTCCAGAAACTCTTCCACGTTCCAGGGCGCGGGCCGCTCGGTCTGTGATCCATCCGTCGCCAGGTCCTGAATGAAATAGCCTTTGCGATGGAGAAGCGTCACAGCCACCATCGGCACGCGCAAATCCGCCGCAGAGCAAACCGTATCGCCCGCCAGCACGCCCAAGCCGCCGCTGTAGGTGGGAATGCGCGGGTTGAACCCGATCTCCATTGAAAAATAAGCGATGTTGCGGGGCTGTTCCAAGCGTCTGCCTTCCTCCGTGAACTTCACAACGCCGCCGCATCAAGGCGACGGGCGTTTGCAAGGGGCGGTCAATATAGTCGCAGATGGTTTTATCGGCTATCAGGCCGCACATCTGTCGGTTGCAACGCCGCGCCGAGCGACAAATCCGCTTCAGCGCACGATGAAACGGATCATTGCCGGACCTGCCTCCACACGCCTCCAACGCACACGTCCGAAATCGCCTCGTTGCCCGTCCCAAAAACAAAAGCATCAAGCAGCGTTTCTTCGGTCCAGCCTTCGATCGCCGGCGTCTTGAGATCAATCGCCACAAGATCCGCAGGATGTTTCGCCTGAATGCGGCCGGTCTTCACACCCACACAGCGCGCTCCGTTGACGGTGGCGGTATCGAGCAGTCTTGCGCTAACGCTGCCGCGCTCATCCACACAAATGCCGCGCTCCTGTGTGATGAGCCGTTGGCCATACTCCAACCAGCGCATTTCCTCCGTCCAACACAATCGCAGATTGGAATCGCTGCCCAGCGCAACCTTGCCATTGCTCTTGAGAATACGGCCAAGTGCGGGAATGCCATCGCCCAGGTTTCCTTCGGTCAGCGGATTGATGCAGACGTTGCCGCCGGCGTTGAGAAAATCATCCATATCCGCCGCCGCGGTGTGCGTGCAGTGAACAGCGGTGAACATGGGATTGATCGCCAGCCGTTCGTTGAGCAACGCCATCGGCGGCTTGCCGTAACGGTCCACGCAATCCACAACCTCCTTCGGCTGTTCCTCCACATGCATGTGGAACGGCAGATGACGACGAATGGATTCCTCATGCAGCGAAACAATGTCGTCTATGGCCGCAGCCCGAATGGAATGCGCCGCCGCCGCCAGCGATTGCGTCGCAGGATCAATCTTTTTCGCCAGATGATCCATCTGCTTCCAGTATTCATCAATGGAAGGCGTGTTGAATCTCAACTGCCCGCCGACGAGCGGTTTGTCAATCCCGCCGGTTTGGTAATACGTGTTTATGAGCGCGATGCGGATTCCCGCTTCCTTCGCAGCCGCCAGAACCACTTCATCAAAAGCAAAACCCCGCTGCGTTGAATCGTGATGCAGATAGTGAAACTCCCCCACCGTTGTCACACCCGCTGCCAACATCTCCCCAAACGCCTGCACACACAGCCGATGCAACGTGGCAG
>CAZWJR010000075.1:0-11719 GCA_964634655.1 uncultured Isosphaeraceae bacterium | reverse complement strand
CAGCCGATGTCCAATTCCGATCGCCGCTATTGGATCGTGTACAACGGCGAGATCTACAACCATCAGGAACTCCGCGAAGACCTGCAATCCCAAGGCCACGTCTTCCGCACACGCACCGATACCGAAGTCCTTCTCCACCTCTGGGAGGAACATGGCGAAGCATGCCTGGAAAAACTAGATGGCATGTTCGCCTTCGCCCTCTACGACCGCGTGCGCAACACTCTGGTGCTGGCACGGGATCGCTTTGGTGTGAAGCCCCTTTACTACGCCCGCAATCGCGGCATGCTCGTCTTCGGCAGCGAAGTCAAGGCTCTCTTCGCCAGTGGGCTCATCCCCGCAGAAATCGAATCCGCTGGCATGGTGGAATACTTCACCTTCCAGAACACCTTCGGCCGTCAGACCATCTGGAAAAACATCAATCTCCTCCAGCCCGGCGAGTTCATGACCATCACACCGGGCGCCAATCAGCCGCCCGTCGTCAGAAAATACCACGATGGCTTCCCCGGCCTTGAATCCAAGTTCAAGCGCCAAGACGATCTGCCCGACCAAATCGCACAGGCGTTCCAGGCCGCCGTTACGCGCCAGTTGATGGGCGATGTGCCGGTCGGTTCCTACCTCTCCGGCGGAATGGACAGCGGTTCAATCGTCGCCGTTGCCGGTCGCTCCATTAAACGCCTCCAGACATTCACCGCAGGCTTTGATCTCACAAACGTCGATGGCATCGAGCAGGGCTTCGATGAACGCAGCCTCGCCGAACGTCTCTCCTACCTGCTCCAGACGGAACACTACGACGTCGTGCTGCACGCCGGCGACATGCCCGCCGCAATGGAACGGCTCTCCTGGCACATGGATGACCCGCGTGTCGGCATGTGCCACCAGAACTGGTACGTCGCAAAACTCGCCAGCAAGTTCGTCAAAGTCTGTCTCGCAGGCACCGGTGGCGATGAACTCTTCGCCGGCTACCCTTGGCGCTATCGCCCCGCGATGGATGGAAAATCCATCAGCGAAATTGATGAACACAATTTCGTCAACTGGCACCGCCTGCTCTCGCCCAAGGAATTGCCGCAATTGTTCTCCGGTTCGCTTGGTGATGTCGGTGCGTACGCCCGCCAGAGTTTCGACCGCGTCATGGCCGGCGCACCCGCCTGGCGCAACGATGCTGACCGCATGGATAACCTGCTCCATCGCCTGCTGCACTTTGAATTCCGCACGTTCATGCACGGCTTCCTCATCACCGAAGACCGCATCTCCATGGCCCACAGCATGGAAACGCGCGTGCCTTTCCTCGACAACGCCCTGGCCGATCTTGCCTGGCGCATCCCGGCAACGATGAAACTGCGATCCGCCTCCGTTGAATCGCATCAGAACGGCTCACACATTGAATCCGCCGATGGCAAACTCATTCTCCGGCAGGCAATGGAAAAATACCTGCCGCATGAGTTTCTCTACCAGCAGAAGCGCGGCTTCTCCCCACCCGATGCCAACTGGTATCGCGGCCCTTCGCTCGATTACATCCGCAGCATTCTCACCGACCGCACCACCACCGATCGCCCATGGTTTGATCAATCCTTCATCAATCGCTGCATCGATGAACACGTCACCGGCCAGCGAAATCACCGCCTGCTCATCTGGTCACTCTTGAGTTTTGAATGGATACA
The DNA here is from genome assembly GCA_964634655.1 of uncultured Isosphaeraceae bacterium. Classification (GTDB taxonomy): domain Bacteria; phylum Planctomycetota; class Phycisphaerae; order Phycisphaerales; family SM1A02; genus CAZWJR01. The sequence goes on along the minus strand of CAZWJR010000075.1, from coordinate 10,061 downwards.
GCGGCACTTCGTGGACGCCTCGGCAAGTCAAATCGCCGCAGCCCAACGCCGGCCCGTCATCACCGTGGAAATTCCCAACCGCACCGGCCAGCGCCTGCCCGGCTGACCGTCACCGCATTTACGTTGAACGAAAGTATTCCGGATGCAGCACCAGCGCCGCCCGCGCCCCACCAGGCATCTCGCGACAAAATTGCAAAACCTCCGCCAGCCGCACATCCCATCGCCACACAACCGAACCCCTAAACCGTCCCGCAATCACCCACGAATCGCTCCCGATCAGCCAGATCTGTAAATCCATCGCCCAATCGCAAATCGGATTTTCCAGCAGATACTGCCGCATCCATTTCTCGGATCGAATGTTCGCCTCGGCCTTGTTCGCACAAAACGCATCGGCCGCCTTCAGATTTACATTCGCCTTCGCAACGCCAAACGTGCCTTCATAGATCAGGCCTAATTCTGATTCATTCAAAGCGCCAAGCGGCAAATCACATTCCTGCGCATCGCGCTTCCACAGAACGCGACCGGCGAAGACTTCGTAATTCTCCGCACCGTAACTCGGAGCCGAATTGTGCGCCACGCTCCCCCGAATCACCGCGCCCTGACTGCGCATCCACGCCAATTCAGTGGTGAACGCCGCGGCTCCCGCCCCCTTCTGACGCTGCTCCGCCCCCAGCGCATCGTTGTGAATGCCAATCTCGCACCCGGCCACAATGAACCCGCGAATCCACTGGATCATCTGCGGATTTCGGATGAAGACCGGCCCGTAGTGTTCGCCGAAATAGATCGCCGTATGCAGCAGATAAAAACTGCCGCACACCCCTCGACGGGCCAGAAATCGAGCCATGCGAAGCCCGGTGATGGGATCCGCGTCAATGTCATGCCGAAGGCCGATCCGCCGCACATTCTCGTTGCGCGGCCGAGCCGCCAACTCATAGAGCGGCAGCAGTTCCAATTTCTCCACATCGATAAGGCCGTCGATTAATGACTCATACGCTTCGTACGGCGTCGCCAACGATGCGTAGTTGGCCTGCACCTGCGCGAAGTAATTCTCCATGTCCCGGCCGGTGTAGGTCGCGATGGCAGGCGCAAGATTCATGATTTGCTCCCCACCGCCGCCGGCCTGGCATCGCGCTTGTCCGCGCTGCCCTCATCTTTGTAGTAACCAAATCGCCGCATGGTCGTCCCCGCCAGCCGGTCAAACTTCTGCCGCATGTCATCGGTCCATTGCGGCCACGATGGATACGTTCCCGCCGGCGCCTCGCGATCCTGAAGAGAATTGATTTTCCTGTCCAACATCGCGCTCACGGCGGCCGCATCGAAACCCTTGATGCCGCAGAAATCCATCACCCGCTGAATATCCCCCGCGGTCGGCTGCGTGTAGTCAATCTCAATCCACGATTCCCGTGGCAATCGCTCCAATTCATCTCGATACAAATTGTTGATCCGCGCCCAGTAGTAGGCACACATCTCCGCCCGGCTCAAGTTTTCCCATTCGGCGTAGAGACTTTCGCCCCGCATCGGCCGCGGCCGACTGTAATCTGAATAATCCAGCAGCACCGGCAGATTGGCGGCCGCGGAAATGCTCTGGGATGTCAACTCCCCAGTCTCCCTGCATTCCCGGTAGATGCTGCCAAATTTCTTGTCGTGCCAGTCAATCATCGATCGCACCACCTCGCGCCCATCGCGGCGGATGAAGACGAATCGACAATCGAGCATCTCATGAAGCAGGCGAATGAACGGCCCGTACGTCAGGTTCTTTTCACCGTACACCTCAAACTCGGCCTGCTTCTTCTGAACTCGGGCAATGACTGTCTGCTTGAGTACCGCCGCCGGATCAGCAAGGCGACCCTCCATCGCAAGCCGGGTTTCGACATTCAGATTGGGAGCCGGCTCCACGGCGCAAATGGTGTTGCTGCCGGTCGAAAGAATTTTCGCCAGCGATGTCGACCCCGATCTGGCGCACGTCAATATGAAGTAGGGGCGGCTCATCAGTTCGTTCGGCTCACGGAGTCAAACCGAGCCGAATCGTACCTGACACCGGCATGGGTTCACAACCGCGCGATATGGCGTTCGTGAGTACAACGCCTTGCGCGGTCGAAGCCGATTCATTGCCACAACTGCTCAACCGGCATTGCGGAGCGGTCCGTTCAATTCAGCCAGTGGATGCGAGACGCCATCGGCCAGTCGGTAGAACAGTTCGCCATCCGCATCGCCGAAGATGTGGATGGGACCGCGCATGAGAGATTCCAGCCGCACCTTGGTTCGGCCGGACCTGACGATGACTCCCGGATGCAGGAATTTCTTGATAGTGAGATTCACCGGTTTGGCGATGGTAGGAATGATTTCGGAATCCAGTTTCTTGCGGATGCGCTCTGCAAACACGCCAAGAGCCTTGCCAGAAGTTACCGCCTTGACCTCGCCGTCCCCGGGCTCCTCAAATGAAGCGCAAGTGTTAATGACGCTGTCGGGATGCGCGCCAAAAACAATGGTGGTGGATGTACCGGTGGGCGAACCAAGAGTCCCCACAACCGCGCTGCCGCCAATCACGAGCGATCCGCCAATCACCGCGCCTGATTCGCACACCAGATTCTGACCAATGGCGATATCGCAGTTGAGAATCTCGCGTCGCGCCACAAGGAGATTCCGAATCACGCCACGGACGTTCTTAAGGTACCCGATGTTGGCATCGCCACCGACGGCCAGACATCCACGGTCATGCGAAGCCGCGCCGCAATGGGCATGAAAATTGCGTCCGCAGATCACCGTGGAAGCGCCGATCAGGCCGTACACGGTAAGGTCGTCGCGTGCATGAACAGTAAATCGATCGCACACGTCGCCGCGAATGACAACGCAACCGCGGAAATAGATGTTTCCCGTGGCGAAATTAGCGCTTCCGGCAATCTCAAACACGGGCATTACTCTTATCGTCCCGCCGTGATAGTTCAGCAGTCCGTCAATCGCCGCTGTCACACTGCCATCTTCGGAGATGGTGACGCTGCCGTCGGATTTGATTGCCAGCGCCGTTCCAGGCTTGGCCTTGAGGACTTTGCCGCGCACATCAACACCATCCGATCCGTCGGTGGGTTGTTGAATTGTTCCAAGCAGCGAACGAGCAGTGGCGCTGACGTAATGAGCCTGGTTGTAGTAATCAATCTTTGCAGAAACGGCTGCGGCATCTCCGGTTGGCACCTGCGGATCGCAGCCGGGTTGCCATTTCATGTGTCCATCCACGCCATGATTCACCGGAACTGCCTTGGCGACGATTAGTTCCCTTTGGGCTGGCGCGGCACGAAATGCGGCAATCGCCTCATCAATCTGTTGTTTGATCGAGTCCACCACCACAACTTTATTATCACGGATGAATTGCACGATGGCTTCGGCATGCCATGCGCTTGGATCGCCATCGGTCGGAAAAATCAGCCGGGCGACTGATGCATCATCATCAACGCTCAACGCAATCCCGTGATGATCAACCGTTGATGGCACGATAAACCTCTGGGCAATGCCCAATCAGTTATCGGCCTGAATGAGAAGGGCCTTCATCGAACTGTCTGCCTGGTGCAACTTACTTTTGTTCGACACGAAGAAGCCGATCCACCCCGTCCGGCTTGATTTCCTGCGTCGTTCCATCAGGCCAGATAATCCGCAGCCAGTCGATTTGATCCGCATTTCCGAGCCCAAACGTGACCGGCAGTTCGACTTGCGACAGATAACTTCTTGTGGGCATGACCGTGGCGGTATGTGTTTCGCCGCCAATTCCCAATTCCATTCGGGCCCAAATGGCATCTCGATTGGATTTTTTCCCATTGCCAATTGCTTTCACTCGCAGCCAGTGGTGGCCAAGGTTCTGATCATTCCGCAGCAACATCGGCGGGCCATTTACCTGCGTGAGCAATACATCCAGATCGCCATCTCCATCGATATCGGCGTAGGCCGCGCCTCGGCCAACGATTGGCGTTGCCAGGTCGCCCACGCTGATTGCCGGCGCTTCTACAAAACACGCGCTGGTTGAAGCACCGGAGTTCCAGAACAATTGCGCCGGCTGGCGGTATTGCTGGCTCGATTGCACGACGTTTATCTGGTCTTCAATGTGGCCGTTGGCGTGGAGAAGATCGAGCCTGCCATCCAGATCGTAATCAAAGAAAAATGCGCCAAATGATAACTTGAGGCGAGTGGGCGCACCGATGCCTTCCGTGATGGCTTCATCAGCAAACTGCTTTGGATCGCTTTGCGACACCAGCAGCGAACTCATCTCGTTGGCGAAGTTGCCGATGACGATGCCGAGACCGCCATCGTTACGATAACGAGCGCTGTCGGTTCCCATCGCCCCGGTGGTATTGCCATTGCGGTCAAAGGCCAGGCCAAATTCCGCGCCACGCTCCTTGAACGAGCCATCACCCTGATTGTGAAACAGGAATCTTTGCACGGTGTCGTTGGCAACGAAGACATCCATGTTGCCGTCGCCGTCAATGTCTACAAATGTAAGCCCGAGCGCCTTGGCCATCGAGCGGCCCTCGATGCTTTTGACGTGTATGCCGGCTTCTGCGGAAACATCCTTGAAAATGCCGCCGCCTTCGTTGCGGTACAGCGAGCAATTGGTGCCTTCAAAATTGTTTGGCGGCCCGTACGCCCGGCCGATGCCGACCAGCGTGTAATTGACCGCAAAGTCAATCGCGCGCGACCACTTCACATAATGGCAGACGAACAAATCGAGTCGTCCATCGTTGTTGTAATCGAAGAAACCACAGCTGGTGCTCCATGCATCTGCTTCTCCCGCCACGCCCGCGGAAGTCGTTGCATCCGTAAACGTGCCATCGCCATTGTTGTGAAACAAGTGATCCGGTCCGAGTGTGGAGACAAACACATCCACAAAGCCGTCGTTGTCATAATCGCCCACGGCGACACCCATACCGTAAAGGCTCACATCAAGTCCGGAGCCTTTTGTTACATCGGTGAATTGGCCGGTGCCATCGTTGCGGTAAAGCGCTGCGGTGGCGGGCGGCGTGCCTGGTAAATCAGCCCAGGGTTTGGAGTTGATCAGAAGGATATCGGGATCGCCATCGTTGTCGTAATCAAGAAACGCGCAGCCGCCGCCCATGGTTTCGGGCAGCAGTTTCTCGCCAGTGGCGCCGTTGACATGAACGAATGTGATGCCCGCCTCCTTCGTCACATCGGTGAATGAAACCTCGGGTGCGACGCTGGCACTTTGAATCGCCTGTGGCGGAACATACGGATTGCTCGGCTTGGCCACCATCACCACCGGCCGGTTCATCATCCACGCCATCGCTCCCACGGCGGAGCCAATGACAACGAACACCAGCAGCGACCATAGAAATGCTTTGCCAATGATGGTGTCATCGGCGGCCACCAGTTCATCTTCACGAAGCGGCTCATCGCCGGCAGCATCTTCCGGTGTACGCAGATCACTCATGATGTACCGCCTCTGCCACCTCTGGAATTGCAGGCAATTCGTAGGTGCCGGGACGCTGGAGATCGTAAATCACAATTGCCTCTGCAGCGTGATTGGCGGCGGGATCGTTCCTACGAGCGATGCCAATGGCACGATCAGCAGCGTTGTCATCGGGCTTGTACTTCTTGTGGAGCGCCTGATGGAGCGAGGCTTTTTGTTCATCGCCAAGTTGCGCGTAGATGAGCGAAAGGTTGAAATGCGCTGACAGATCCTCTGAATCGAATGTGAGCGCCTTCTCAAACCACGTCGCAGCCGAGCGCAGCATTTCATCTCGCCTGGCCTTGTTTGCCTCGCCGCGCTCCTGCTTGGCGCGTTCAAAGATGGTCTGGCCCAATTCATCCAGCAGCATGTAATCCTGCGAGAAATCGAATTCGCGCTTGCGGCATTCTTCCGTATCTTTCATGGCGGTGATGCTCATGAAGTTTTCAATCGCTTCATCGAGATGACCGTTCTGCTTGTTGACGAGTCCTGTGAACCATGCGACAGACCAAGGCGGCGCGGGCGGCTTGTGCGCGGCAGCGGCCTTCAGGGCTGCAACGGCCTCTTCCAAGCGTCCTTCCTTCACATAAACGCGGGCGCGGTTGAGCGGTCCATCGGCGCGGCCGAGTTTTTCGACTTCTGCAAACGCGGCCTCCGCCTGTCGCAGTTCACCCTTCGATGAACCCTTTTCACCCTTGCGGAAAAGGCCGATGCCGTAGTCATTCCAACGCTGCCACACATCGATCTTTGAGGCAGCATTTGTGATGGGTTCAGTCAGCCCTTCCACGGCAAATGTGATTTGATCTTTTGCCAGCAGTGAAATCGGCAGATCATTGCGCACAAATTTCTCCGCCTGGAAATACCGCATGTATTTCGTATCAAACTTGCGATACTTCAGTTCCACTTCCGCCGTGATCGGGCCGACCACATCGCGCGGCACGGTGAATGCGTAATGCACCACATCCGCAGCCCCCGGCGGAATCTGGTGGTTGTAGAGCGGCGTGAAAATATCCTGCGGATTGCGGCGATCAATGCGATTGCCATTGCGATCAAGCATGTACACATTGATAAAGTGCGACCACGGGTCAACCTCACCATCCTCCGGATTCAGCCCGCCGCTGCGACCGATGATGCGATCGCCGGCTTTGAGTGTGACATCCAGCCACACTTCGTTTGAATCAACGGTGCCCTGCGTGAAGGGGTGGCCGATCTTGACGGTGCGAATGACCGCTTCCAACAGGTAGGAATTTCCGGGCTTGAGTGTGGGGACGTCCGGCCGAAGCGGCGCGATGAGTTTGCCATCAATCGTTCCGCCTTCTTTCACACCGAAAATATCCACGCGGATAAAGTCGCCGGTGAAATCGGCCTTGCCGAAGTTCGGTTGCATGAACTTGTCGTGTGCCTGATTGACGGACTCCGGCATGCCGGTGAGATACGGAATGCCGGTATTGGCCGCGGGGAACATGTGATCGTGAGCGGCGAGTTTGTCGTAGAGCGGATTCGCTGGATCCTTCTCAAAGAACTTGGAAGCAAAATCGTTGGAAGGCATCAACGGCATGTGGCAATCGTTGCAGTTGTGCGTTGCCTTGGGCGGGTAATACCACGATTGAATGCCGTGACCGGAAACGCCGGAAAGGTGGTAGGTGTCGTAGTGATTCTGGCCGCGCAGCCATTTGTATTTGTTCAGTTCTTCCGGCAGGTGAACCTTGTGGCAGGTGGAACAGAACTCCGGCGAGCGATGAATGTCCGGCTTCAGAAACGTCTTCTTGTGAAAATCAGGTTTGGCTTTCACCAGTTGCTGGTTCAGCCATTGCAGAATTGAGTTGTCGCTGAACGCAAAAGGATAGTGTGCGGGTTCCTCAATGGTGAAGTCCGCGTTGCCTTTGGTGGAATTGATGTGCGTGATGGCGTGGCAGACGGTGCAGGAGATGCCGGCGCTGGCCATCGAGTCCTGCGAGAGATCGTATTTTGGATCATCAAATCGTTTGTCTTCAAACGCGCCGCTCAAAAACGGCACGGGATCGTGGCAACCGGCGCACCAGCGAGATGCCTGCATGTTGCCATCTCGCTCCATCGCCACGCGGCGAGTTTCCCGCACGGAAAACAAATACGCCGGGTTGCTGAACGAACTGAACCGATGAGCGCTGTGGTACCAGGTGTCGTACACATCCTTGTGGCAGTTCAGGCAATACTCGTTCATCATCAGCGTGTTGGCGGGAATGAAATTGCCGGTGGATGTTTTTGCCAACGATGGAAAGAAATACTGCTCGCCTTGTTTTGGGCCTGCGACGTTCCATTGGCGCGGGTCCTGCGAGTGCAGCAGCGTCATCACAAGCGCAAAGACACCGGCGACGGCCGCCCAGGTCGCACCGATCTTCCACTTGATCCGCCGCCCTGCCAGGCGATGCAGAATGAACAGCCACACCACCACAAACGGGCTGATCACGTGCACCCAGTACATGGGAGCGCGGAGCGAAGGGTTCTTGAGCGCGAGCGTCAGCGGGCCGATTTCAATTCGCGTGAGAATGAGGCCCGTTGCCAGCAACACGAGGCTGGTGAAATACAGCGCGTAACCGGCACGCACGGCTCTGCGATTCGGCCGGTTTCGCGCGTTGCGAATGTGGAGAATGCCAAAGATCACCACCGGCAGCACCAGAGCCAACCCCAGCGCCAGATGCGCCAGGAACATGTATTGGTAGAAATAATTCTGGTAGGTGTAGCCAATGCCCACCGGATCGCGCACTTTGGAAATCCACTCTAGCAGTGTGATGCTGGCCAGATAGACGGAGTTGACGCCGATGACCGCAAACAAACCGAAGATGGCAAACAGCAGAACCTTCAGTCGCGGGCCAATGACCGGGACGTACTTCTTTCGCAGTTTGGTGGCAACGGAAGGGGTGCCGGGCGGTTCAGAGGATGGTCTGATGGCAACGGTCATTGTGAATCGCGGGTCGAGCGCGGCAATTGTACGGCTGACCTGCAAGCCAGACGAACTTCTTCGCTATCGGCCTGATTCATACCGCGTGTTGAAACGTCGGTGCAGTTCTTCGCGCTGCTTTTCCATGGCGGCATCAAGTTCGTGGCAGCGCGGCAACGGCTCGAGCGTCTCACCATCTTTGGTGAACAAGTCCATATCCTTGCACCAGCCATCGAGTTCCAGCACAAACACGCGCGTCCAACCCTGTGCGGATGAAATCGCAGGCAGATTGTCTGCAAATTCCATGTGGATTTCCTCACCCGGGCCGAAGATCGCAAGCGCATCGTCAGCGTGATCGATCAATTCCTTCATGGGCCCGATGCGGGTGTACTCACCACGCTGATGGCGGGTATCCCAGAACGGCGTGCGGCGTTCGTAATCGTAGTGCGGCTGATTCTGCGGACCTGTGGTGCGAAGCGCGAAACCAGATTGGATCAAACGCGCATCATCCAATTGCAATTCGTGGCGAATAACTTTTTCAGATGCTGATTCCTCGAACGCGACAGCGATGCGATCGAAGTAGATTTCCTGATTCGTTGTGATTCGCAGTTTCGTGGTGTTGGGCGGAAGGTTTGCCAAGGGAACGGACATTTGGCGCGGCATGCCTGCGGGATAGCCAAATTGATCCATCACGACATGCCATTGTTGATCCGTGCCCATCGCTTCGATTGTTGGAGCGCGATAGGCGGATTTGGCCTGCCACGCTGCAAACATTGTTTGTGAGTAGGGGTATTCGATCCAGCCGTCGATCACGAGCAGCGGCAAGTTCCCCTCTCCCCTCGGGAGAGGGGTTAGGGGTGGGGGTGCGTGAGAGTCGTTGCGTTCGTTTCGATCATCGTGCTGGTCGTGCGGTCCGCCCTCACCCCGGCCCTCTCCCAGAGGGAGAGGGAGTTTTGGCTGCGGTGCGGCCAACACCGATGACGCACTTATTGGTACTGCAAACGTCAATATCAGCGCGTGATCGTTTTTCAATCGCCCGATGAATCGATCATCGATCTCGCCAACCGGCGCGGCTTGTAGATCGGCGGCGAGAATAGTTGCGGTAACATCTTCGCCGCGATCGTTCACTGCTTTGGCTGGCAGAAGTTCATCGCGATAGAAGCGCGGTTCGCCGGTGGGTTCCGGGCCGAGGATGCTCATGCGTTCATCAAGCGTCATCTTCATCCCCGGCGGCAGGTCGTAGGCAATAAGCCGGGCCGCATCCAGATAACACGCTTCCTCCATTGGTTCGGACAGTTTGAGAACGAAGCGGCCATCCTTGGATTGAACTGCATTTTGCGGCAGCAGCAGTTTTTCCCACGGCCGCGATGGGGCGTACTCATCCGGTGCGGTCATGTAGCCGATGCCGCCGACGCCGAGGGCATCTGTGATGAACTCGTACTTCGTACCGTTCCATGCAAAGAGAACGGGGCAACTGGAAAGTTGGCGTTGGGTTTCGGTGATGAGGTGATGTTCGCCCGCCTTGAGATCGGTTTCGGTTTGCAGAACGCCATCGGACCAGTCGATGGAGATGAAGTCGATCTGCGGATGACCGCCGAGGCCGATGGCGACGGGTTGAAGCGATTGGCCGGGACTTAATCCCATTTTTAGGGTGTGACCGGTGACCCATGTAGAATCGATTCTCGCTGCGAAAGA
>CAZWJR010000074.1:404-12028 GCA_964634655.1 uncultured Isosphaeraceae bacterium | reverse complement strand
AAGGACGGGTTGACGTCCAGCGTTGGCCGGCCTCGATTTTGGATCTCTGACCATGTACCAGTCCTGCATGAGTACGCATTTAATTCGTCAACACTGACGACCTCGCAACTCACCGCCAAGTGACCGACGTTTACGCGGCCGGCGGCGAGATGTTGCGCACGAACAGGGGGATCGACGCTTCCTGCCGGGTATCCACAGCAAGATCTATGGCAAATTCGCCAAACCGCTCGAACTTGAGGTTTTGAAGATCGAGGATCAATTGGGCAGTTGCGGACGGCGAGGAATCCGGAAAACTGATGTTGAGCGGGCCATCCAAGGACGGAATCACCAGCTTGCCATCCTGGTCGACGATGTTCAGTTTCAGGCGGTGTTCGCCACGTTCGATACGCTCGAATCGTATTTTGAGAACAACCGCACAACGCGGTTGGACGACCGGCAGTTTGGCGGAGCCGATGGTGTCAAAGACACCCAGAATGTTGAGTTTGCCGCCGGAATCTGTGGCGGCATCGCACATGACGAAGAGTTCGGTTTTCATGCTGGGTTGGCTCGAAGTACGGGATTTGGGGTCAATGACGGCTTGGGAAGGGCCAAATGGTAGCCAGATAGCTCTTGGGACGTGCGGGTAACTGCCGTTTGGCCCCCAAACGGTGTGTGTCATTTAACATAAGACCGATTATGGGACTGTAGGTGGGGGCCTGTTTTGGGATGGCCAGATGGTCTGATCAGTCTTCAAAATCTTCATCGGCTTGCGCGGGTCTGCTGGTTCGATATTTCTCGCTGAACCATGCTCCGAGGTCTGCCATCTTGCAACGTTTGGAACAAAATGGAAACGTCGGTGATGAGCCACTGACTTTGGAGCCACATTTCGGACATTTCACTTCCCTGGCACATTGAGCTGCGGTCAGGTCCATTTTGGTCAGTCCGTGCAAGCGATCAGCAAGTTCTTCAGGCACGCTGATGATGATGGCACGGCTCTGGGTGCCTGCATGATCGATTTCGACATCAATGCGGTTCGGGGGCAACGCGGGATGGATGCGACTTGGCCATTCCACAGCGACGATGGCGTTTTTCTCCGCAAGCAATTCGTTCCAACCGATCGATTCCAAGTCGTCAACGCCGCCAAGACGGTATGAGTCGATGTGGACGAGTTGGGGCGATTCTGCACCTTTGCCTGTGTATTCCTGCCGAATGACAAATGTTGGACTTGAAACGAGAGACGGGCTGATGCCAAGGCCTTCTGCCAGGCCCCGGACGAAAACTGTTTTTCCGGCGCCGAGTTCACCTTCCAAAGCGATTACATCGCCAGGCTGTATCGATGTGGCGAGTGCTTTGGCGACAGAAAGCGTCTGCTGTTCGGATTCGCTTTGAAGTTGAATCTGGTTCATTCGTGCCGCTTTCGACCAGAGGATTGATGTTCCCAGCCGAGGTCATGAACCGCCACCATTTTGCCTTCGTCAATCGCGACTACCGCGGGCTGATTGGTTTGTCGCGCGAGCACCTGTCCCACGCGGGTAATCTTGCAGTCATCGATTTGAGCTGGCACATGACCGGCAGCAGTGAAGCACAATTCGTAGTCCTCCCCATCGCCTAAGCCTTGCTTCCAATTACAGCCGGGATTGCAAGGAATTTGCTCGGCATCGATCTGAATGTTCACCTTGGACATACTCGCGATGTGCGATAGTTCTCTTCCCAAGCCATCGCTGATATCGATCATCGCGTGCAATCGATTGCCAATTTGATCTGCCAGGTGTTGAGCGACATCGATGCGGGGTTCAAAAGTCAGATGACGGCCGAGGCCATCGGGCTGGAGCGAACCACCGAGCCGCCCCGTCACGTAGATGGAGTCACTCGGCTGGGCACCAGAGCGAGTGATCGGGCCAATGGCGTGGGGTTCGGCGAGTACCGTGATTGAGCAAACCAGCGGGTGCGCTGGATTGGAGTGAAACGCAATGTCTCCGCCGATCAGCGGGCATCGGTATCGTTGGGCGGTCGAGCGCATGGCATCGAAGAGTAATTTGACTCGATCTTCACTGAAATCCGGTGGCAATGTGACGGCTGCCAATGTGGCCAACGGCGAGCCCGCCATTGCGGCAATATCGCTTAGACTTCGAGTAATTGCCTTGCGGCCGACGAATTCTAACGGAGTTTTCGCGACGACAACATGCCGGCCATCGACCAATTGATCGACTGCCGCGAGGAGCCGCCGCCCGTCCATTTGGATCAAGCCCATGTCATCGCCGGGACCGATGAGCACGCGTGACTCAAGATCGACGTTTGCCGAATAGATGTGATTCAGAAGATCGAATTCACGCATTGCCGAGAGTTTAGCCCTGTGCTGCCGGAATGCCGCGATTCAAGAGATTTTGGTCGAAAGCATTTGAAGGATAAGTTGGCGATTTCGTTCGGTGGCACCTTGATTGGCACGAATGACGGTTCGACCACGCTCCGCTAGTTCAAAGCGACGGGTTTCGCTGTCAAGCAATTCGGAGATGGTTTTTGGCAGTTCCAAGGAGGTAGTTTGAACGACTCCCCCCCCTGCCAGCAGAGCGTCGACGGTATCTTGAAAATCTGAAACCGCGGGCCCGACAATTGTTGCCTTTCCGAGTGCGATTGGTTCCATCATGTCTGAACCGTGGAGGCTGCCGAAACTCCGGCCGATGATGACAACGTCGGCGAGGGCGTATGCCTGCCGAAGCTCGCCAATCGTATCAAGTAAGAATAGGCAGTTGCGGGAATTTGATTTGATCGGATTTGATCGTCGAGAACAACCTGGAAGTGCCGCTGCAGCGTTATCGAACCACTCCGGCTTGCGCGGCGCGCATAGCAACTGGACATCCTTTGGTGTGGCATCCCGAATAAGCGCGTGTTCATCCGGTGAAGTGGAACCGGCAACGATGAGGGGTTTGCTGCGATCGATCCCCATTTCCTCGGCTAGCGCATTGGCGCCATCAACACTATTGTCAATTTTGGCGGTATCCCACTTCATAGTTCCTGTGATGTGAATGGCGTGCTTTGGAACGCCCAATGTTTCAAATCTGTCGGCGTATGCCTGGTTCTGGGCTGCGACACAGGAGAGCCTCCGAAAACTCGGTTTGATGAGCGGTCCCAGCCAGCGATAGCGGCGGAAACTGCGGGCAGTCAATCGGCCGTTGACAACGACAATGGGAATGTCGCGACGATGGCACATTGCCGTGAAATTTGGCCAAACTTCCAACTCCACCAGGACAACGACATCGGGTTGAATTCGCTTCAGGAAGCGTTCGACGAAGAAGGAAAAATCGAATGGATAACGCACCACACAATGCGTCGCTCCCCACAGCGTTTTTGCCCGAGCGAAACCAGTGTCCGTTGTCGTTGCGATGAATATCTCAGCTCCCGCGGCATCACTCGCCAAGGCGTCCACCAGCGCCCGAATGGCATTCACCTCTCCTACCGAAACGGCATGAAACAGGATTCGTGGTTTGGTCTTAGATGAAAATGGCGGCGTGCGACCGAACCGACCGTGCCAGTCGGTGCGACTCTTGCCGGTTCTGGTCATCTTCCATAGCGAAATGGGAGATGTCAGAGCCGCCGCCGCGAGATACAGAAAATCAACCAGCCACCGCATGGGGCAAAGTGTAGCGATGAGCGTCCGGCGGCGCGGAGGGTCCATGAAGCCCCCATCCTGCCGCGTGATCCCCTATTACCGGTATTCTCGGAACCTGCGAGGGGAAATGTCCGAACAATGAAGAGTGTTTGAGGATTGCGTTTGGCAAGTTGGGTTTTTCCCGGCACAATACATGGGTGATCGCCTGTTGCAACGTTTTTGAACCTTTCCGAGAGCTGGCGAAGTTCTCGCTCGGAGGTAGTGCCCGATGATGGAACTGCATGTGTGCAATCGCGCGGGAATGTTGCTGCGCGCGTTTGCCCTGGGAGATAGCAGGGAAGTGATTGTCGGGCGGGATGAAACCTGCGACATCCGTATTCTCGCCAAAAGCGTGTCCCGCGAACATTGCGCCATTGAGCAGGACGGGCAGGATCTTGTGCTGCGAGATCTTGGTTCCACAGGTGGCACTTATCTCAAGGGCAGCCGTGTTGAGAAGATTCGGCTTCAGGATGGCATGGAGATAAACGTGGGGCCGGCGGTGTTGAAGTTCTTTGAGGGCGGCATCTGATTTAGCCTGAATCGAGGGCTGCTCGTTCCAGTGTTGTAAGCGGTCGAGATTGAAGTGGAGCGAGCCTCGGTGCCCGCGTTGGTCAGCCTCACTCATCAATGACTTCCAATTCTGCCACTCGCGATCTCTTTGCAAGGGTTAGGTCTTGATCTATCCTGTGGCTCCAACTCTCATGGAGCCAATAGGATGTCACATACACCCAAATTTCGTCTGGTAGGAATTCTCTTCGCCACGATCGTCGGCTTGATGACAGATCGAGGTGTACTTGCCTGGGGACCGGAGCCTGAACTCATTCCGCGCGAAGTGTTTTTTGGGAATCCGGATAGGGCTTCCGTACAGATCAGCCCGGATGGAATGCGGCTAAGTTATTTGGCGGCAAACCAAGGTGTCATGAACGTTTGGGTGCAGACGATTGGCAACAACGATGCGGTCGCCTTGACGAAATCCTCGCAGCGGCCGATTCGCATCTACTTCTGGGCGGAGAATTCGCAGCAGATAATTTACGGGCAGGATCGAGGCGGGGACGAGAACTTCCACTTCTACGCTGTCGACATAGCCACTGGCAATGAAATCGACTTGACGCCATTCGACGGCGTCCAGGCGAGGGTGACGGGAATTGACCGCGACAAGCCGGATGAGATTCTCGTTGCCCTCAACAACCGGGACCCCAAGTTTCACGATGTCTGGCGCATCAACACCCGGACCGGCAAGGGGCAGATGGTTTTTCAGAATAATGACGGATACAGCGATTTGACCGCCGACAGCAACTTCCAGGTTCGGCTCGCTTCAAAGGTGAACGAACGGACCGGGGGTTTGGATGTCTACACCCGCGATTCCGGTGATGGCCAATGGTATGAACTGGTGCGTTGGGGACTGGAGGATTCGGCGGTCTCGGAACCGATGGGTATGAGCCGTGATGGCAAGACGATCTATCTTGCAGATTCACGGGGGACCAACACGAGTCGCCTGTTCGCGTACTCCATCGATGGGAGCAATGGGCCAACGTATCAAATGCTTGCGGCGGATGAGCGGGCGGATGTCAGCGGAGTCGTTCAGGATCCCAAGACAAATAGACCACAGGCGGTGGCGTTTGAGTATGCGAGGCGCGAGTGGAAGATTCTTGATCCGTCAATCAAATCAGATTGGGAGAAACTGAAGCACACTGCCGAAGGCGACATGAACATTTCGAGTCGTGACAACGCAGACGCCAAGTGGATCGTCAGCTACGTTCGCGACAACGGACCGGTGTCTTACTATCTTTACGATCGAAAGGCAGGCAGCGCCACATTCCTTTTCACCAATCGCACACAGTTGGAAGGACTGAAACTCGCAACGATGAAGCCGGTTGTGGTAACGGCGCGGGATGGGTTGAAACTGGTTTGCTATTTGACGGTGCCGCCGGATCAGAATCAGCGCAAGTTGCCGATGGTACTGCTTGTTCATGGAGGTCCCTGGGGGCGCGACAGTTGGGGATTCAATTCGCTGCACCAATGGCTGGCCAATCGTGGATACGCCGTCATGAGTGTGAATTTCCGAGGCTCCACCGGGATGGGGAAGGAATTCATGAACGCTGGCAATGGTGAATGGGCGGGAAAAATGCACGACGACTTGATTGATGCGGTGAACTGGACGGTCGCCGAAGGTATCGCTGATCCGGCGAAAGTGGCCATCATGGGTGGCAGTTACGGTGGCTACGCGACGCTGGTTGGCCTCACGTTTACGCCAGACTACTTTGCCGCCGGGGTTGACATTGTCGGGCCCTCGCACATTGCCACCCTGCTGAAAACGATTCCACCCTACTGGGAGCCGATCCGAGCAATGTTTGAAACTCGCGTGGGCAAATTGAGCGATACCGCGTACATGGACAGCATTTCGCCGTTGACGAAAGTGAATGCCATTCGTAAGCCGCTTCTGATAGGACAGGGCAAAAATGATCCGCGAGTGAATGAAGCGGAGAGCAGGCAGATCGTCGATGCCATGCAGGCAAAGAACTTGCCGGTGACCTACGTCGTGTTTCCCGATGAAGGCCACGGCTTCGCGCGACCGCAGAACAACATGGCATTCTTTGCGATAACGGAGGCGTTCCTGGCGAAACACATCGGCGGCCGATTTGAACCGATCCGCAGTGAGGTACGCCAGTCCAGCGCTGATATTCAGGCTGGCGCGGAACTCGTGCCTGGCTTGAGCGAATCGAGTGTGACCGGCGAACAGAAGAACTAGGCGGTCAACGCTGGTTGCGCTTAATATCGGCCAGGTTTTTCTTTAGTTCCGCAACTTCACGTTCAAGAATCTCTTTTGGCGGCAATCCCTGTGATTGGCAGATGTTTGGCGCGCGGTCCCACCAGCGGATGGCGTCATTCAACAGTGATATGCGCGTACCGAGGATCACGACTGGATCACCAGTAGAAGTGTTCTTGTACTGGAGCCGATTGGCAATAAGGGGCAACTCGACGGCGGCCTGTTTGCACAGGCGCTGCCAGTCCGCGGCGATGCGACGGCCATAATCGCTGATTTCGTTCCACTTTGGAAGATCGAGGAACTTCGCCAGTTCTTCGTTGGTATCGGCGGTTCCGTCAGAAAAACCGCAGTGAAGCGCGTTTGATGAATTGAAACAAAGATTCTGCTCGGCGGTGGAAAGCTTGAACTCGCCAGATAGATCGCCGTGGAAAGTGACGACGCCGGTGACAGGGTCTTTGTCGTAGGAACACTCGTATTTGTTCATTTTCATTGAGAGGGCGATGTATTTGCTGTAGCCATTTGATTCGGCAATGCTCACAAAGTCCTCAAGAATGCGATCCAGTTGCTCACCACGCACGGCCTGGAAATTTCCGGACCATGTGGTAACACTCCCGGCCGTACCTTGCGTTCGAAAGTAGATCTCGTTGCAGTACATTGCGGTTTGGCAACCGGCTGAAATCGCCTTCTCAATCCAGGCAACGACGCGATGCCGCTTGCGCAAATCTCGAATCGTGTCACCGATCAACTGGGTTTCGTAGGAGGATCCGCCGTTTGAGTTGATTGTGAGAACGATGATCTGGCCGGGTGGATAGTTCTTGTCAATGTATTCAGCAAGTTTTTGGATTTCCTCATGTCGAAATTCGCTGCCGACGCCGCCGTCCATGGGAAGGACGAATACGCCCGGTGCCTTGGTGTTGTCGGCGGCCTTGCCTGTGGTCGAGGTTGAATTGTCGGATTTTGGAGTGGAATCGGCAGACTTGGGACTTGCCGCATCGGGTGAAGAGTCAGCGGATGCCGTTGTCCTCATCGATGCAATGTCAGACCTGAAAATCGTGACCTGTTTCTTGGCTCCTGCGACGATCCCTTCGACCACTATGTAGAGGGGTTCAATCTTAAGGACCTTGCCATCCAAAGGCACATCCACCCCCTGCTGCATGTATCGCAGGGAGACCGTGTCCGAGACTTCGCCGCGCCACTTGGAACCATCTTTGAGTTTGATTTCAACTTGGCCGGCAAAGGCGGCGACGCTCACGAAGATCGCCACAAATGCGGCGGCAATCAGACTGAATCGAGTGGATTTCATAACTACTTCGCCTTTCCAATCAAAAGAATTTCAACACACAACGACGACAATCGAACCTGAATTGACTCAGCCGCCGCCGAGTCCGCGGCCACCATTGCGGCCGCCGCCACCCGACGTACCGCCACCGCTGCGATTACCGCCGTTGTTCTTTGCGGCACGCAGCGTTTCCTTGATTTTTTCAATCTCAACAGTCAATTCGATGATGGTGAGTCCATAATCCGCACCCATGCGAAGTTCAACTGCCTTATAGCGTTCCATGTACGAAAGGATTTTCTCCAGGTTGGCCTTCGCCTTGCCTAGATACTTGATCCCGTCGGGACCATTGGCCCAGCCCATGTTTTGTTGGTAGTCGTCCAGCAGGGTCTTGCATTCATCGTACGCCCGCCGCCAATCTCGAACGTAGTCTGCACAGAGTTTTTCAGCCTTTCCATCAACGACCTTGTATTCGCGATACCCAAGCAAAAGAGCCAAGTCATCCATCACATCAACCGTACCCTTGCTCAAGCAAAGGTTCTCTGCATCTTTGGATCGAAATTCGGTTGTTCGCGTGTCGTTGCCATCGACAAGGTATTCGCCGCTGGTATCCAGCGACCAAGTAACATCGCGGCCCTTCCAAGTGGCGCTAAGGCTCAACTCTGGTTGAACCATGGCATCGGCCAATACGAGGGAGTACCCGCCGAATTCGAGGTGGCTCTTTACCAACGCCATGATTGCGGCAACCATCTTGCCGCGCACGTCCAAATCTGGAATGTTGAAATGGCTAAGATGGGCCGCCATCAGGCCGCCAAACCGGGCCGTTGGTTTCATGTAAATCTCGGGCCACGACATCGCCACCATGGAACTGATTCCGACGGAATCCTCGACCCAACATACCTGGTGAAACTCGCGCAAATCAGTGCGAAACAGGCTTACGAGTTTGCGATACTCATCAAACTCATTGATGCCGGCCTTGCCTGCTTCATCTTTGCCTTTCAGAGAAAAGAGAACATCTTCACTGTCGGCGCATGACATTTGAATGACGACAACGTCTGGTTTCATTTCTCTGATGTCATCAACAACTTTCTTGTAGGTCTCTGCGTTCACATCCGTTCCCATCTGGCCCTTCATCGGAACGATGTAGAACGACGGAACCTTAGCGTCCTTGGCTACCACTCGGGCAGCACCGTATGTGGACACCGGCTCTGTCTTCTTCTTTCCGGTACTGGTCGTTTCTGCGGGTTTCTTTTCTGCAGCCGGTTCAGCGGTTACGGCGACGTTCCGATCAAGGTGGGCAATTTCATCCTTCGCCAAGGTAATCTTGGCTTTGGACTGGACGGCAGAGTCGACGTATTCAAAAATAATGAGCGACTTGGTTTCGCTCAAGATTTTGCCATGCAGGACTCGTCCATCGGTCATGTACACGACGTCTTCGGTGTCAGCGGTGGCAGCAGGTTTGTCGTCCGCAAAAGCCGGCTGGTTCGTTGGAGCGGCCATGGCGAACGTGAGACCCAGGAATGTCGCAGCGAATACGGCGGAAAGGCGATTGTTCATGTCAACCTCAATGAAGGGAAACGGAAAACTCTTGATGGCCCACCTACAAACGATGGCACCGGACTAGAACATCAACCGAACACTATATTCGACGTATCTCCCAGCAGGAAGTTCATTTTATGGTCCAGATTCGAAATAGTGGCAAAACCGGCTAAACCTGCTGAAAAGTCACGGCCAATGATCGGGCCAGCCCCAAAGCCTCGGTCTTGTCGTGCACGGTCCCTTCAAGCTGAGCGTCATAAACGGCCGTGAGAACTTGGCCAAAGACGGGGCCGGGTTTGAGGCCAATTTGAATAAGATCACTGCCATCGACAAAGGGACGCGGCGCCAAACTGGTCTTGGAGAGTTCCTGAACTCGCTGGCGAATTTCCATGAAAGCACTTCTATCGGCCGCTTGAAGGAGTAGCAGGGCCTGTCCAAAACGGTCTCCAGCTGCCAATCGCTTTTGTCGTGCCACACCCAACCGAATCCAATCAGTAGATAGGACCCGATAAAGGTCTAGCAATTCCACCAATCCGCTCTGCTCGTCGTTGGAAAGTACAAGGCTGTTGGCCCATCGATCCGCGATCGGCATCAAGTCGCTTGTTGAAACGGCGTGGCGATCAAGCAGCCATGCGGCTAGTGCGGTCGGGTACTCCACCACATCCTCCAGACCGCTTAGTCGAGTCACGGGCACTCGGCTGCCTGGCTCTGAAAGCACCTGGGAATCGAGACCCAACGATTGAACCTCCCAGGCAGCGACTGCTCGATTGGGGTCCATGAGCATTCGCTTGATTTCCTGACCAATGCGTTCGCGGCTCACGCCCTTGAGTTCATTGGCACTGCGACGAATCGCATCGGCGGTCTCTGGATCGATGGCAAATCCAAACCGGGCCGCAAAACGGACGGCTCGAAGCATTCGCAAGCGGTCCTCGCGAATTCGAGCATCGGCGTCGCCGATGGCGCGCACTACCCGTGCCTCAAGGTCTTTGCGGCCGGCGACGTAGTCAATCACCTCATCGGTGAGCGGATTCTCGAATAGGCCGTTGATTGTGAAATCGCGGCGAGAGGCGTCGTGCCGGGCATCGGAAAACTCCACGGTGTCAGGATGGCGGCCATCGGAATAAACCCCTTCCGTGCGAAACGTTGCCACCTGAATGACATGATCTTTCTGTCGCACAAGCAAGACGCCGAACGACTCCCCCACTGCTTGCGCTTTTGGAAACACTCGTGTGACTTCTTGCGGCCTTGCGCTGGTGGCCACATCGTAATCATCAGGCTCCAGCCCCATCAGACGATCGCGGACGCACCCCCCAGCAAAGTAGGCCGTGTGACCAGCATCAACAAGGCGCTTAACAACACGAATTGCCGATTGTCGCAGGGCGACCAAATCGCGACTCGGTTCGTTCTGCTCCGACGATTGGGGCATGATTCATCCTACACGGGCACGGGCGACGGTGCGTACAGCAGTACATGCATTTGGTTTCCGTAAGAATGAACCTCCGGCCCCGAGAAACCAGGTATGGAGAAATTGGCCGCGTTCACGGCCAAAGGGCTACGAAGAACCATGAAGCCGCGATCACCCATGAGAGTTCGGCACCGTGCCGCCATTGCCAGAACTCGATCCCGTGTGGTATCCGCTTCCATCATTCCGTAGGGTGGATCGATGAAGATTAAGTCTGCGGGTCGAGGGGCGCGGGGCATCCAGGTCATGGTCAAGGCATCGCCGCATACGGCTGTGGCGCGATCTTTGCATTTGAGAAGATCGATATTGGATTCGAGCAACTGGAACACTCGCCGATCTCGCTCGATCAGAAACGCTTTGGAAGCACCCCGACTGACACATTCCAGCCCCATCGTTCCCACACCCGCAAAAATGTCGATGACGGTCGCCCCTTCAAACCAACCCCGGAGCAGGTTGAACACAGATTCTTTGACGCGCGAGCCGTATGGCCGGGAGACTGATTCGTCCTCCGGCGTGAGCAACTTCCGCGAGCGAAATTCACCAGCCATGATTTTGAGCATGAGAGGCTTGAGTGTAAAGGCTGGAACATTGATGTCCAAATACCCCTGCTCGGCGCCCATCTCGCATAACCTGTTCGGCACTACCGATGATTGAACGCTTTGCAAAACTGCCAACAGCCCTCAAGAACAACGCGCGATGGCAGCGATTGGGCCCATCCCAGGTGCCGGCACTGCTGGTGCATCCTGATTGGGATTCATCCCACAAACCTCCCGTATTGCTTTGGATGCATGGGCGTACAGCGCACAAGGAACTTGACCCCGGCCGATATCTGCGATGGCTGCGAACCCCTGGCGGCGGAATCGCGACGTGTGCGGTTGATTTGCCGGGGCACGGTGAACGATTTGATCCGGGACGACAGGATGGCACTGCGTCTTTGGGTGTCCTGCGGCAAATG
>CAZWJR010000074.1:0-394 GCA_964634655.1 uncultured Isosphaeraceae bacterium | reverse complement strand
CGGTTGATCAGGGCGCGCGGCGTGATATCGACCATCACGATCTCCTGGGCATCGCGCAGCACGTGGTCGGGCACCGTCTCCCGAACCCGCACGCCCGTCAGGTCGTAGATGGTGTCGTTGAGGCTCTCGCAGGACTGAATGCGTTCGACATGGATCGAGTGGCGATCGGCGGCATGTCTGCTGGAGGGATGGCAACGATGGCGCGACTGTGCCAGCCGCATTCGTTTCGATGCGCTTCTGTTGAGGCAGCGACCGGGTCATGGAAGCTGCATTTTGAGAGGCGCGGCGGCAGCGAGCAGGACGATGTTACGGCGGCCATCATCAATGAATTGGACCCGGCGAGCCATGTGACGACCTGGCGGGAGATTCCTTTTCAAACCATTCACGCCACGAC
>CAZWJR010000073.1:0-12087 GCA_964634655.1 uncultured Isosphaeraceae bacterium | reverse complement strand
ACGTCAACGTCAACGATCTTCTGGCCGTCATCAACCACTGGGGCCGCTGCCCGCCTCAACCATACGCCTGCGCCGCCGACATCAACGGCGACGGCAACGTCAACACCATCGATCTGCTCGCCGTCATCAACAACTGGGGATAGCGCCGGGAATGCAATTGGAATCTCATCCCCATGCGGTGTGAGTGCATAAATTCCGCATATTTTGCATTTTTCTCCTTGCATACTCCCCCCAAGGCGATACGCTTTGGTAACGGGCCTACCGATGACCCGGCGAGGAGCCGGCATGACCAAAATCCAATCAGGTGACAAATCCGTTGACGGGGCGGGTTACGTCATGGTCACACCGGCCTGCCGCTGCGATCTTGAAAGCCCCCAGGTCGTTCAACCCGGTTCCGGGGTAAAGACCCCCATCCGTAATGGCGTGATGCCCAAACGCTCTCGTCTTCTCATCCGTGCCAACACCGAAGAGGGACCGACCATCTTCATCGGCGGGGATGGCGTGGACGGCGCTAAGTCCTATCCGTTGGACTTTGGTGACATCATCGACCTGCCGCTCTCGCCGCGCGTGATGGTGTTTAGCGTCATGGTGGCGTCGGTGCTCCATGACGTTGACATTCGGACTTTGGAGGTGGGATAGCCGATACGCGGGCCGTGTTTTGATTTGTTTTTATCAAGAAAGAGTTTGACATGGGAACACCAACAAGACTGCAGAACGTGGATGATCGCGGATACGTGTTCATGACCGAGGCGGCTGATTGCCAGATTGTGACGAACAAGGTGCTAGTTTCCAACACCACCGCCACACTCTTGCCGTCGACACCACTCACGGCGCGACGGCGCATGTACATCAAGAATTTCGGAGCGAACGGTACAGACAAAATTTACGTGGGCGGGCCGGATGTCACCACGACGAATGGCTGGCCGCTGGCCCAATTCGACGAACTGATTCTTGACGTGACAGACGATCTTCGCGTCTACGCCATTGGATCGATAAACAACATCGATACGCGAAGACTTGAGGTTTCGTGAGGCGGGCCGACTATGTCTAACAAGAGTGCCATCACAGTAACCCGTGCGTGCTTCTGTCGGATTCGCGCCACAAGCACGCGCGTCACGGCACGCGGTGATATCGATCCGCCGCAGCCAATTCCCACGGTGCCAATGCCCGGTCGTAAGCTCATGATGATCATGAACAACGGCAGATTTAACGCATTTAGCCCGACGAACATACAGCTTTTTATTGGTGGCCGGGAA
This sequence comes from uncultured Isosphaeraceae bacterium, assembly GCA_964634655.1. Taxonomy (GTDB): domain Bacteria; phylum Planctomycetota; class Phycisphaerae; order Phycisphaerales; family SM1A02; genus CAZWJR01. The sequence goes on along the minus strand of CAZWJR010000073.1, from coordinate 10,831 downwards.
CTTCGCTGGACAGCACTTGGTATTGTCGACCCTCAATCGCAGGGCTTTAGCCTCCAGCTCTATGATTCGATCGAATTACCAGTTGACGCTTCTGTGAGCGTTTTTGCCCTAATCGACCCAAATGAAAGACCCAATGCTGATGCTGATGTAAGAATACTTGAACTTGGCTGATTCTCTAGAACTGCGGAGTACGAGAATGAATTCTTCAAATGGACGAGTCGGTGTTTCAGGTACAAAAACATACAGAATCCAATCGAGTTATATCCAAGTGGATGTCGCGTGGTATTTCGCTCCGTTTGGTAGTGCGAGACCGTTGCGCAACAGAGGAGGGATATATATAAAATATTATCTTCCTCCACCCAGTGCCGGGACAATTTATATTCGTGGGGATGGACCTGATTCGCTCGGTGGGACACAAACTGCATACCCAATTCAAGGCGATAGCTCACAACCATCCACAAAGCAACAGCGCAAGCGAAATCAGATCTTCCTTCCAGTAACAGGCCGGGTCCGAATTATCGTTGGTGAGCCCCTCGCCGGTGAGGGAGCTGCCACATTGGAGTTTGAGTGACGAAATGCGATTGACTGCCGTCCTAAGCCTGTGTTGTTCGGCTGGCGTCCATGCACAACCTTGCCCCTACGCTTGGGATGCAGCCATCGGCAACCCCGGCATGAACGGAACGAGCATTCACGCCCTGCTTCCATACACATTTCATGGCGAAACCAGACTATACGCCACAGGTGGATTTTCTCAGGCAGGAAACGTCAGCGCCAGCAACATTGCATCATGGAACGGCTTAGTGTGGTCGCCACTGGGTTCCGGACTTGTCGGCGTTGGTCAGGACTTGGCGATTTTTGATGAGGGCGCTGGTCCAATGCTCTTTGTAGCGGGGAGCCCAAACGGCGTGTCGCCAACCATCGTCGGACGCTGGGACGGTGCACAGTGGACCGCCGTCGGTAGCGCACAGACAGGTCAGGCCTTTTCGTTTGCCGCAATCCAACAATCTTCATCGATCGGGGCTGGTCTTTTTGTTGGAGGCAATTTCAGTAACGGATGTGCTCGAAAATGGGATGGCCAGCAATGGACCACTCCCGGCATCGCTCCCAATGGCATCGTTGAAACAGTCATCATTTTTGATGATGGCAATGGCCCCGCCTTATATGCAGGTGGTCGTTTCGCTCAGGCTGGCGGCCAACAGGTCAACTTCATCGCCAAGTGGGACGGAGCGAACTGGTCATCTCTGGCGGGGGGAATGGGACCATTCGATATTTTCTCGACGCGCGTCTATGCCTTGGCTGTCTTCGATGACGGCTCTGGTCCGGCCGTTTACGCCGGGGGAACTTTCACAACGGCTGGAGGCGTGCCAGCGAACAACATCGCCAAATGGAACGGCAAATCATGGTCAACTCTGGGCGGCGGCACTAATAATGCGGTTGAGGCGCTTGCCGTATTTGATGATGGCACGGGGCCCGCGCTATTCGTAGGAGGAGCGTTTACCAGTGCCGACGCCGTCCCTGCCAAACGGATCGCAAAATGGGACGGATCAGCTTGGTCCACGCTTGGTACAGGATTCGGTAACAACGTAGTATTTGCACTCATGGTTTTTAACGATGGCACCGGCCCGGCGCTTTATGCGGGAGGCACGTTCACGACCGTTGCGGGCCAGACCGCTAACCGCATCGCGGTTTGGAAGCGCACCGCGCCGCCGCAGGACATCAACTGCGATGGCCACGTCAACGTCAACGATCTTCTGGCCGTCATCAACCACTGGGGCCGCTGCCCGCCACAACCCTACGCCTGCGCCGCCGACATCAACGGCGACGGCACCGTGAACGTAAACGATCTGCTGGCGGTCATCAACAACTGGGGATAGCGCCTCGCAAACCCGGTTTTGATGCGAACAGCGTGCGAACGCTGGTTTCCTGACATGGGGCTTCCATTGCTTGTGGCCGCGCGGTATCCTTAACGGTTCATTGAAAGCGCCGCTGGCACGTCGCCTTCTACAGGAGATTTCATCGATGTTCTGTTCACAAACCACAATCGGATTTGATCTATTCTCACGCGCCTGTCGAACACTCGCACCTGCGATCGCGCTGGCGGCTGCGGTGTTTTTCTCTTCGATCGCGTCCGCACAAGGCACCGCCACCGGCGCGTGCTGCGTCACGCAAAATGGTGTGGTCCAATGTTTCCTCGCCACCGAACTGCAATGCCACAACGCCGGCGGGACTTATCAAGGCAATGGCACCAACTGCGCCACAAACGTCTGCCCGCTCCCAACCGGCGCGTGCTGCCTGCCGAACTCTCCCACAGGCGGGCCACTCTGCGTGATCGCCACCCAACAGCAATGCCAGGCGCAAGGCGGCGCCTATCACGGCAACGGCTCCACCTGCAACAACACAACCTGCGCACCCCCACCCCCAACCGGCGCGTGCTGCGGTCCCAACGGCGGTTGCACAATGGTCACCCAGGCGCAATGCACCGCAGCCGGCGGCGTCTTTCATGCCAACACCGTCTGCACTTCCACACTCTGCCCTCCGCCGCCACCAACCGGCGCCTGCTGCGGACCTAACGGCGGTTGCACGATGGTCACCCAGGCACAATGCGCCGCTGCCGGCGGCGTCTTTCATGCCAATACCGTCTGCACTTCCACCGTCTGTGCTCCACCGCCACCCGTCGGCGCGTGCTGTCTTCCCAACGCCGCAGGCACCATTGGCTGCGCGATCATGACGCAAGCCAACTGCGTCGCCGCCGGCGGTGTCTTCCAGGGCGCAGGATCACAATGCACCGCCAACTTGTGCGCACCTCCGCCACCACCTGTCGGTGCTTGCTGCATCAACGCACCCGGTGCCGCCAACTGCTTCATCACCACCGAAGCAAATTGCCACGCCAACGGCGGAATCTATCTCGGCAACGGCACCCAATGCACCGCTACGTCCTGCGGCGGCAACAACAACGGCGCTTGCTGTGGCCCCAACGGCTTCTGCTACATCACCAGTCAATCCCAGTGCACTTCCGCCGGCGGCGTTTTCCACGGCCCCGGCTCCCAATGCAGCGCCACCGCCTGCCCACCCATCTTGGGCGCGTGCTGCATCGCCAACTCCGCCAACCCCACCGGCTGCATCATGATGAGTGAAGCCAATTGCGTCGCTGCCGGAGGCACGTTCCATGGCATCGGAACGCAATGTTCCGCCTCCCTGTGCCCGCCACCCCCACCACCGCCGACCGGCGCGTGTTGTGCCGGAAACGGAGCAGGGTCATTCTGCCACATCACCACCCAGGCACAATGTGCCGCGCACAACGGCGTGTGGCACGGCGTCGGCTCAACCTGCAATCCAAACCCCTGCGCACCCGCATCCGTTGGTGCCTGCTGCGTTCAAACCAACACCAGCGGTCCCCATTGCATCATGGCCACTGCCGCGCAATGCGCCTCGGTCAACGGCGTGTTCCAGGGCGTCGGAATTCCATGCACCAACACAACTTGCGGCTCAGGCAATGTCACCGGTGCCTGCTGCTTCCCCGGTGCGATCATGTGCATCATCACCACGGAATTCAATTGCAACAGCCACGGCGGATCGTTCAACGGTGCGGGTTCCACTTGCCAGCCCTCTCCATGCGGACCTCCCACCGGTGAGATCGGCGCGTGCTGCGTTGGCGGACCGGCCGGCAACGGCGCCTATTGCTTTATGACCACGCAGGCCAACTGCAATCAACACAATGGCGCATTCCAGGGTGTCGGCGTTTCCTGCAATCCCTCACCTTGCAGCACCGGCGATTTCAACAACAGCGGCTACATCAACATGGCAGACCTCCTTGGCGTCATCAACGCATGGGGACCGTGCCCACGCAATTCTGATTGCCCAGCCGACCTTGACTCCAATCGCAAGGTTGATGTGATCGATCTGCTGATCGTCCTCAATCACTGGTCCTGATTCTTTCCAGCCCCTTCAAGGAAGTCCCCATCGCAGTCGCTACCCGGCGGCTGCGATTTTTCTTTCCCCACACGCCCTCTCCTTGCCCAGTTTCAACCGCCTGCCTCGATTGCACTTCCAGTTTGCACTATTTCATTGCTTCGCTCTGCGGATGTGGTACCCTGAACCTCCGCACGTGCTAGTTCAGCCGCGTCACAAAATGGAGTTTTCCGATGATCCAGAGAAAGTCCTTAATGGCTTCCCATGCGCTCGCAGCCATCTGCGGCACCGTTGGTATCGTGGCAACACAAGCCGCGCTCGCCGAGGACTATCAGTTCAACGTCAACCGCGCCACCAGCGCTGCGACGCTCAACTCTCAAGTCAGTTCACCCCTGACAGGCACGCTCATCGGCAACTACGATGTCGTCAACAATCCCACCGGAACAATTACCCGGCCCGGTGCCAGCGGCGGTAGCGGCAACGTCGCCATTCCCTATTCCGGTAACGTCACCGGCGGCGGCAATTCCCAGTCCAATCCCGCCGGTTCATTCTCACTCTACGTCAACGTCTCTGATGAGTTGGCGGCGATGGCCGACCTCAATATCGATCTGCTCAACGGCACTCATCCCTCCTTTCCCGCAACGTTCAACGTGCTGTATTCCACCTTTCATACGGTGCAGCCCAATTCAATCTTCTTTGGCGGCATCCCGATTCCAGTCCCACTGGGAAACCTGGTCCTCGATACCCTCGCCGTCACCCAATCCGCCGCATCCGGTGCCAGTTCGCTCATTCCTTCTGGCAGAAACCAGTACAACTACTCCGTCAGCGTTCCGGTCAATATTGCGTACACAGGATCATTCGGTGGCTCCGCCGTCGGCGACACCTACCCCGCTGTCCTCATCGTCACCGGCACCCTCGTTATTTCTGGCAACACCGCCACCGCTTCATCCGCGATCAACTGGAGCGTCAACCAGACAGACAACGGGCCCTTCACGCCGTTTGTTGATCTGCCCTTGGATGTGCCAACCATATTCCCCACCGGCCAGACCGCCCATCTGCTCATGAGCGGCACAATTCAATCCATCACCACCAGCCTTGGCCTCAATGCCACCATCAACGCCAACGGTGTACTCATCGTGCCGCCTGTTCCCGCTGATATCAATGGCGATGGCCACGTCAACGTGATTGATCTGCTCGCCGTCATCAATTCCTGGGGCGCGTGCCCAGCCCCTCCCGCCGCATGCCCCGCCGATATCGCACCGCCACCATCAGGCGATGGCATGGTCAACGTGGCAGATCTGCTGATGGTCATCAACAACTGGGGATAACGTCAAGGAGTTCTCATGCACTTGGTTCTCAATCCATCCGTTCGCTCCATCGCCATTTTGCTTGCCACACTTTCCTCTGCCGTGGTAGCCTCCGCCTCGCACGCGCAGTGGTCCTCCAATCCCGCATTGAACGCAGCCATCGCAAACAAAACCGGCGACCAGGTGCAGACCAAGATTCGCCCGACTTCTGACGGCGGTTGCTACATCAGTTGGCTCGACAACAATGCCGGCGGCTACGACACATACATCCAGCGCCTGAATCGTCAAGGCATTGAGCAATGGGCTCACAACGGCGTCCTTGTCGCAGACACCTCCTTCAGTTCCACCGAAGACTATGGCCTTGTCGTCGACGCCAACGACAACGCCATCATTGCCTTCCGTGATGATCGGTCCGGCGGGCAGCAAATCGCCTGTAACAAAATCAGTCCGGCAGGCGTGCTCCTGTGGGGCAACCTCGGCGTGCAGGTCAGTATTAATCCAAACCAGAGCCACAGCCCGCACGTGGCCGCGCTAAGTGATGGCAACTACGTAGTAGGCTGGTCTGAAGGTGCAAACCTAAGACGACAGAAACTGGATTCATCTGGCGCGCCCCAGTGGACGGCAGGAGGTTTGTTTGAAGCCCCGCCGGCGAGCAACAGTGATCTGATCTGCGATGTCATCGCTTCGGATGCCGGCAACGTGATGATCTCCTGGGCGCGCAACCCATCTCGCTTCCTCAACGCACAGAAATACGACACCAACGGCGCGCCCATGTGGAATGCCGGCAGTCCAGTCGTGGTCTTCAACGGAAGCGCACTTCAATTCGGTTACTTCCCTACATTCCTACACGACGGCGCGGGCGGCGCGATCTTCAGTTGGTATGAAACCGGCGGAACTCGAAATGGATATGTGCAGCGCATCAATTCCGCCGGCGCAGAAGTGTTCCCCCACAACGGTGTGGCATGCTCCACCAACACCACAGGCCGCATCCGCATTTCCTCCAGCGTGGCATACAGTGCTGGCACCAATGAGATCTTCTCCTACTGGACCGATTCCTCTTCTCCCACCCAAAATATGTGGGGCGTCTATGGCCAGAAGTTCAACGGCTCAACCGGCGCGCGCCTTTGGACCGATACCGCCAAGGAACTGGTCCCGCTTGGCAGAAACCAAACTGCCTTCGTCACTTGCGTTGCTGACCAATCTGGCAACAGCATGGCTTTCTGGTTCGATCAACCCGGCTCCGGCGCACACGTAATGGGCGCGCGACTCGATGCTCTGGGAAACATTCAATGGGGCGGCTCACCTATCCTGGTTTGCTCAACAGCCAGCGGAAAGTCACGCCTTGCCGCCACCATCAGTCCCTGCAACCAGGCCCTCGTCGCATGGGGTGATTCCCGCACCGATGGCGGTGATATCTACGCCCAGAACGTCAAACCCAGCGGTGCCTTCGGCAATGTCGCACGGCCCGGTGACATCATCGTCAACGGCTTCGTCAACGTCGCTGATCTTCTGGCCGTCATCAATAATTGGGGTGCGTGCAGCGCATGCGCAGCTGATGTCGCTCCAATCGATTGCCCCGATGGCAACGTCAACGTCAGCGATTTGCTCACCGTTATTAACGATTGGGGTTGAACGGCCGGGCCTGATCCTCCAGTACCCGGCACTTCTTGTTATCACCCGCTACTTCGTCACTCTGCGCAAACTTTGACAATCCTGTCGCCGTTTCGCCCTTCAAGCGCGACCGCGGCCGCGATCGCATTCGCGGCTCGCCCGGAACGGCGCACACTCTCAACAGCACTGGAGTTGAGAGATGCACCCCCGTCCCCGCTGCTGCGGAACAACTAAAAACTCGTTCACGATCGGCCTCGCCGGTCTCCTTTTCATCCTTGCATGCGGTTCGGCCCACGCTGATATCCGCATTCTCAAATCCAACGGTCAGCCCGTTCCCGCTGCCGCCGCCTCCAAAATCTTCAACAACAAAACCGGCGGATGGGACATTACACTCTCGCAACTCTACGCCCCATACGCTGACAGCGTGTTTGAAATTCACGCCGACGCCGGCGAAATCATCGACAACGTCACTTCCAACGTCAACGGGCCTGCCGCTGGTTCCCCAGTCATCATCCGTCTGCTTGGCGATGCGCCTGGCTATCTCCGTACCGTTCGGAACGTCATCCAGAAGGGCTCCGCCGAAACAATCCTCAACAAAGTCAACGTCACCGAAGACATCGGCTCCGTGCAGGTCGAAGCCATCGGCGATCTCATCGCCGGACGTGACATCATTGGCCCAATCACCGCCACCACCTCGGATAACTCCATTCGCGGCATCACCTCCGCACAGGCCGGTCGCAACATCCTCGGCAACCTCGCCGCAGAACACGGCCGCATCCTGCTCGTCTATTCATCCGGCGGAAACGTCGGCATGGCTAACAGCCCAATCACCATTCGCGCCAAATACGCCGTCTATCAGGTGGAAGCAAAAGACGTCTACGCCGACATCAACACCAGAGTGAACGGCGGCACCGGTGGCTTCTTCGCGCTCGTTTGCGATCGCTTCGCAGGCACCCTCACAACAGAACAACTCATCCTCAATCAGTACATTCCACTCGATGGCCTGATTCTCATTCGCCAGCAATTCACGGGAACCATCTCGATTGGCAAGTCTTACACCAGCCCGACCCAATACATCCAGGTGCCGTTGAATGGTCTGGGCGGACAGATCATCATCAATGCCGACAACGCCGCCAATGGCGCATGGACTGCACCGGTGCGCGTCGGCCCGCAGGGTGACCCCAATCAGATCGTCCTCAACAGCCCCAACTACGTTCAAACTCCCGCAGTTCTCGGCGGTGGATCGGTCGGCCTCGTTCCTTTCAAACTCCATTCCCAGGCGTGCAGTCCCGCAAACGGCGCAACCGTTCAATTGTCTTCCAGCGCACCTCCTCTCATTGCTCAACTGCGTCACTACGGACCCGTCAATACCACCGGCTCCGCGCCTCTCACGATTGAGCGCAGGCCCGCCGGAACCAGTCAAGCATATTTGTCGCTGCCATCCACCGATTTTTCCATCAGCGTCTCCGATTCCAACAGCAACATCATCATCATCGGCCCCGCGCCCGGAAAACCCGGCTTCGCTGCCGGCTATGAATACCGCATCCGTCCCACCGCGCAATTGCGTTGTGCCGTCACGACCGCACCAACCGTCCAGTGGACCGCCGATTACATCTTTACCGTCGCCGCCCCTCCATGCATCGGCGATGTCAATGGCGATCGCATCGTCAACGTCAACGATCTCATCTCCATCATCATCCATTGGGGCCCCGTCTGGCCAGCCTACCCCGCCACGGATACCAACGGCGATGGCCAAGTCAATTCCACCGACCTCCTCGCGGTGATTGCCCACTGGGGCGTTTGTCCCTGATTCAACGGCAGAAGCGCCTACGAAGCATTATGAAATCAATGGAACGGCCATCTCACCCGCCGTACCATCACATTGATGACCCGCATTCGCAACCAAGCGCTCATCATCTGCACGATCCTGCTGATGAGCGTGATCTCCGCCGTCGCCGTCGCTGAAAACGCGCCGCCGCAAAAAACCTACATCATCATTCACACCGATGTCCTGACCTCCGCCGCCACGGAATGGGCTCAATACCGCGCCACCGATCAAGGCGGCAACTGGCATCCCATCCTTCACCCCGTCGATGCAAGACAAGATGCACAAACGCAGCGCATCGATATCCAATCCTTCATTCGCAACACCTATCACACCGCACTCTCCAAAGACCCCGCCAACTTCGCCGTACTTCTCCTCGGCGATGCGGAATGCCCTCCCGTCACGCACTCCAAAACCAAACCCACAGCGGCCGCCGCACAAAACATCCCCGGCAACGCCCTGCCAACCTGGTACTTCCAGCAAAACGATTCCGTCATGCGATCACGCGATGGCACCGACGACGAATTCGCCACCGACAATCCCTACCAATTAATGGACGATGCCGATGATTCGCCGGATATCTGTCTCGGCCGCATCCCCGCTCGCAATCTCGAAGAAGCCCGCTCCGTCCTCGCCAAAATCAAACGTTACGAGCAGCCGCCAACGCTTGATTCGCTTCTCGCAACCGACCGCGCCCAAATCACCTACATCGCTGGTGAAGGCCATTTCGGCCCCATGGATGATCTTCTCGAAACCCTCTTCAAAAGCATGGTCGATCGCATCGTCCCTGATTCTTTCGATCTCTCCATGACCTACGCCAAGCCGTCCTCCATCTATTGCCCGCCCCCATCCAAACTCGCCCAAACAGTTCTCGATCGCCTCAACGAAGGCTCGCTCCTCTTCAATTACATTGGCCACGGCTCCGAAAAAAGTTTCGATTCCCTCCGCTGGAACAACAAACGCTTCCCAATCCTGCGCGTCGCGGATCTGCAAAACAATTCATCCGCCAAGACAACCCCATCAAGCCCCAACTCCCCCATCACGAAACCATTAGCCCCCGGCTCTGCCGGGGGGACTACCACCGCGCCGCCCCATGTCCCACCTGCGCCATCTGTGGCTACCGCTCCGCTGCCCTCTCACCCGCTCACCCTCTCAGGGGCGCGCCCCGCCCCGCCCCCGGCCGCCCCGCCCCGCTCCCCTCTCACCCGCACACCCCATCACCCCCTCACCCCCTCACTCCTCCTTCCTCGCCGCCCCTCCTCCCCATCGCCTTCCTCTCCTGCTGCAGCACCGGCTTTTTCGATCTCCCCAACGGCGAACACTCCCTCGCAGAAGAACTCCTCTTCCAAAACTCCGGGAACGGTGGGGCCGCCATCGCCGTCATCGCCGGCAGCCGCATCACGCATCCCTACGCCAACACCATCATGCAGATGAACGTCACCAAGTCTCTGCTTGTTGATCGCCAACCCACGCTCGGCCTGCTCGATCTCCACGCTGAACAAGGCCTGCTCAAGCACACCACTCCCCTCGACCACCAACTCGATTTCCTCGCCTCGCCAATCGCTCGCATGGACAAATGGGAAACCAGCCTCATTGATCTGCGCAAAATGCACGTCATGCTCTACAACCTCCTCGGCGATCCCGCCACTCGCATCCCGCTCCCCGCCGCCAAAATCACAGAACTAAAACTGAACGACGGCGTCATCACCGGCCAGATCAAAGAAATGAAATCCGGCCGCGTCACCATCACCATCCAAACCGCCCGCACCGCATTCACACAACCCGAAAAACTCCAACCCGCAATCGGCGACAACGATCCGGATCTCGAAGTTAAGTCCGCAAACAACTATCCGCTCGTCAACATTCGCACACTCCAAACACTGCAAGGCGAAGTCGTCAACGGCCGCTTCACCATCCCTCTCCCCTTGAGGGGAGAGGGCAGGGTGAGGGGTGATGCACACGCCGACGAAGAGACTTCCAATCTTCCGCCAACCGCTTCCATCATCCGCGCCCGCGCCGTTGGCACCATCGAAAACGGCAACCCCATCGACGCAATCGGTGCGATGCGATTGCCGACTGCGACATCTCCTCCTCCCTCACCCTGATGGCAGATGGTCGGTCAAAACAGGCGCAGCGCTGGCGACTTGGCAGTTCAATGAAGCGGCGACCGCGATCGGAG
>CAZWJR010000072.1:5198-12096 GCA_964634655.1 uncultured Isosphaeraceae bacterium | reverse complement strand
TCACATGGATCGGATCAAATCCATACCACCGCGCTTGCGGTTCAATCATCTGAACACCCCGCCGACCCGCAAGTTCCACAATCCGCTCATGCAATTCCGTCACGCGCCCGATCGCCTGCTCAAACCGAATCTTGTGCGCGGGAAACATCACCGTCTTCACGATCGTGTATTGCCACTTGCGCACCGCCTGCAACGTTCGGATCGGCAGCATCGTCATCGCAATCCGGGCCCCTTGCGTCTCCAGACGTTCAATGCACTGCTCCACCCAATCCACAATCTGTCCCGGCGAAACCCCATAAATAATGTCATTACCAATATCCGTGATCAACGCGTACGTTGGCGTTATCTCCCTCTCCCCTCGGGAGAGGGCCGGGGTGAGGGCAGGCGCGCCGGGTGCGTCGGTTTCAATTCCTTCACCCGACCCACCCTCCCGCCCCTGCACTTCAAAAGATTGGGCTTTTGCCAGCGCATCCCACAACCCGCACTCAAGAATCCCCGGCAGGGATCGCAAACCAAAATGCAGACTGCTGCGCATGCCGTAGGAGCGGCCATGACCCAGCGCCGCAAAAATCTCCAGAGGTGTACCAAAGAAAAGGTTGGCAGTTCCCACCACTGTGGAAATGCCGCGCGTGAGATTGCTTGCCCCGAGCAAAACAAGACGGGCGCGGGGTGGGGCGGCGATAGGCATTACGGGGAAAAGGATATCGCAGCAACCAGCGATCAGCAGACGCCAACTTCTGGCCTGCTACACACTTGGCGAAAGACGCATCATCAGCAGCATCGGCCAGCCAACGTACCGTTCGCCGCGCGGGAATTTCGCCGCCGTCACCTCATCCATCGCGTGTTCCGAAATGGAATCCAGCACAAGGTCAGCATTCTTCGCAGCCATCACAAAATCGCTGATCTGATGATTGCAACTCTGCGGCCGGGTCTCCGTGCCGGTGTTGGGATCGACAAACCGCGCCGTAACCCCTCGCAGCATCATCGCCGGGTGCATGGCAGAAACAACGATGAATCCATCGCAGCGACAAATTCGGGCCATTTCCGCGAACAGAAGATTGAGATTGGCGATGTGCTCCAGCACCAAGCCGCAAACAACGCGATCGAAGGATTGGTCTGGAAGCGGCAACGGATGGCCAAGATCGTGCTGCAAAAACGTGATCGGCAGATCCGCAGCCTTGCGCTTGGCCTGATCGAGCATGCCTTGCGAGAAATCCAGCGCGGTGACGATGGCGTTTTGTTGTGCAAGATTGATGGCGTGGCGACCGGTGCCGCAGCCGACATCCGCAACCCGCAAACGACCAACATCTCCAAGAAGTCCATAAACGCGCGGCTCTTCAAGCGCGATGAGCGGGTTGCCTTCGGAATCGTAGATGGAAGACCAGCGGTCGTAGCCTTCGCGCGTGGGAAGGTGGTGGATGTTGGGCGCGATTCCACTCACTTAGAGCAGCTTCCTGAACTGTTCGATCTCCAAGCCCGCATCGCGCACAATACCACCCATCGTGAAAGAATTGACCGGATTGTGGCGTGGAATGGTGATAATGCGCCTGCCATCAGTCATGACAATGTGTTTTCCCTGGCGTGCAATCCGAAAGCCGGATTTCTCCAAGGCCCGAACTGCATCAAGGTGATTGACGCCCGGCAGACGCGGCATTGTTCAGGCCGCGACCTCTACTTCGCGAACGTCTTGATCGCCCAGCAGTTCCTGCGCGACATCCAGATATTCGCGGATGGCTTCACGGATGTTGGCAAGCGCTTCGGTCTCGTTTGCGCCTTGCGACCAGCAGCCCGGCAATCCCGGAACCCAAACGCTGATGCCTTCTTCGTTTTGATTAAGTGCGACCTTGTACAGCATGTCCGTATTGTATCACGGTCAACGTCTTATCCGCCAAACAACGGCAACTGTCCATCCAGCATCGGCCGGCGAAACGCTGCGGAGGAAAGTGTTGTCTTGTCGCGATCAAGGCGGAATTTCTTTCGGTACATGATGAACATTTTCTTGATGACCTCGGCTTGTTCGCCTTCGCCGCGCATGCGCTGGCCAAACTTGGACGAGTTCAAATTGCCGCCGCGCACGTTGCGGATGAGGTGTTCCACGCGATCGGCTCTTTCCGGGTAATTTCGCTTGAGCCAATCAATGAACAAATCCTTGATCTGGTACGGCAACCGCAGCATGGTCCATCCCGCGCTGCGCGCCCCAGCTTCGGCAACTGCCTCAAGAATCGCAGGAACCTCCACATCATTAAGTCCGGGAATGATTGGGGCCACCATCACGCCAACCGGAATGCCCGCTGCATTCAATTCCCGCACGGCCCGCAAACGGTTCTTGGGCGAACTGGCGCGCGGCTCCATCGTAATGGCAAGTTTGGGATCGAGCGTTGTGACGCTGATGAAAATCCGCACGGCGTTGTGCTCCGCCATTTGCTTGAAGACATCAATATCGCGCGTTACCAGATGGTTCTTGGTAATGATGCTGACGGGTTGGCGGCAGTCGGCGCAAATCTCCATCAGCGATCGCGTGAGTTTTGTTCTGGCCTCCAGCGGCTGGTAGCAATCGGTAACGCCGCTGAAGACGATCGGTTCGCCTTTCCATTTGGGCGAGGCAAGTTCGCGGCGAAGAAGTTCCGCTGCGTTCTTCTTGACCATGATCTTGGTTTCAAAATCAAGGCCGAGGCTCATGCCGAGTTGTTCGTGGGTTGGCCGGGCGTAGCAGTAGATGCAGCCATGCTCGCAGCCGCGGTAGGGATTGATGGACCAGGCGAAGGGAATATCCGGACTGTCGGCAACGTGATTGATGATGGTGCGTGCGTGTTCTTCGATCGGTTGAGTTGTAACCTGAATGCCATCGGGGTGTTCTTCAAATTGCGATTCGATGTGCTCGCCAAGGACATGCAGGCGGACGGTTTCGTAACGGTTGCCGGGGTTGAGCGTGGAAGAGCCTCGCCCACGTGCAGGCACGCCAAGGGTGGTGGCGTCGCTGAATTCATAAGGTTGGGGCGGCGCTTTTGGATTGTCCGGAAATGGTTTCTTGTTGCCGAACATTATCCTAACATTATCGGCGGATGTCAGTGGTTTGCAAGCGTTTTTTGTCGTGATTTCCGATACGAAATGCAATCCTGCGATTATTTCCCCGCAAGGCGCGCAAGATTGGACCGAAGGTAGCGTATCTTCAGGAAGGAACGTTGCCTTTTGCCATGACGATTGAAGCCGGTGCATCTCATACGAATTGGGCGCTCATAGATGAAGCGCGGGGGGACGGTGCGGCGGCGGGGCGGGCGGTGGAACAACTGGTGCGACGGTATTGGCCGGCGGTGTATGCGTATATCCGACAAAGCGGCGGCGGGGTGGATCGTGCTTCCGATCTCACGCAGGGATTCATCTGCGAGATCATGCTGGGGAAGAATCTGTTCGTCGTTGCAGACCCCAAGCGCGGCCGATTCCGCACGCTTCTGCTGACATCGCTTCAGAATTTTCTGCGCGATCAGCAGCGCAAGGACAAAGCGGCTGTTCGCTCACCGGCTACAAAAATACTGCAACTGGATTCATCGCAAATGGAACAGTTGGCCGCACGCAAGGACCTCACACCGGAACAGGCGTTCAGTGTGCAGTGGCATGCCACGCTGATCACACGTGTGCTGGAGCGCGTGCGGGCGGGGTGTGCGGCTTCGGGTTTGGATGCACACTGGCGCGTGTTTGAAGCGCGGGTGGTGAAGCCGATGCTCTTTGGCGAGGCACAGGCGACCTATCCCAAACTTGTGGAACTGTTGGAACTCGATGACTCCGGCCAGGCCGCCAACATGATGGTGACGGTGAAGCGGCGATTTGTCCGGGCGCTCATCGAAGAAGTGGGTTGCACCGTCGAGAACCCAACGCATGTGGAAGAGGAACTTCGCGCGCTGTTGAATGAAATTGAGGCGCACTTATGAACCAGAATGATCAGAACAATTCCGCCTATCGCAATCCGGAGCCGATCCCGGGAAACCCTGCCACCCCACCGCTTCTGCCGAGCGCCGCTTCTTCACCCGTTTATCTGCGGCCGATTGAATTGGCTCCGGATCAGGATGATGAAGAGGAGATGACCTATCGCCGCAATCCTGTTGCGAAATCCACGCGGCCTGATCCGGCGAATCAGGAGACGGCGCACGATCCCATCGGGTTGTTTCAGTCCAAGGGAAACAGCGGCGTGCCGCTGAAGAACACGGGCGAGCCGCTGCGCTGGGCTTTGGATGCGCTGCACCAACCGGCAATGGCGGCTGCGGATTGGCTGGCGCGAGATATTGACGCAACGCAATCCACGGCAACCGCGCTGCTCACCAACCCGGCGATCACGCTTGAACAGGTTCGGCAGGCGAAAACGGTTTACAAAACCATGCGAATTGTCGGCGAGAAATCTTCCGATCGGCGCGTGGGGGCACGGATGTATGCAGCATCCATCGCGGCGGGTCTGGTGCGGCACGGCAAAAAGGTGTCCACGCAATCCGATGAGGCGTTGAAGCGCGGATTCCAGGCGTTGCTGGATGATCGAAGGATGCCTCTGCCGCTGCGCGATTTGGCGGGGCTGGCTCTGTGCGCAATGAGCGACATGGCGGCGAAGAAGACCGGCGATCGGAAAAAGTCCGCGTGATGAATTTCACTAAGGAGCCACAGACGCGCGGAGGAGGAAGAGTTAGAACAGATCGAATCCACAGATGGCGCAGATGAAAAAGGCCTTCGGTCGCGCCACCCAATTTGAGATATCTGCGACATCTGCGGATTACTCTCGCTTTCAATCACGCTCTCTGCGTCTCTGCGGTGAACTCGCCCTCCGGCAAGTAAACTAATCCAAATGCAGCACGTTGAAATTGAGCGCAAGTATTTGCTGGATCGAATGCCGGCGATTCCGGCTGGGGCGGAACTGTGGCGAATTGAGCAGGGCTATTTGTCACCGGGACCGGGGCGATTGCGGCGGGTCCGCCTTGCTGATGGCAGCGTTGTTTGCACACACACGGTGAAAACCGGCAAAGGAGTTGTCCGCGAAGAAACCGAGCGGACGATTCCCGAAGGTGAGTTTGAAAAAATGTGGCCACAGACGGCTGGCCGCCGATTGCGCAAGAACCGTTACCGAGTTGCATATGGCGGAATGACATGGGAAATCGACGAGTTTGAAGGGCTGAACCTCGTGCTGGCGGAAATCGAACTCGACCGAGCCGACGCCACGGTGAGTTTTCCCGCTTGGCTGAAGCCGCATGTCATAAAGGATGTAACGGATGACCCGGCGTTCACGAACGCGAGCATTGCTGAAAGATTGAGCCGCCTTGAAGGGTGATGCACTGCCTGGGGAACTCTGATCATCAATCGCGCATCATCGTGCTGCGTTTCCATTCGCCGCGTCGATGCACTGCGTTCAGGGCGCTCTTTGCATCGGGATAATCTGCCTTGGAATAAACGAGGGTGGACCCGCCGATGCGTATCTTGTCGCCATCGACCAGAGCAACGTCGCCGACGATCTGTTTGTCATTCACAAATACGCCGTTGGCGCTGCGGTAATCACTGGCGATGTGGCCCCCGCTGCCGACTCTGATCTGCAAGTGTTTGCGTGAAATCAGGGGGTCAACAATCTGAAAGGTGCATTCCTCGTCGCGGCCAATCGCCACGGCGTTGTTTTGACCCAGAGCAAAATGTTGCCCGGTGGCTGGCCCTTCAACGATTACCAAGCACGCCATGCTGCGATCTCCTTTCACCCGGACAACGGAGATGGTAATCTTTCAAGGGTGACCGTGCATCCGTCTGATTCTGAAGGCGACACCGTGCCTCGGCAACCGCGGCAACGGTCCATTCCCACCGTTGGCGCGGCAGCCGAATCGAAGGACCACTCAAGCAAGTACTTTGACAGTCGATTTACTCCCGGGCTCATGCTGGCCGGTCGATATCGCATCATTGGAAAGTTGGGTCGGGGCGGTATGGGCGAGGTGTATCGGGCGGACGATCTCAAATTGGGCCAGGCGGTGGCGCTGAAATTTCTGCCGGAGGCTTTCATCAGCGATCCGCGCTGGCTGCGACGCTTCAATGATGAAGTCCGAATCGCCCGTGAGGTGGCGCATCCTAACGTGTGCCGCACGTACGATGTGGTTGAGGCGGATGGCGAACACTTCATCACGATGGAGTATGTCGATGGGGAGGACCTTGCATCACTGCTGCGGCGCATCGGTCGGCTGCCACAGGGCAAGGCGATTGAAATTGCGCGGCAGTTGTGCGCGGGGCTGGCCGCAGCACACGATAAAAACGTACTGCACCGGGACCTGAAGCCGGCCAATGTCATGCTCGATGGGCGTGGCCGGGTGCGCATCACCGATTTCGGCATTGCCGCCCTGACCGAAGAATTGCACGGCAAGGACGTTCGCAGCGGAACGCCGGCGTACATGGCACCGGAGCAACTGGCGGGCGAGCCGGCTTCGGTGCGCAGCGACATTTACTCCCTGGGACTTGTGTTGTACGAAGTGTTCACCGGCAAGGAAGCCTTTGAAGGAACGCCGGCAACGGAATTGACCCGGCGACAGAAGACCGATGCGCCATCCTCGCTGACAACCCTTGTTGCGGACATCGACCCGTTGGTTGAGCGAGTGATCTTGCGATGTCTGGAACATGAACCGCGCGATCGGCCATCATCGGCGATCGCCGTCGCAGCGGCTTTGCCGGGAGGCGATCCGCTGGCGATGGCGCTGGCGGCGGGCGAGACACCTTCGCCGGAGATGGTGGCGCAGGCGGGTGAAAGCGGCGCCATGCGGCCGGGCTTGGCAGTTGCCTGCCTTGTTACTGCGATCGTCATCATGCTGTTCACAGGAATTCTTGCAGATCGGATGAACGTTCTGCGACTCTTGCCGCTTGAGAAAGCGCCGGAAGTTCTGGTGGACCGCGCCAA
>CAZWJR010000072.1:0-5188 GCA_964634655.1 uncultured Isosphaeraceae bacterium | reverse complement strand
AAATTCACCAGAAACTTGGCTACACCGATGTGCCCGGCGACACAGCGATCTGGTTCGGTTTGAATCAGGCCCCGTTCAATCACATCACAGAACTTCCAGGCGGAAGCAGTCGATTTGACATGTTGAAGACCGGCCGCATCCCTGCGGTTGTTTTCATTTACCGCACCAGTCCGGAAGCGATGGTTCCGGCCGGCTCCGAAAACCAGGTGTGGGGCGATGCCCCGCCGTTCACCACCATCGGCGGGACGCTGACGGTACTGGATGTACAAGGGCGGCTGGTTGCGTTCCAAGCGCTGCCTCTGCAATACATCGAAGAAAAACAAGCGTCAGCGAGCCCGCCGACCGCACCGGTTCCGCCACCGCCCCCGGATTGGTCGGTGCTGTTCAGCGCGGCCGGATTGGACATCACGAAGTTTGCTCCGGCCACGCCGCGGTGGATTCCCATGGTGCCTTATGACCAACATGTGGCGTGGACGGGAAACTTCACGGAGCATCCTGACATGCCGATCCGGATGGAGGCGGCATCGCTGCAAGGTCGCTTTGTGTGGCTCGAAGAGTACGGACCGTGGAACAAGCCTCCGGTGGCGGGTCAGTCCGGTGACCCACAGCGATTAAGTGATCGGATTGGAGGTATTCTTTTCTCAGTGCTGATGATCGGCATTCCGGTCGTCGCCGGGGCGCTGGCTTGGCGAAACCTTCGAGCCGGGCGCGGCGACCGGCGCGGCGCGTGGCGTTTTGGCGTGTATATCGTCGCAGCAAACCTGATCATGTGGATGCTGCGAGCCCACCACGTTGCGGAACTGAGCGAGGCATGGAAGATCAGTGAAGGCTTGGCGGGCGCCCTGTTGGGGGGCGTCACAACATGGGTGATGTATCTTGCCGTGGAGCCATACGCGCGACGGTACTGGCCACAGTCGATAATCTCATGGACGCGATTGCTTTCCGGCCGGTGGCGTGACCCATTGGTCGGGCGACATGTATTGCTTGGAGTGACGCTGGGCGCGGCGCTCATGCTGGCCGGAACCCTGCCGCTGTTCATCGCCAAGTTGGCTGATTCATCACTCTACAAACCTGATTTCAGCAATGTCATGAGCCTGACAGGTCCCCGGCATGCCTTGGCGGGAGTGTTTCAGGCGCTTTCAAGCCCATCGCTTTTTCTGGGGCTGTTCGTGTTCCTGTTGGTCATGCGGATATTGTTCAAGCGGCAGTGGATCGCAACGGTTGTTGTCGGCGCGATCCTGCTGTTTTTCATGGCATCAGAATCATTTGATTCCGGTGGCCATGGTGTGAACTGGTACGGCATTGCCGGTGGACTGGTTTCAGCGAGTCTCTTGCTGTTGTGTCTATTGCGCCTTGGATTGCTCGGCATCATTGCCATGACGGTGGGCATTTCGCTTTTCTTTTCATCCGCCGTATCGCTGGATTTCTCACGCTGGTATGCCGCACAGTGGCTGCTGGGCATGTTCGCGTTTGTGGCGCTGGCGGGCTACGGATTCTGGATCGCCCTCGCAGGGCAGCCGCTGCTGAAGGACGAAATGGCGATGGCGGGGCACGCCGGACGATCTGTTCGGTAGGCCGCGAGCGTCCTTATTACAGTCGGCAACGCCCTTTCGGATCCGAGAAACGGCCGCTACAATCGGGGATTCGCTGTCCCGTTTTTTGGAGCAATTCGTGGCCAAGACCTTCCGCTGTTCCATCGTCACCCCCGTCGCCTCGGTTTTTGAAGGCGAGTTGACCTATGCCTCCGTCCCGGCTTGGGATGGCCAGTTTGGCATGATGCAGGGTGCCTCGCCGATGCTGACGCGGCTGGGGGCGGGGTCCTTGCGGCTGGATTTTCCGCCACCTGATGGCGGCAGTCGGTGGTTTCTGGTGGATGGCGGTTTTGCCCAGGTGCAGGGGGACAGCATCACTCTTTTGACCGAAGCGGCCATTCCCGCAGAGACGCTTTCGCTTCAGGAAGCCGAGGCGGAACTGGCGGAGGCCAATGCCCGTGTCACCAAGCCGGGCGAGGACCGGGCCAAAGTGGAGCGCGATCAGCAGCGAGCCATGGCCAAAGCAGCGCTGGCAAGAGAATCAGGCAAGCGCGGCGGGGCGATCTAAGAAAGCGATCAGCGATCAACCGTTAGTCATTAATGGTAAGCCTCTGGGTTTTTGGCTGCGTCTTGCCACCAATTGCGAAATGCTATTGGCTGACCGCTGATAGCTGATCGCTGACTGCTAGTCCCCCCCGTGCTACACTTTCAGCATGACGGCGACCAAGACAAAACCAACCGAGACGGTGGTGGAAGTGGAAGCACAAGAACGCCCAGCGCGCGAAACGGGTTCGCAAATGAGCCTGGATGAAGTGTGTCCTGACATGCCATTGACAACCCGTTTGGAAGCTTTGCTTATCGCTTGCGATCGGCCCATGACCGAAGGACGCCTTGCAGAAGTGCTGGGGATCAGCGGGAAGGGCGCGAGCAAGAACATTCAGGCTGCCATCGAAGAATTGAATGCGTTTTACGATCAGACCGGACGGGCATTTCGTGCGGAGCGTTTGGCTGGCGGCTGGCAGTTGTTGACGCTGCCCGCGCTGGGGCCGGTGCTGCATCGGTTGCACACGGAGCGACAGCAATCGCGGTTGAGCCAGCCCGCGCTGGAAACTCTTGCCATCATTTCCTATCGCCAACCGATCATGCGTGCGGAGATTGAAGCGATTCGCGGCGTGGCCAGCGGCGAAGTTTTGCGGGGCCTGCTGGAACGAAGACTTGTAAAAATCGTCGGCCGCGCGGAAGAACTTGGCAGGCCAATGCTCTACGGCACGACCAAAGAGTTTCTCAAGGTCTTCGGGCTTTCGGGTTTGGATGATCTGCCGCAGATCAAGGGATTGAACCCCGGGCCGATGACGGCGAAGAAGCCCGAAGCGGCCTCATCATCTGCGGAAACAAAATCGGCCGATTCGCCGTCGCAAGAAACCAAGGCTTGATGACTTTCACGATTCGACTTCAAGGATGAACTCGATGAACGCAATACGAAATTTGACGCTGGGACTTCTGTTGTTGAGCGCGGTCCTGTTGACCGGCTGTGCCTACACACTGCGCGGCAAGGTGGTGCGCGGAAGCGTGACCAGTGTGGAGATCGTTCACGCCACCGATCCGCGCGTGCAGGGACCGGGCATTGAGAGCGTGGATGTTTCCGTGCGCGGCATTCCGGAGAGGGGTGAAGAGGCCATTCTGGCTGGCCGTCGCTACACATCTGCCAGCGGTAATTTTTCCATGCAGATTGATGAATCCGGTGCGGGGTGGATGCACGAACAGTGGCGTGTGGAAGCACGAAAGCGCGGCTACCAGGTCGGCATGGCGGCATTGAAATTGCCCCCCAAACACCTGCATTGGTGGGTGCTGATCACGCTGGCCCCCGGCGAGGGTTTGCCTCCCAAGCCGCCCGAGGCGCACGAATCGATGAATGAGGATTCCTACGAATTGAAGTGATCGAATGATCAGCCGCCTCCAATCTCACGCGCCGGGTCTGATCTACACCGGGCTGTTGATGCTGGTGGGGCTGACGGCAATGAACAATCAGAACAACCTGATGTTCTGGGTGCTGGGGGTGCTGGTAGCCGGACTGGCGGTCTCCGCAATAATCTCCAATTTCGTCATTCGCTCGCTGCGCATTCGGCGGATTGATCCGCAGCATGGTTCGGTCGGTGAACCGCTCATCGTGCGATACGCCGTGGAGAATCGCAGCCGGTTGCTTTCTGCGTTCAACATTCACGTGGAAGAGCGCGATTTGAGAATGACGGAAGGCCAGGGGCAAACCGGGCGCAACGCCAATACGCCGATTCGTGCTCCGCTCGCATGGCTGATGCACATCGGGCCGCGCGATCTTGTGCACGGCGAAGCCATCTTCTGGCCCACGCAGCGCGGAACGATGACATTCGATGTCATGCGCACGTGGACGACCTTTCCATTTGGCATCATTCGCAAGTCTCGCAAATTCTCGCAGCCGCAGCACACGCTCATCTATCCGATGATGTATGAGTTGCGCGCCGGGTTGCTCGGGGCCATCACGCCCAAGGGCTTCATGGGGACCAAGGTCTCGCATCACGCCGGTGCCGGTGATGATTACTACGGCACGCGCGAATACAAGCCTGGCGATTCCATGCGACACATCTCATGGAAGCGCACTGCCCGCATGGATCAACTGGTCACCATCGAACGCACCAGCCCCAGCCCCGCGAAAATGCGCATTATTCTTGATCTCACGATCCCCACGGAGAAACTCCGCGTGGAACCGGCCGGGTTTGATGAAGCGCGAGCGCTTGAAGAAAAGGCAATCAGTCTGGCTGCTTCCATTTTTCACGCCGCAGATATGGATGGCTATGAGATTGGCCTGACAGTGTTGGGGCTGACGCAGCCGCCGATCGCGGTGCGGAGAAATCAGTGGCATTTTCACAAGATCATGGCGGCTCTGGCTGGACTGGACTTGGATTCGGCGCGGATTGAAGCGCGAACGCAGCCGATACGTGATGCGGAGCGGGCCGCGCTGGTTGTCATCTCGCCGGATCGGGTGCAGCCGATCACCGGTGGCGCACGCGGCGGCCGGGAGGATGCGTGGTATCTCACCGGAAGGCAATTGACAGAACTTGCCATCAAACCCATCGGTTGGGATCCCAATCGCGGTCGTGATGGTTCTTCAACCAAAACAGTTGAAGCGGATGCAACGCCAGCGAACCCGGTTCGCAAGGGAGTGGCTGCTTGAAACTGCTGCGAAGTTTTCCCATCCTTGCATTTACGCTGGTGCTGTTGAGCCTTGCGGCGGTTTGTGTGGCACAGCAGAGCGTGGGACTGCTGCTGGTAGCAGGCACGCTGGCGGCAATCAGTTGGTACATCACGGAAGGCCCGCGCGGCCGAATCCTGCCCAAATGGGTTTCCAACCTGCTTGTCGTTGCGGTTTCCCTCAATGTGTTTGTCGATCTCATGCAGCATCAGCACGATGTCATTGGCGTGCTTGGTCGTTTCGCGGTGTGGTTGACGCTGATCAAACTCTATGAACGGCGAACCGCACGGGATTACGCGCACCTGCTGACGTTGAGCCTGCTGCTCATTATCACCTCATGCCTGCAAACCAATGATCTCCTGCTCGGCATCATCCTGACGCTCTACGTCACGCTGGGACTGTACGTCCTGCTGCTGCATCAATTGCATGG
>CAZWJR010000071.1:0-12214 GCA_964634655.1 uncultured Isosphaeraceae bacterium | reverse complement strand
TTTTTTCCCAGGACATTTAATAAAACTTCTCTGCCGTCAGATGAAGTCAGCATCTGTGTAACATCCACAAATAACCTTCCACCGGCTATACGCATGGGCGCAGAAGTTGTTAACAGGAAAAAAGACAATCCCAATGGTTTCATCGCGTCGGTCATCATTTGTTGATGACCGACGGACACATAAACATGATTTTCCTGATCGTTCGCTTGAACCAGAATCAATCAAAGAAAAGCCCACGGCATGCATGCCGTGGGCCTTGTCAAAATCTTTTCGCTGATCGCGATTGAACCGAGATCAGGCGTTGAAGCTTGAACCGCAGCCGCAGGAACTCGTGGCGTTTGGATTGTTGAACACAAAGCCGCGGCCCATGATTTCGTCCTTGAAGTCAATCGTGGTGCCGTTGAGGTAGAGCAGGCTCTTGGGATCGCAGATCACGCGGACGGTGAAGGTGCCGCCTTCCGCAACCGCCACGCCGCCGCCGTTGGAATTTTCTGCACCGTTGGCCTGCGCTGATTTCTTTGTGGCGAGGTTGTAGGTGAACTCCCACATCTCATCGGTGTCCTTCTGGGTTTCGGTGAGATCGAGCAGGTAACTGAAGCCGGAGCAGCCGCCGCCCTTCACACCGACACGAAGGCGGATCTTGTCCGGATCAAGTTCCTGTTGATTGATGATGCCGTGGATTTCACGGGCCGCAGATTCAGTTACATTCACAGCCATGGTGGATACTCCCTTTGAGAACACACCATTATAGTCGCATGGCCCGGGAGAAAGCGATGTCCAGCCGGTACACCGCTTGACCGCTGCCGCCTGAACCGCGACCCTTGAGCCATGCGGCTCATTCGCACCATTGAAGACCTTTCCGCAGCATTGCGGGGAACCCGCCCAGCGTTCGTCCCCACCATGGGCGCGCTGCATGAAGGCCACCTGGCGCTGATTCGCAGAGCCACGCAAATTGCCGGGCGGCACAATGAGCCGGTTGTCGTCAGCATTTTCGTCAACCCCACGCAATTCGGCCCGAACGAAGATTTCACCCGTTACCCCCGCATGCTGGAGGCCGATGCCGCCGCTGCCACCAACGCCGGTGCAACGGCCATCTTCGCGCCGGATGTCGCCACGATGTATCCGCCGGAACAAAACCTCGCTGCATCGTTCTTCGTGCCGCCCATTGCCACGCAGCCGCATTTGGAGGAGGCGTTTCGGCCGACGCATTTTGCCGGCGTCTGTCAGGTCGTTTCACGGCTGTTTGATCTGGTTCAACCCGCCGCCGCCATCTTTGGTGAAAAGGATTACCAGCAACTCCAGGTCATCAAAGCGATGACAGCACATGAAGCAACTCGCTGGCCGGGCTTGCAGATCATCGCGCATCCCACCATTCGGGAACCCGATGGTCTGGCGATGAGCAGCCGCAACGCTTATCTGCAACCGGAGGAGCGAACTCGCGCCCTCGGCCTCATTTGCGCTCTTACCGCCGCACAGCCGGCGAACGATCCTCAAACGGCCGAAGCAGCCATGCACCGGGAATTAATCGCGCGTGATTTGGCCGTTGACTACGCCGTGGTGCGCGATGCCGCGACGCTGATGCCGATTTCATCCCTAACACGCCCCGCCCGTGCCCTAATCGCTGCTCGGCTGGGCAAAGTGCGGTTGATAGATAATCTGGCCTTGGGCCCCCAGAAGTAGGGATCGGACCCCGAAATGACCGCCACAATGCATGTCAAGGCGGCTTTCTGCTGCCCTTTTTCAACATTTGTTTGGACGTTTGGCCCTTTTCAAGGTTAGATGTACGTCTGTGGAAGATCAGACAGCCAATCCAAGTGAGCGAATTCTCGTGTTTGGCGGCACGTTTGATCCGCCGCACCTCGCTCACGCCATCCTTCCCGCGCAGGCGGCACAGCAACTGAATTGCTCGCAGATTCTCTACGTGCCCGCTGCGATCAATCCGCTCAAGAAACAGCCCACCGTTTCCAGCCAGCATCGCACGGCCATGCTGCTGCTGGCAATTGCCGATGTGCCAAACGCAAAGATCAGCACGATCGAACTCGACCGCGCCGGTCCCAGTTACATGATCGATACGCTCCGCGCGCTGCGTAAGGAATACAGCGTTGCACCCCAGTTGCAGGCCGTTGGAGCGCGCACAGCCTCGCCATCCCGCGCCGCAGTGGAAACTTCAACCGATGTGCCATCGCCGGACTTTCGCTTGCTCATCGGTTGCGATCAGGCTCTTGATTTTCATCGCTGGAAAGACTGGCAACAAATCCTCACCTTCGCTACGCCAGCCGTCATGCTGCGCCCGCCCTGGAATGAAGATTCATTCCGGGAAGCGCTGCGCGAGAAATACTCCAAGGTGGAAACTGAATCATGGATGAACTGGACATTGCGGCTGCCCAACATGGACATCAGCGCCACGGATATTCGCTCTGCTTTGAAAGCAGGCGATGAAACCGCCCTGCAGCAGGCCCTTGATCCGGCTGTGATCGACTACATTCGCAAAAACGGGCTTTATATCTAGGCCGCGGCTATCATTGCCGCCATGCCCGCGCCCAAGGCCGCCATCAAGGTTCCATCCACAAACACAGCCAATCGCAAGGTTGCGTTTATCAGCCTGGGGTGCCCGAAAAACCTGGTGGATTCGGAGAAAATGCTCGGCACGCTGGCGTCCGATGGCTTTGAACTTGTCAGCTCCGATCAACCCGCCGATGCCATTGTCATCAACACTTGCGGCTTTCTGGAAGCCTCCAAGGAAGAATCGCTTGATGTCATCCGCGAAGCCGTGGAACGCAAGAACAACGGCGAACTCAAGCGGGTCGTCGTCGCCGGCTGTCTCGTCCAGCGGCACCGCGCGAAGATGTTGGAATGGGTGCCCGGCATCGACGCCATGATCGGCGTGTTCGACCGCGATCACGTGCTGGAAGCCGTCAGCGGTCAGCATTCAGCGTCGCTTCCATTAGCCTCCGGCTCTGCCGGGGGGGCCGTACTCCCCAAATATTGGATTGCCGCCAACGGTTTGCAAGCTGCCAAGGAACGCGGCTTGAAAACCGTCGGCCTCACCGTCAATGGTGCGGATGGCAAAGGCGTCGGCTATTTTGAGGATGACTCCAATCGCTTTCGCCTCACGCCCAAACATTGGGCCTACCTGCGAGTCAGCGAAGGTTGCAACCAGCGCTGCGCGTTCTGCACCATTCCTTCCATCCGCGGCAAGATGCGCTCCAAACCGCTCGACAAGATCATCAGCGAAGCACGCCAACTCATCATCGAAGGCGCTTTTGAACTCAATCTGATTGGCCAGGACACCACCAGCTACGGCTACGACATCGGCGGCGGCGATCTCATTTCATTGCTCGCCGCACTCGATGGCGTGGCCCGCGATTCCGCCAACCCAGCCGGTGCGTGGATGCGGCTCATGTACGTCTATCCCTCCAATTTCACGGATGAAATGATCGACGCCATCGCCAGCCTGCCCAACATCGTCAAGTACATCGATATTCCGCTCCAGCACATCTCCGATCGCATGCTCTCCTCCATGCGCCGCAATATAACCCGCAAACAGCAGGAAACGCTGCTGGAAAAACTCCGCGAGCGCATCCCCGGCCTGGCCATCCGCACCACGTTCATCACCGGCTTCCCGGGTGAAACGCAAGCCGATCACGAAGAACTGCTGGAGTTTGTTGAAGGCTTCGGCTTCGACATGATGGGCGTTTTCAAATACAGCCACGAGGACGGCACACCCGCCGGCACCATGGATGAAGACGCTGCCCTGCATGTGCCCGAAGAAATCAAGATTGAGCGCGAAGCGGAACTCATGCTCGCCCAGCAGACGATCGCATTTGAAAACGCGGCATTCGTCGCCGAGCAGCGCAGTGAGTTTGATGTGCTGATCGAGAGAAGTTCCGAGTTCAAAGTTCCGAGTACCGAGTCATCAAGACTCGTCGGAGCCAACCACTCAGCACTCATTCCTCAGCACTCAGCACTCTCTTACACCGGCCGCTGCTACCACCAGGCCCCGCAGGTTGATTCCGTCACCCACGTTCACAGCAACGCCAAACTGTCCCCCGGCGATCTGGTGCGCTGCACCATCGTTGATTCCGATGGCTACGACCTCATCGCACAGCCGACCGCTGAATTGGGCAGCAAGCCCGAACGACCGCTGGAACGCACCCGCCCCGCCGGTTGATGCCACGGGGTAACATTCTTGCGGAGAAACCCCCATGCGCTTCGCACTTGCTTTGATCCTTCTCACAGTTCTCAACGGCGGCTGCAAGTCGGCCACACAAAGACAACTTGAAGCCGAGCAGACCGTGTTCGCTCCGCCGATGGATCTTGATCCCACGCAGCACATCGAAATCGGCCGATGGTGGTCCAACGGCACGCATCTGTTGCGTCTGGATGACAGCAACGCTTACGCCCTGCACGAAGGCGTGAACCGCTATGCACGACCCATCGAGATTGGCCGGTGGTCCAAACTGAATTACGCCGCGCTCTGGCTGGAGCCGTACACCACGGCCACTGTGCAACCGCGCCGGGTTGAAATCACCAGAGTCAATGGCAACATCGCGCTCCTGTTGCCGCTGCCGGAAGGCCCGGCCATTGGCGGCGTAACGCAAAAGCAGATGAAGCCGATGTTCGCATTGCCAGCAGGCCCGCCGCAAGTTCTGGAAGACCGCATGCTCGGCCGCTGGGAAGGTCCGCTTGGCACACTTCAATTGGGTTCCGATCTTCGCTTTGCTCTTACGCCAACCAGCGATGAGCAAGTTGCCGCATCCGTTCCCCGCATCCGTGCCATGACGCGCGGCGCCTGGCGGATTGAACGCAGCGAACTTGTGCTGGAATCCGATGTGCCGGGCATGGACCTGCTGCGACTGCCGCTGGAAGTGGCGAATGATCACGTAACAATCCGCGCACCCGGCGGAGCGATGAACAAGGCCGAGTCTTCGCCATGAACTTGCGCTGGCTGTGGCTGGATCTTTTTTATCCGCAACTGGGTCTGACCCTCCAGCAGCGCAGCCGAATCTTCGCAAGTTCTCATGCAATGTCGACAATGAAAAACTCCGGCGAGCGCCATCACAGCCGATGGTTTGATGTGGCACAGGTGCTGGCCCCGTCAATCTTCGCATTCGCACCGCTGATTGGCTGGACGATCTTGGGGAAACCAATGGGATGGCTGGGCATGGGGATTCTCGTGACCGTAAGCGTGCTATCGATGTGGATCGTCGTCGCGTGGCTCGGCCGCATCACTTGGCGACCAAGAGTCTGCGCCGCCCTGCGAGAGCAAGGTTATGACGTTTGCACCAAATGCGGCTACTGGCTCCGCGGCTTGCCGCTAGAGACTGCAAACTGCCCGGAATGCGGAACTCAAAGGGAATCGCTTCCCGATGCGCCGCATATTTCAACTCGCGCCGAACACCCCCCAACTCGCTAGAATGCGGGGCTTTCCATCGCGGAACCTGCTCGTTCCCGCATGAATCCGCTTCGGAAGCCCTGATTTTCCAACGTTTCCCCCTGTGCCCATCCGCAACTTCTCCATCATCGCTCACATTGACCACGGCAAGTCCACTCTTGCCGATCGGCTGCTGCAGGCAACCCACGCCGTGGCGGATCGCGATTCCCGCGCCCAGATGCTGGATTCCATGGACTTGGAACGCGAGCGCGGCATTACGATCAAGGCCTCGGCCGTCACCGTGCATCACAAGTACAAGGGCGAGGAATACGAACTCAACTTCATCGATACGCCCGGCCATGTGGATTTTGCCTACGAAGTCAGCCGTGCCCTCACCGCATGCGAAGGCGCGGTTCTCGTGGTTGATTCCACCCAGGGCGTGGAAGCGCAAACGGTGGCCAACGCTTATCTCGCGGTGGAAAACAATCTTGAACTCATCCCCGTGGTGAACAAGATTGATCTGCCCGCGGCCCACCCGGAACAGGTGGCGATGGAAATTGAACAGGTCCTTGGCCTTGCGGCAGAGGATTGTCTGTTTGTTTCCGCCAAGACCGGCCAGGGCATCAAGCAACTGCTGGACGCCATCTGCGAAAAACTCCCCGCGCCGCGCCCTGCGGAAATGGAAGAAACCCGCGCCCTCATCTTCGACAGCATCTACGACGACTACCGCGGCGTCATCGTCTACTTCCGTATCTTCGATGGCGAACTCAAGGTCGGCGACAAGATTCGCATGATGGGTACCGGCAAGACGTTTCAGATTACGGAACTCGGCCGCAACAATCCTTATCCGGAAAAACTCAAACGGCTCGATCGCTCGCAGGTGGGCTACATGGTCGCCAACATCAAGACGCTGGAAGATGTGCGCGTCGGCGACACCATCACGCTGGATGCCCGGCCCGCACCCACACCGCTGCCCGGCTACAAGGAACCGCAGCAGATGGTTTTCTGCGATTTCTATCCCGCCACTAGCAGTGCCGATGCCAGCAAAAAGGGTGAGTTTGAAGCCCTGCGCGAAGCGATCGAAAAACTCCACCTCAACGATGCCAGTTTCACCTACGCCACGCAGCATTCAGAAGCACTTGGCTTCGGTTTCCGCTGCGGCTTCCTCGGCCTGCTGCACATGGACATCGTGCAGGAGCGGCTGGAACGTGAAGGCAAGGTGGAAATCGTCCAGACCGCGCCCACCGTCAGTTACCAGATTGAAAAAACCGGCGGCGAGATCGTTGAGATTCACAACCCCGCTGACCTTCCTGATCCTTCGGTCATTCGCTCCATCCGCGAACCAATCGTCAAGGTGGAGATCATCTGCCCCACCGAAAACATCGGCGATCTCATGCGCCTCTGCGATACACGCCGCGGCACCTTCAAGGGCCAGAAGTTTGTGAGCGAAGGCCGCCAGATTCTCGATTACGAATTGCCGCTGGCGGAAATCATCTACGACTTTTACGACAAATTGAAATCCATCACGCGCGGCTATGGCACAATGGATTATGAAATCATCGGCTACCACGTGGATCGGCTGGTGAAGGTGAACATTCTCGTCAACGCTGTGCCGGTGGAGGCCTTGAGTTTGATCTGCCACCGGGATAATGCGGAGGCCCGCAGCCGCGTCATTCTGGCCAAATTGAAGAAGCAGATCGACCGCCACCAGTTTGAAATTCCGCTGCAGGCAGCGATCGGCGGCAAGATCATCGCCCGCGAATCCATCAAAGCCATGCGCAAGAACGTCACCGCCAAATGCTACGGCGGCGATATCAGCCGCAAACGCAAACTTCTGGAAAAACAGAAGGAAGGCAAGAAGCGGATGAAAACCATCGGCAGCGTCACCATCCCGCAGGAAGCCTTCATGGCGGTGCTGGATCAGGGTGAGTAGTAATTCCCACTCCCTTGAAGGAGGGGGCTAGGGGGTGGGTGCAAAGCCACAAATCCACTGACGATTTATCGGTGATATCCGCGGATATCTCCGCTGCGCATTACTCCAAATCCAAAACCGTCACATTGGCATTTGAGTAAATGCAGATCTCACCGGAAATACTCATCGCCTCGCGGCAAAGTTCCGCTGGTGTCAATTGCGTGTGCTTTGCCAAAGCCCGTGCCGCCGCCAGTGCGTAAGGCGCGCCGGAGCCAATCGCGCCAATGCCATCTGATGGCTCAATGACATCCCCGCCGCCGGAGAGAACCAACGTCGCCGTTTTGTCTGCGACGATCAACAGCGCCTCCAGTTTCCGCAGCACGCGATCCATCCGCCACAGTTTCGCCAATTCAATTGCCGCCTTCGTCAGGTTGGTCGGCGTTTCCTTCAACTTGCCCTCAAACCGTTCCAGCAGCGCGAAGGAATCAGCCGCGGAACCGGCAAAGCCGATCAGCACACCGGCGTTCTTCGCCCCCAGTGCAGGCAGTTTTCGCACTTTCACCGCATCGGCCTTGGCAACGGTTTGCCCCATTGTCACCTGTCCATCGCCGGCAATCGCAACGCGCTCGCCCTTGCGGACACAAAGAATCGTTGTGGAATGAAACGGCTGCATCGGGTGAATCATAGTTGGAAAATCAGGGAACGATCGAATCGTCGCCGGTTACTTGGAATCCACCGGCAGCATCAGGATATCGCCGCTGGCAAACCCGACCGCGCACCACTTCATCCCCGCATCAATCGCCACAGCGTAAATCACCTCATCGGTCCGCAATGGTGGAACCAACTCGCGCGGCGAGACTCCCGATAAATCCCACAACCGCACCACACGATCCGTCGCGCACGCCAACCGGTTGCCACCCGGCTCAAACGAAACACCCGCAATCGGCGATGAACCTGCAATGAACGGCGCCACCGATGGTTCCTTCTCATCATTCAGCGGCCACACCACGGCAGAACCATCCGCCGCCACCGCTGCCAATCGCCTGGCACTGACTGATTCCGAAGGTTCCAGAAACCGAATGCCCGCGATCTCCGTCCGCAATTGCGTGAACTGCGCCAGCAGCGATCCATTGGCTGCACTCCAAACATAGACCGATCCCCGTTGCGAACCCGCCGCCACATACTCACCGCTTTCATCAAACGCCGCACAGGTGAACGCCCCGCTCACGCTTCGCAGAATCGGCTGATCCTGGCTGTCATCACCCGATTCGCCGTTGGCAATGAGCCGCAGCGTGAAATTAGCCAGACCGACCGCCACCCGATCGCCAGAGGCATTGACCGCAATCGCCGTAACCGCCGCTCCGCTTCCCAACTTGAGTTTGCGCGATTTGCCCTGCGCAACCCCAAACTGTCCCGCATCAATCTGCCCGCAATCAATCGTCCACGCTCTTGATTGATTCGGAGCCGCCGCCATGATTGATCCATTCCTGTTGAACGACATCTGCCGGAACGCGCTTTCAAAATCTCCGATGACGCCGATCTGGAATTTCGCAGGCAAGTCCCACATCACAAGCGTACGATCAAACGAGGCCGACGCCAGGTGCTTTCCATCCGGCGAAAACGCCAGTGACGTGATCGTGCCCGTGTGCAGACGCAGCGGATAGGAAGTTGGCAGCGCAGCCGCTGGCACATCCGGCGTAGAACCCGTGCCTGAAGGTGCATCCACAGGCACCGCAGGTGGCACAATCGCTGGCTTGGAATCTCCTCCACTTGCCACTTCCGCAGTCGACTTGGGCCGATTCGTCATCCGATCGTACGCCACAAAACCAACCGCCAGCGCCACGACAACAGCCACAATCGTCGTGGCAATCACCGCCGCGCGATGCCGCCGCACAAACAATTCGGCGCGATACAACAGACTCGCACGCCGCGCATTGATCGGCTTGTCTGCCAGAAATCGAATCACATCCCGCCCCAGACTCCCCGCGTTGCGATACCTTCGAAACCGGTCCGCTTCCATCGCCTTGAGGATGATCGTTTCCAGATCGCCGCGAAGGTCCGGCTTGATGGCGCTGGGCGCCTTGGGAGGCTGCTCGCGAATCATCCGCACCGCTTCAAACACCGGCAACGCCTCCAGATCATGCGGCGGCTTGCCCGTCAACAACTTATAAAGCAGCACACCCAGCGCGTACACATCGCAGCGGGAATCCAGATCCGCAAGCGTCGCATCCAGCTGCTCCGGACTCATGTATTGCAGCGTGCCGATGAGCCGCCCGGCCTCCGTGTGCATCGTTTGACTGGTGATTTCAACTTCCGTCGCCTGTGCCACGCCAAAGTCGATGATCTTCGGATCGCCATTTTCATCAATGAGAATGTTGCCGGGCTTGAGATCGCGGTGAATCACTTTCCGCCGATGCCCGTGCTCCACCGCAGCACACACCTTGACGAACAACTTGAGAATCTCCCGCCGATCCAATTGCTTGGCGGCAATGTACTCCGTAATCGTCATCGCCCCCGGCACATACTCCATCACAAAATACGGCACGGCCCCGCCGCCATCGTCATGCATACCCGCACCGTACACCTGCGCGATGTATGGATGCCGCAACTTGCCCAGAATTTCAATTTCACGTTTAAACCGGCGATACGCATCATCAGCGCGGGTCATCGCCACACCCGCCTTCATCACTTTGAGAGCCACGGTGCGCCGTGGCTGCTTTTGCAACGCCGCGTACACCGTCGCCATGCCACCCGCCCCCAGCACCCGCTGAATGCGGTAACCGCCTATTTCAACAGGCAGGTTCACCGGCACCGGTCGAGGCACCGGCTGTGGCCAGGAGTGATCACCCTCTGATTTGGGTTCAGGCGGCGGGGTCATGCGGAAACGCCAGTGTACGCCCGACCGAAGAATGTTTCGTTTCCAGACCTAGAACCCCCAATTCAACACTCTCGTCTCCCAACCCAGTGGTTCTTCCACGTCCGAACATTGCATCGCATGTTTTTGCTTGCTTTCATTTCCCAATCGCTTACTTTAATGGCTTCGTTCGCACGAAGAATCAACGGAGGAATGAAGATGTATCGGCAACCAAGAGTACGGCTATCGGCAAAGTGGATTCTGGCTCTGTGCTGCGCAACAGCCGCCAACCTGCTGCTCACTCACCCGGCACACGCCCAGAAGCCATCACCCCTGCCCATCAAGCAATTCATCAAGCCAATGCCCGGCGGCCCGATCGTCATGGTCCCACCCGCTCCGCAGCAAACGCAACCCAAGTCAACCAATCTCCCGCAGCGCACGACCAATGGCGAACTGCAAAAGGCCAATCCTTTCATGCTGCCGCCGATGAATTCAACTCCAAAATCTGCCGGCAACGCCGCCGGGCCGCCGCCACCGCCCACCGGAGCCTGCTGCTTCCCGGATGGCAGTTGCCAGATCATGACCGCGGATGATTGCAACGCGGCACCGGGAGTATGGGGCGGCGATAATTCAACCTGTGAATCGACGCCCTGTGCCGACCTTGGCCAATGCTGCATTCAGACGCCTCGCGGCATTCAATGTGTCCAGGACACCCTGGCGGATTGTTTCATCAATCAGCACGGCTACGTGTGGTCCGTTCCCGGAGATTGCAATTCGCCCTGCCCGCACATGGGTGCTTGCTGCCTGCCTGACAAATCATGTTTTGTGCATCTGGATTGGGTGTGCGACATTTACGGCGGAACCTGGCTTGGCCCCGATACAACATGCGATCAATGCGGCGGCATCACCGGCGCGTGCTGCGTTGATTTCCGCTGCTTCCAGATGTCTCAATCTGACTGCGATAACGCCAGCGGCGCTTACTTCGGCGATGGGACAAATTGCTTCGACATCGATTGTTTTTCCAAACCACAAGCCGGTGCCTGCTGCCTGCCGAACGGTTTGTGCAGTTACACAACCCAAGACCTGTGCTTGCAACAAGGCGGACGATTCAGCAGCGTCGGAACCATCTGCTCCGAAGTTGATTGCAATCCCATCGGTGCCTGTTGTGTCGATTTCCGTTGCTTCCAGATGAATCACGGCGATTGCGATACCGCCGGTGGTGTGTATTTCGGCGATGGCGTTGACTGCGGCGATATCGACTGTTTTGATGATCCTCAAGCCGGCGCCTGTTGTCTGCCCAACGGCCTTTGCAGTTTCACCACCCAGGATCAATGCAACCTGAAGCGTGGCCAGTTCAGCCGCATCGGATTGACCTGCGACGATGTATCGTGCATTCCAATCGGTGCCTGCTGCATGTACGACGGCTCCTGCCAGATGCTCTCGCTGGGAGAATGCCTTAGATTCGGTTACCAATACAACGGCGATGGTTCGCTCTGCAGCCAAACCAATTGCGTCGCACCAATCGGCCGCTGCTGCATTCCGTTCGATGTCTGCATGGACACCACCGTCGATGATTGCTTCTCCATCCATGGCGGCTTTGTCTGGAGCATTCCCGATGACTGCACCAACACGTGCCCGCACTCCGGTGCGTGCTGCCTCAACGGCTTCTGCTTCATTCAGTCACAGGAAATTTGCGAAGTCTGGCTCGGCGGCACCTACCACGGCGATAACGTCGTCTGCGACCCCTACACCTGCGACAACTGCCCGGCTGACATCGCACCGCAACCCAGCGGCAACGGCGTCGTCAACGTCGCAGACCTTCTCATGGTCATCAACAACTGGGGGCCATGCTCGCCGCCTCCGGCCCACTGCCCGGCAGACATCGCACCGCCCGGCGGCAACGGCAACGTGAACGTCGGCGATCTCCTCCTCATCATCAGTTCATGGGGACCATGCCCGTGATTTGTATGATGCTCTGATGGCATTGAGCCGTCTGGAACTTCTTGTTGATCGAACAACGCCGCTGCCTAAAAAGGTGGCGGCGTTTTTAACCGATGCCGCCGCTCGCACCGAT
>CAZWJR010000070.1:3635-12229 GCA_964634655.1 uncultured Isosphaeraceae bacterium | reverse complement strand
ACACACACACACACACACACACTCTCTCTCTCTCTCTCTCTCTCTCTCTCTCTCTTGGAAATGGGAGAAGAGTCGAAGTAGGCGATCTGAACCCGGAGCACATTTGCTGGAACGTCTGGTTGTTTCAAGGTTCCGCGGTGATCTTTTTGAAACCGGTTGAGAACGCATGGACCAACGCGTCGATATCGGCGTCGGTCATCGGCGTTGAGAGGGCGGCGGAGCCGCTGTCGATCATGATGAAGCCCTCATCGAAGAGGTGATCCAAGAGCCTGCGCAGCTTGCGTTTTTCATCCGGACTTGGGTACGTCTCGCGAAAGTCACGTGGGGGATGTTGCTTCAAATGGACGCGGAACATGGAGCCACCACCGGTTACGCAGGCACAAGCGCCATTCGATTTGATAGCGTCCCTGATGCCTTTGATGGCTCGATCGGTGCGTGCGTTGAGTTGAGCGACTGCTGGCTTGTCGAACTTCTCCATGGCCACCAGTCCTGCGGTGATGGAAATCGGGTTGGCTGAAAATGTGCCTGCATGCGGGAAGAGTAGTTTTTTTGCACGCGGGTTTAGCACGTCCATCACATCTGCGCGACCGGCGACTGCGCCGATCGGAAAGCCACCGCCGATCATTTTTCCCATGGCGGTTATGTCCGGTCGAACCTGGTAGCGTTCCTGCAGTCCGCCGTATTCGGCGCGGAACGTGATGACTTCGTCGAGGACGAGCAGCACGGAATGGCGTTTGGTCCAATCCCGAATTGCCGAGACGAACTCCGGGGTTGCCAGGGTCAATCCGGCGCGATGGGGCATGAGGTCGATAAGGACGCAGGCCAAGTCTTTGGTGTGTTCGTCAAGGATGGCGATGGCGCGTTTGGGATCATTGAACGGAATGACGATGACTTCGTGAAGGACTGAATCGGGCGTTCCATGTACAAGCGGGACGCTGCGGGGACGATCGATATCTCCCCATGTGGTTGGATCCGTCGCCTGGCTTACTTCGGCGTAGTCGTAGAGACCGTGGTAGGCGCCCTCGACCTTGGCGATTTTTGGACGGCCGGTGAACGCCCGCGCGGCTTTCAACGCGACCATCATGGCTTCGGTGCCGGAATTGACAAAGCGGAGTTTCTCAAACGTGGAGTTGCGCGAGCACAAGTGCTCGGCGTATCGCACTTCAACTTCCGTGGCCAGTGTGTATGCGGTGCCTTTGGCGAGTTGTTCTGTGACGGCGTGCACGACCTCCGGACAGGCGTGGCCATGAATCAGTGACGCCATGTTGTTGGCGAAATCGATGCGGGTGACGCCTTCAATATCCGTCAGGCGGCAACCGCGGCCGTAGGCTGCATAGGAAGGATGCGGATCGCGCAGCACGGTGTTCCTGCTGACGCCTCCGGGGAGTACTTTGAGGGCGCGTTCGTAGAGCGCCTGGGTTTTTGTGAGTTTGGTCTGGGTGCTCATATCATTTTGCGGGGAGGCGCTCGGCTGCGGGAAGCAGCGGCGCACCAGTGCGCTCCTTGACGAATTCAAAATTTACGCAGGGGCTTAGTTCAATTACGCGGAATCCATCCGGTGTGACGGCGATGACTGCAAGTTCGGTGTAGATGCGATCGACGACGCCCAGGCCCGTCAAGGGATAGGTGCACCGGTCAACAAGTTTTGGTTCGCCCGTTTTTGTGCAGTGCTGGGTGATCACGTAGATCGATTTGACGCCGGCGACCAGGTCCATCGCGCCGCCGACGGCGGGTATTGCGTCCTCTTCGCCGGTTGACCAGTTGGCAAGATCACCGTTCTGCGCGACTTGCAATGCGCCGAGCACGCACAGGTCCAAGTGACCGCCGCGGATCATTGCGAAACTGTCGGATTGGTGGAAGTAAGCAGCACCGGGAATGGCCGTGACGCGACGCTTTCCGGCATTGATCAATTCCGGGTCACCCTGACCGTTTGCGGGTGATGGCCCCATGCCGAGCAGGCCGTTCTCTGTGTGGTAGATGAGTTCTCGCCCTTGCGGGACGTACTTCGCGATGAGTTCCGGGATTCCGATGCCAAGATTGACATACGAACCGTCGGGGATGTCCTGGGCCAGGCGCATGGCCATTTCATCACGCGTCCACCCAATGGTTGGACTGTTTGCTGTCATGGGTAGCTCATTCCGGCGGCGACGAGTTCGGATTCGTGTGCAGGATTGACGACTTCCACCACACGATTGACGAAGATGTTGGGGGTAACAACAACTTCCGGGTCGATCTTGCCGGGTTCTGCAATGCTGGCGACTTGGACTATTGTGGTCCGAGCGGCCATCGCCATGAGCGGTGAGAAATTGCGGGCGGTTTTGTTGTAGAGCACATTGCCAAGCGAATCAGCCATTCGACCTTTGATGAGAGAGAAATCAGCGGTGAGGCCGAATTCGAGCACGCATTCGCGGCCGGCAACCGATCGCCGCTCCTTGCCTTCTCCCAAGGGTGTGCCGACAGCCGTCGGGGTGTAAAAGGCGGGGATTCCCGCGCCGCCGGCGCGGATGCGTTCGGCGAGCGTCCCCTGCGGCACGAGTTCGAGTTTGGTAAATCCGCTCCGATAGAGTTCCGGAAAGACGGTTGAATTTGCGGTGCGCGGAAACGAACAGATCATCTTGGAAACGCGCCTGGCCTTGAGCAACGCAGCAAGCCCCACCTCGCCGCTGCCGCAGTTATTGCTGATGACGGTGAGATTGGCGGCACCCTGATCAATGAGCGCGTGGATTAATTCGATGGGGCTTCCCGCCTCACCGAAGCCCCCAATCATTACCGTCGCACCGTCGAACACATCAGCGACCGCCTGTTGGGCGCTCTCCACACGCTTGTTCAGCATCGCTTGGCACTCTTGGGCGCCTGACCTGATGCAGTAACCCGTGCGTAGTCGTAAAGCCCAGCCTCATCGAACAACACGCGACCTTCGTAGTCATCGAACCAAAGCGCGTTTGGATTTCGTCCGACGATGCACACCTTGCCCTTGTCCGGTGCGCTGCCCGCATTGCGAAGGATCTTAAAGATCACCACGCCGTTTTCGCTTCCTGGCAATCCCGGGATGGGTTCGTTGGTGACGGCGTTGACCTCGGTCTTTCCCTTGTAGTGCGTGATGGACAAACGCGCATGGCTCTCGACGCCGGAAAGGCCTTTCTGCGATTCGTTGAGGATGTGCCAGGCCCTCTCAATCGGAACGTTGAATGCACGGTAGGCGACGATATCACGCCCGCAGAAGAAGTAGTGGTTTTCTGCGCCAGCACGCTTCAGTTCGCGCTGCATGATGCGAAGCGCATCAGCATCGTCGTTGATGTCTCTTAGGATCGGCGCCTGATTTTCGACCGTCAGCCACCCGCGCGAGACCAGTTTTGACATCGCGCGGCCCGATTCGGGCACCCATTGCTTGAAACCCTGTGAATCTTCGACGAAGTTGCCTTCTTCGTCCTTCTGCAAGAATTCGTCGGGGTGATCGAAATGCACAACGATGTGCAGGCCGACTTGCGGGTAGGTCTCGTGGAAACGATCGAGCATGTTGAGGAACGCGTCGTCGAACCGGTTTGGATAGAACGCCATTTCTTTTGTGCCGATGCGAATTGATTCAACATCAGCCTCCGCCAGCGCGGCGAGCCATGCAGCAATCTTTGAGTTGGCGAGGACCATCGGATCGCCGCCGGACATGAGAATCTCGCGAAGTTTTTCGCGACCGCTTTCGGGATGCACGCCGCCGTTGCGGGCCACAAGTTCATTGTGCGAGCGAATGTATGGAATGATTTCGGGGATCTGCGCGAGCCCCTTCTTTGCGACGGTGCCGTCCTGGCGTTTGATTTCCTTGCGAGCGATCAGTTCCTCGCGGTAGCAAAACCGGCAGTGTGCTGAACATGTGGAGATCACATACATCAGCCCCATTTCGTATTTGTGCAGCAAACCCTCGACGGGGCTGTAGTCCATCTGAAAGCCGGGATCTTCAGAGCCGGCCATGTCGGTTGTTTCATCAGGACTGGCCTTGACGATTCGCTGAATGGCGCGGCTCTTTCTTGCCAAGTCGTAGTAGAAGCGCGTGATTTTCACAGGCATGCGTTCTTCAACATCGCGGGCCGAGCCCTTGAGCACACGAAGCTGGACGACTTCATTCTTGTCGTAAAATCCGAGCATGTCCTTCGGCGCCTTCTCATCGAAGAACGGGGCCAGGCCGTTGATGATTTCGCGCTGGTAGCGAACATCCTCAACACCTTTGAGAAACGTCACTTCGCGATTGGTTGGGATGTACTCTTGAGACTGAATCATGGGCTCATTTCCGTTGAGGGGGATGATTTTCGGCGGCGCAAACGAGGGCGTATCAAACAAAACATCGTACCAAAACGAGCCTCCCTTAGGCCAACTATGCCTTGAATTTCGGATGGCTGGCAAAGCAATGGGGAGCAGCGTTGTTTATCGACCGAGTAGCCCTACTTTGCCCGTTTTCGGCACCGGAGCGAAGACTCGGCTATTTCAGCGATGATAAGACGGGGGATGTTCGTGACAAGAATGGACCTCGCAACACGTCCAAATCGAACAAGACGGGCCAACAGGGGGATTCAACCGCCAGTTCCGTCGGGTTGTAGGAATCGACCGTTGGTGAGATCTGTATGATCGGAGCAGGGAGTCTTGCCCGTAATCATGTTTGCCGGAAGAAATGGTCCGGTTACGCGGTCACATTGGCGGCGGGTAGGGATCGAACTCAATCCCTTCCAAGTATGGGGCGTAGTGCGAGTGGCGGCCTGCGGAGGTTGTGTAAAGCGGGCGGTTTACCTGATCGTAACTAAGAGTGCGGACGGTTCGTTTGCTCTTGTAGAAGTCGCGGCAGGCGTCGTCCCACTCCAGGCCGAGGAACTCGATGAGGCGCGGGAATTGGGTGTCCGGATCGCGGACGAGCTCCTCGTAATAGACATCGAGGATGGGCACATCGAGTGACTCTTTCCAGTGCTGCATCATTCGGGCGGATTCTTTCCAGGCGTGTGCTGCCCAATCGATCTGGGTGGTCCATGCGTGGAGTCGGTTGTTGAATCCGCCCATGAAACAGCTGATGGCGACATCGCGAGGATCGCGAATGGCGTGAATGATGCGACACTTTGGGAACAGGCGCGCGAGCAGGCCAACGAGTTTGTTATTGCCGAGGGCTTTGTTGACGACTCGCTCGGTGCCTCGCGGGCTTAGTTTTTGGCAGTGGTGGATGTATTGGGCTGCGACGCGCGTGAAGGCTTTGTTGTCAAACGGGCCGAAGGATGCGGGTGCGGGCAAATCCGAGTCGTAGGCCCGGCTTAGGGCATCGGCAAAGGCCTCAATGTCACCCAATTCGCCGACGCCGGCGGCTTTGGGGTGGGCGTCGATGATCTGATCGATAAGGCTTGTTCCGCTACGCGGCATGCCTGCGACGAAGACGGGGATCTCGCTCTTGCAATCGGCGATGGGGAAATTAGCCATTGCTTCGCGCGACCAGTTTTCGATGAGCATTGACACTTGATCGGTATAGACCTTTGGGTCGAACTCGAGTTTGCCGATTTCATTGGCAAGTCTGGCGGCTTCGAACGCGCGGTCGAAGTCCTTGGCACGATCGCACGATTTGGCTTTGAGGTGAAAGTACGACCGCCTGCTTTCCTTTGCCATGTCGGGGATCGCCAGCATGTCGTCGATGAGCGCGTTGGCTTCATCGTTGCGTTTGGCTTGGACGAGCAACTTGGCCCATTCGTAATTGACGTTGCGGCGAGTGAAATCAGGAAGTGCGGGGTTTTCAAGCAGCGGCGATATTGCCTTTTGTGCTTCATCGAAGCGTCCGCTTTCTTCGAGGGCGCCGATTTTTGTGACGAGCGCTGCGTCGGCAGTCTGCGGAAACTTTTCAATGATGCGATCGCACAGTGCGGCGGTCTGATCGGTCTTGCCTTCGGCGCGATAGGTCTGGGCTGCGATGAGCAGTTTCTGGCCTTCGGGGAAGAGTTTGTAGGAGCGCTCTGCGTAGTCGCGGGCTTTCTTGAGGTAATTTGCGGCCTGATAACAGACGGCCAGCATGTGCAGGAGGACGGCATCGTGGCGGGCCTTGTTTTCGAAAGGTGCGAGGATCGGAAGGGCGCGATCGGCCTGGCCTTCGCGAATCAGTTTCTGGGCCTCACGCATGGCTTGCTGGCGCTTGGGGTCTGGCGGTTTGTGACCGCCCGTGGGGATATTGATTCGGCGATCTGGTCTCATGGGTTGTTGAATCGTAGCGTATGCGCAAGAAAAACGGCCGCCCGTTTTTAGGGGGCGGCCGTGATGTTGCGTGGATCACACTTGCAGCGAGTTCGCTTTAGGCGAGCGCGACTGGGTGTTTAGTTGCGTCGACGTCTGCCTGCGGACAGCAAGGCAAGACTCATCAGCCCCATGGCACCTGGCGCGGGCACATCTTCCCAAACCAACTGACCATAGGCCGTCCCCGGTTGGTTGAGTGCCGCTCGGCAAACGAAAGCGTACAGCTGACCAGCCGTGAAGGAGATGCTGAAGCTATCGAATGAGCCAGCAAGTCCATAGGCGATATTGCCAACGCCGAACTGGTACACCTGAATAAAGGAGTATGCGTTGGCTGCCGTCAAGTCCCAAGAGACATCACCCTTCTTGGTGTCTGCAACGGTGAAGTACTGCCAGGTAACGGCGCCTGCGTTGAACCAAGCGCTTCCAGGATTGATTGTTGCAAGCGCAATCATGCCACCGGGACCTGCGTATGCAGCCAAGTTGCCATTCGGACCGGCATATTGGGTGGTGAGGGGGAAACCGCCAGCGTAATTGAGGTCGTAGTTGAACAGGGCGTTGCCGTTGTTTGCGTAGTTGAACGTGTAGTTTGGGACAGAGGGACCGGCAGCGGGCAGGAAATCTGCCATCGCGCTGGTGGTCATCATCGTCGCAGCGAGGCCGGCGCAACGCAATGCGCCACCGAACAACGACTTCTTTTCTTTCATAGCTAGCATGTTTTCTCCTTCAAATTTGGAATGAATTTCCTGCCGAGCCGAATACGACGGCTGACGGCCGCACTTGCTCATCCGTTCAATTGCCGACTTACGACGATCCGACCAGAAAAAAAAGAGAGCCTCGCCCAGTGGCGTGCTCTCTCAACATTCTCGAAATAGGATGTTCCCCGGCGCGGGGGCAGGGGGCTATGAATACAGATATCACGCTTTCGTGATAGGTGCAAGACTATTCTGGGAGAAATGCACTGTTTTCATAGTGCGAGCGGTTAGCCGGGACTCAAAGTATGGGGGTCCGGTGTGAAGTTGGGTAGACCTGGTAGGCGCGGTTTGCCTGGGGCAACCGGTGGCGGGGCAAGAATTGGTTATCTGATTGGCGGCCGAATGCCAACAGAACAGGCATCAAATGGGACGTCTCATGACCCCGGTTTCTTCTTGAACAAGATGCGGGAGTTGTTTCAAGTGGCGTCAGGAGTTGACGAGGTCTGCGATGTGACGGCCAATGGCGATAGATGCGGTGGCGGCGGGGGAGGGGGCGTTGAGGACGTGGATCATGCAGGCGTTGCGGAGGATGTGGAAGTCATCAATGAGGCGGCCATCCGGGGCAACGGCCTGGGCGCGGACGCCGGCGCGCGGGGTATGGAGATCATGGAGTTGAAGTTCCGGAATGAAGCGGCGGAGTTCACGGAGGAAGAGGCGCTTGGACATGGAGCGGGTGAATTCCATGAAACCCATGCGCCAGTGCTGGCGAGCGAGTTTGTGGAAGCCGGAATAGCGGAGGGTTTCGGCTGTATCGCGGAGAGAGAATGCGGTGCGGTGATAGCCGTGACGTTTGAGGCTAAGGACGGCGTTGGGTCCGGCTTCGACGCCGCCATCGATCATTCTGGTGAAGTGGACGCCGAGGAATGGGAAGCGAGGATCGGGGACGGGATAGACGAGATTTCGGATAAAAGTGCGGGCGGTTTGGCTAAGGACGAAATACTCGCCACGGAAGGGGACGATGCGAACTTGCGGGTCGAAGCCGCTTAGCCGTGCGACGCGATCGGACTGCAGACCGGCGCAGTTGATCATGTGACGTGCGGTGAAGCGATCGGTGGAAGTTTCAATGACGGCGTGATCGCCTTCGACTCGTGCATGGAGGACGGGTGAGGAGGTACGAATCTCGCCACCGGCGTTGGTGACGGTTTTTGCCATGACGGCGGTGACGTGTGTGTAATCAACGATGCCGGTTTGGGGCACGAAGAGGCCGGCGATGGCGCGGATGAAGGGTTCGCGCTGACGGATTTCATCGGGGTTGAGGCGTGTGATGCCGGTGAGGCCGTTGGCGATGCCGCGCTGTTCCAGGGTTTGAAGTTGGGGAAGTTCGGAATTGGTTGTGGCGACGACGATCTTGCCACAGGGATCGTGGGGGATGGAATGCTGGCGGCAGAACGCGTACATGGCATCGCGACCCTGGGCGCACATGGATGCCTTGAGGGAACCGGGTTTGTAGTAGAGGCCGGAGTGAATGACGCCGCTGTTGCGACCGGTTTGGTGTTGAGCGAGTTTTGGCTCGGCTTCGAGGACGAGGATGTCTTTCATGCCGCGCGAGGCGAGGGCCATGGCGGTGGCCATGCCGACGATGCCGCCGCCGACGATGAT
>CAZWJR010000070.1:0-3535 GCA_964634655.1 uncultured Isosphaeraceae bacterium | reverse complement strand
CGTCCCAGAAATTCAGTGATGGATTGTGGTAGATATCGATCATGCGGGCGGCGATTCTTGCAGGGTTGTGCCAATCGAAGACAAACTTACGGCTGCGGCGGCCGATGTTCTGGAGTTGCGAGGGATCGGCGAAGATGTTTTCAAGAACATTAATGAGGGTTTGCGGATCCGCAGAAATGATGGGGAGTTCAGAGGCCATGCGCGGTGGAACGAGTTGAAGGTCTTCCGGGCGGATGTAGCAAACGACGGGTTTTGCCATGGCCATCATTTCCACGGCGAAACCGCCGTACCAGCCGACACGAAGTTGATCGATAGCGAGATCGGCCTGTTGGTAGAGTTCCATGGCCTTGGCGTGAGGGACGTCTTCGACGATGAGCCAGCGGATGTTGGCGTTTTGTCTTGTGAAGTGATCGCGGGCCTGTTCGACAAAGGCAGTGCCTTTTACGTTGCGGTTGGTCGGGGCATGGACGATGGTGAGCGGGCGATTGATGCTGCCTGGGAAGGCGGGTAGCGGGCAGTTGGGAATTGTCTGCGGGTCAAACAGCGCGTAAGGCAGGAATGTTGCAGCTGGAACGACCCGCAGAAGATCGGGGTTTGTGGCAAAAATCTTGTGTGCGTGCTTGTTGACGTATCGGATGGAGCGGGCTTTGCGGGCATCATCGTCTGCGTTGCAACCGCCAATTGCGTTGGGTGAGCCGCAACATGAATTGGTGTAGTGTTTTTGGCAGTACCGAACCTGGCGGGCATCACAGCCTTGGTAGGTCATGAAGATT
The DNA here is from genome assembly GCA_964634655.1 of uncultured Isosphaeraceae bacterium. Taxonomy (GTDB): domain Bacteria; phylum Planctomycetota; class Phycisphaerae; order Phycisphaerales; family SM1A02; genus CAZWJR01. The sequence goes on along the minus strand of CAZWJR010000070.1, from coordinate 2,762 downwards.
CTCTTGCCGAGGGTGCGAAGGAGGGGCAGGTCAAGGCCGTTAGTGCCCAGAGGAGGAAGAAACGTCTGGCCGAAATTGAAGTGGAAGACATCGTATTTGTTGAGAGATGCAGCCATGAAGCGAGCGCGGCCGAGAAGTCGTCGCCAGCGGCCTGTATTCATCAAGTTGAGATCGATGTCCGCGGGGTAGTTGAGCCAGGATTGGCCGATGACGGCGACGTTGCTGGTGGCGCCGAGTTTGCGTTCGGCATCGCGCATGGCGGAGGGGTGCCCGCCGACGTTGGCCGGATAGTGAAGAATGCGAAGCGGTGGAGAGGTTGCGGGATTCATCCGCCTGCTGCCACGGTCTGCTTGATCGCTTGCGAGAATGGGGTGAACTGTGGTTGCATGATGGAGCGGAGGCGCGAGATATCGGCGATGTAATCGCTGGCGCGGGAGCCGACCATTTCAAACTGCGGGGCGATGTTGAGGTGTGCGCCGATTGTTTGGGCGAGAGTGCGAATGGTTATGGGTTCCGGGCCGGCGATGTTGAGCGGCCCTGCGACGGATTTGTCCTTGATGCCGATCTCGGCAAGTCGGAGCAACGGTTGGACCAGGTCATGGACAAAGGTGAGTGAGTTGGAGAGGCCGTTGGAATCTCTTGGGTCATGCGGATTGGATTGGATGGTGACCGGGCGACCGATGCGGATGCGGTCGATGATTTGAGGGACGAGCATGCCGCGCTGGCCGGGGCCGAAGACGCCGAAGAGGCGGACGAAAGTGATGTTGAGTGAGCCGGACAAGAGCGACAGAACTTCTTCCGCCATTACTTTGCTTAGGGCGTAGGGGTCATCGCGGCGAATTGGTGATGATTCTGCAAGTGGTGAGAAAGCCGGAGCATACACCGTACCTGTGGAGGCAAAGCAGAAGTATCTGGCACCGCATTGGATGGCGGCGTGGGCGGCGCGTAAGGATCCGATCACGCTGACGTTGAAGAGTTCATCGCCGTGGATTGGAAAATCCTTGTAGCGAGGAGATTGTGCGAGGTAGTAGACGGCTTGTGTGCCGGCGGGGAGTTTGATTTCGTCGCGAGAGGTGTCGAGACGAGAGAATGACTTTGCGGAGCAAAGTGGCGGCGCATCGCAGACATCGAACCCGACCCACTCATGGCCGGTCGCGGCGAGATGCGCGCCGAGGTGGCGTCCGATGAAACCTGCGGCTCCGAAAATGGCGCACTTCATGACGTGGGCATGATACAGAACGGGCGCGAATCGCGGATTTGCCGTTTGATGATCATGTGACGCGTGCGCCGATTCGCTGGTAGCAATCGCGCAGGCGACCGGCAAACGCTTCCGGAGTGTGGTGGGTTTGAATGTAGCGGCGACCGCGTTCGCCAAGTTCTTGTGCCAAAGCGCGATTCTCTGCGAGCAGCCGCAATGCGGTTTCAATTTCCTCGGGGCGAGTGTTGATGATGGGGCACTCTGCGGGAGCGAGGATGTATTCCTGGGGGTGGCGAATCCAGCAGATGACGGCTTTGCCGAGTGCCATGGCTTCCAGTGCGAGGTAGCCGTGGAAGCCGATGAGACATTGATCGAAGATGACATCGGCGCTGCGGTAGATTTCGAGCGCTTGCGAATTCGGGATGCCCTCGACAAGTTGCAGATCGATGGCGATGCCCTGGGATTTCAATTGATCAACGGCGTGAATGAGATGGCGAGTTCCCTTGAAGTGGCGATGATTGGAAGCGTGAACCACACGCAGCGGAGGCGGAGTTGTTGCGGTGATGGATGTGGTTTGAGGTTCGCGTTTGAACTTGGAATCGTTGAGATCGACGGGCCAGAAGAAAGCATTGGTGATGCTGCCGGGCGTATCGTGGATCATGTCACCCATGGAGAAAACGGCTTTGGCGGTTTGCCGGATGCTTAGGAAGTTCCGCTGTGCGGTGGAGTAATCGCAGATGCAGAACTTGCCGGGCTCCGGACATTCGGTGCAACAGTTGGGTTCGCCGAGTGAGCGAGTGGCTTGCTGGGAACGGACATCCCCGCCGTAGGTCCAGAAGAAGATTTCTTTCTTGAGAAGGCGATAGAGGCGAAGTTCGTGCGGGTTGAATTGGCGGGGTTCCTGTTGAGGCAGGAGGCCTTGATCGCAAAAGAAATGAAGACGATCGAACTTGATGCAAGCCCAACAGAACGTTGTGAACTTGGCGATGGTGCGAACGACGGGCCAGCGCATCCAATGCTGGAGGTTGTAATCAAATGCATCCGTGAGGAAGTAAGTGTGGTACACCAGAGTGCGGGCATCCACGCCGAGCAGACGTTCAGATCGTGCCTTGATTGGAATGGTGATAATGGGCTCGCCAGCCCAGAGGCTGCGCAATTGCGAACGACGGCGCTGGGCGAACCATGCGAGCGGTCGAATGAGGATTGCTGCGAGTGGATACAGAACCGCAAGCACGAAGACCCAGCCGATGGACTTGATATTTGAACTTCGGGACCTTCGGAGAGAATGAGATGCCGTTGTGTTGCCATGCAGAACTTGAAGCCGATGGCTGGCTCCTTCGCTCACTTCTGGCCTCGCGCCCCTGATTTTGCGGTGTGTGGTTTTCGAAGGAGAACAGAGATGCCATTGGGATTGGCGGGATTGATGGTGTATTCCTTCACGCCCAATTGCTGCAACCAGCCAATGACTTCCTCATCGGAGTGCTGCCAGGCGTGGTGGGGGTGGTACCAATCGAAATTGACCATGTTGTTGGTTTCATAATCGAAGGCATCGTTCCAGAAGCAT
>CAZWJR010000069.1:3193-12314 GCA_964634655.1 uncultured Isosphaeraceae bacterium | reverse complement strand
ATTTTCTATGTGAACTGCGATGATGTGGTCGGGCTTCACACAGATTTCAAGCGCAAGGGTTTGGCGGTATCTGATCTTCGCGTGACGGTGTACGGCATGAAGGAATTTGAAATCCGCGATCCCGATGATTACTGGCTCTGGTTCGGCCAGCCCTGCGATGAACCGCCTACAGTGAGCGAATAATGGCATCTCCTTCGATTCAACCACTCCAACCCAAGCCCGGCGAATCGCGCCAGACCTCCGGTGATGCCGCACGCCGCCGCGCGCTCTTCCGTATTTGGCGCGGCGACAAGACTGGCGGGAAGTTCGTTGATTACAACACGCCCGTCGGCGAAGGCATGGTTGTTCTCGATGCCGTTCATCAGATTCAGGCCGAACAGGCCAACGACATGGCCGTGCGCTGGAATTGCAAGGCCGGCAAGTGCGGTTCCTGCAGTGCGGAAGTCAACGGCAAGCCGTGCCTCATGTGCATGACGCGGCTGGATCAGGTTGATCTCAACCTGCCGGTAATCATCGAGCCGCTCCAGACTTTTCCTTTAATCAAGGATTTGGTCACGGATGTTTCGTGGAACTTTGAGGTCAAGAAGAAAATCAAGCCGTTCGCCCCCCGTAAGAAAACGGCCGATGAGGAAAAAGCGGGGGGTTGGCGCATGCAGCAGGCGGACATTGACCGTGTGCAGGAGTTCCGCAAGTGCATCGAGTGTTTTCTTTGTCAGGACGTCTGCCACGTGCTGCGGGATCACCACAAGCATGCGGAGTTCATCGGCCCGCGCTTTCTCATTCACACCGCCGCGCTTGAGATGCATCCGCTGGATACCGAAGATCGCCTGGCGGACCTGAAGAACGAGCAGGGCATCGGCTACTGCAACATCACAAAGTGCTGCACCAAAGTATGCCCGGAACACATCCAGATCACGGACAACGGCATTATTCCGCTCAAAGAGCGAGTTGTGGATGAATTCTACGATCCGCTCACACGGCTGTTCCGGATGTTCAAGCCCAAAAAATAACCTTGCGGTACGCTTCCGGTCTTCCACCGGTAATTGGAACGAACTCTGCCCGGCGGTGTCTATCGTCATACAGACATGGCGACGAAGTCAAAATGGTTTCGCAGGTTCCTGGCTCTTCTGGTGATCATCGCCGTTGCGGGTGTCGCTGCCTATTTCCTGCTTCTACCGGTCATCGCCCGCATGCAGATCACCCGCATCCTGCGCGATATGGGCATTTCCGAATCGTCCTTCAACTTGCGACAAGTCTCGCTTCAGGGAATTGAACTTTCTCAAATTGATCTTGGCCGCACACATTGGGGGACCGCCGAGACCGTTGCGGCCGATTACAGCATCGCCTCGCTGTGGAATGGCCGAGTTCGGAGTATTCAGGTCAGCAACATCCATTGGCGCATCATCATCCGCAACGGTCAGATTGAATTCGGACCAGATCCCCTAGCGGCCTCATCAACTCCCGCCGCAAAACTCAACGATGTCCCTTTCGATCTCCTTCAGGCGCCGGGCATGTCGCTTACTGTTGAGGCCGATGGGCGCGAGTTCCAATTCACGACCGATGCCACATTCACTCGCACCGGCACAGGGCTGGTAAATGTTCGATTGGATGCCGCCTGGCCGCGCCTCAACGCCACCATGTTTTCCACCGCAACGGTCGATCTCACAGCGTCAACGCCGTCGGTGCAACTCGCCGCAACGGTTCCACCGTTTGAGTTGTCCGATCGTGCCTTACTTGCTGATATTCTCCCGCAATTGCTCGGTGCGCAGGTGGGTGGCAAGTATTCAGTGAATGCCACTGCCATACTCAACAACGGCCTCATTTCGCCTCGAATCACCATCACGGGCTCCGGCATCAGTCTGGAGAGGCCGGATTGGCCCATCGTCATTGATTCCGCCAGCAGCGAAATCACCATCACGAGCATTGACCCTATCCAAACCGCACCGGCGCAGCGCATTGCCATTCAGAAAGCCCGTGCTGGCAAACTGGATGTGCAGGATGGCGATCTTGAGTTTGCCATCACTGGAACCGATGGTGACCGTGTGAAAATCAGCCGTGCAGCGTGGAGCATGGGTGAGTATGGCCGTTTCTCCGCCGCACCGTTTGCATTCAATCCCGCTCACCTCGACGTTACGACGAGACTATCCGGCGAAAAAATCAGTCTGGGCCGTTGGCTGGACCTTCTCACCAGCGGCCGGGCGTCGGGTGACGGTCTGTTTGAGGGAACGATCGCCGTCTCGCTCAATTCCGAAGGCCCCAACAGAATTCGGCTTTCAGAAGGCGCGCTGCAGGCGCAACCATCAACCGGCTGGACTCACATCGGCGATGCCGAATTGCTCAACAATCTTCTTAGTCAGGCTCCGCCGCCTTCGCAGGCCGCAGCCCAGCGAGAGCAGATCATCGCCAAAATGCGCGATGCCCTTCGCGATTACGAATTCGTGAAGTTTCGCGTCGAGTTCATCCCCCAGCAGAACGATGTGCTTTGCAGGGTTCAAACCACCGGCCAAGGTCGCACAGGGCAGGATCCGCTGCAATTCGCCCTCCTGACCATCAACATCAACAATTTCAACAGCGTACTCAATCAGGCTTTGCGCTTTCGGCATGGAATGAATCAGGCCCAACCGTGTATTATCCTTTAGAGAGGTACGAGCCGTTGACACCCGCATCATCAAAACTTCACCTCGTGAACGCCGTTGCAACGCTGATCTGCCTGGCTGGCTGTACCCGACACACAATCGAAGTTCAGCCGATCCGCATTGAACCCATCTACATGACGATCGACATCAACGTCAGGGTCGATCGGGAACTCGATGACTTCTTCGATTACAAAGACAAACCCGTGGTCCCGGCCCCAACAGCGCCAGCCGCGGCACCTGATCCCGCCACCCCGTCACCCGCTTCCGGAGGAGGCAACCCATGAGGCACGCCCCGCACACGATCATCATCATCACCGCAATCGCAGTGTTAGGAATCCTGACTCCGCTCGTCTCCGCCGCCGACACCAAGGATGAACTCAAAGCACGCTTCAAACAGCGCGATCCGGAACTGGTACGCCTCAAAGGCGAGGGAGTGATTGGCGAAACCATTCAGGGATTTGTGGATTTCGTCAAGAAGGAAGGCGCCAAGGGCGAGCCGTCAATTGATGCCGCCGCTCGCAAACTCATGGGTGAAGAAAACGCCGACCGCCACAAACTCTACAAAATTCTCGCCGGCGAGCGCACAGAACAGAAACTGACAGAGGCCGAAGTCGGCGCTCACAATGGAATGCGTAATTTTGCCACGGCCAAGCCCGATGAATATCTGAAAGTGAGCGTCGGCCCCTGGGTTCGCCGTGGCGATGTGGCTCCGCTCAAACGCGAAGGAAAGATTGGCGAAACGTGGGAGGGTTGGGTCGAAGCCGTCAATAATTCTGACCAAATGGACTCGAGAATCGCCGCCGTGGTGATCGCAGAGAACAGCGCTCGCAAGTATGGCTATGAGAGAAGTTCACGCGATCACGAGACTTCCATTGCCAGGGAAGGCCAGAAAGCCGGTGCGGAGAACCTAGCCAACGCGAAAGCCGGCGAGTTCATCAGGGAAAAGAGCGGTACCTGGACTAAGAAGAAATAACGGGCACCCGCAGCTAGGCGGTGCGGGCATTCTGACCCCACAACTGGCTCATTCATTTCGTGGCTCTTATTCACCTCCCTGTTAGCGGCGGGCACCACATGGCTGCTCCTTAGGCCATGGGTTGCGAAGGCGCGAATGCAGACCGGCCCGGATATCCTGTAGTCACAGTCCCGGTAGCTCAGGTGGATAGAGCGGCCGCCTTCTAAGCGGCAGGTCGCAGGTTCGAGTCCTGCCCGGGGCATTGGCCTTCACTTACTTCCACATTCATCAACTCTGCCATCCCTATGAACAACGGAAAAGTCATCAGCATCTTCATCACTCCCACCGGCGGCGCGGCTCTTCAACCGGTCACCTCCGCCAAAGCCGTTCCCGGGCAAGGCCTGGAAGGCGATCGCTACTTCAAGCGGACCGGCACATTCGTAAAGCCGGGCAAGCCCATGTCCGAGGGAATGGAAGCCACCCTCATTGAGAGCGAAGCCCTTGACGGGTTGGCACGCGAATATCAGATCGCACTTGACCCCGCATCATCCCGCCGCAACATTCTCACGCGAGGCATCGCCCTGAACCATCTGGTTGGTCAAACATTCTCCGTTGGCAGCGTGCGCATGAAGGGTATCAAGTTGTGCGAGCCATGCGGCCATCTGGAAAGCCTCACCCAAAAAGGCGTGAAGAACGGCCTCATTCACCGCGGCGGTTTGCGCGCCCAAATCCTCACCGCTGGCGAAATTCACATCGGCGATTCCATTTCCGCTGCAATTACACCATAACCCCGGGCGGACTCGACAGGATCACCGCCAAATCCGCTTCGCAGTGGCAAGATCGGCTCACACATGCTGGCAAACCGCATCACTGCATCGGGACCGAGCCATTGTCACTGCCTGCGAATGACGATCAATGCCGATGAATTCACGGCCGCTTTCTTTTGCAGCAACCAGCGTGGTGCCGCTGCCGCAGAATGAATCCAGCACCACGCCTCCCGGCGGACAACATGCTTCAATCAGCATGCGCAAGAGCGCCAGGGGTTTCTGCGTTGGATATCCCGCCCGTTCCAATGCCATGTTATTGATTGATGGAATGTCAATCACATCCGATGCCTTCTTCGTCTGCCCCTGCATGCGGCGGCTCGTTGCCGGCACGCGCGGCGGATCAAAGTAGTAGTCTGCTCCCCTTGCATAAAACAAAATGTCATCGTGCTTCCGCGAGAAACGCCGTGGCGACGACCCGCCCAATCCATAACGCCAGATGAGATGGTTGATAAAGTGCTCCGCTCCGAAAATCTCATCCAGCATCTGCCGAAAATGATGGCAAGTCCGCCAATCACAATGCAACAGAACGGCGCCATTCTGTTGCAACACACGATGGATCGATTCAATCCGTGGCCGCATGTATGCCAGATAATCCGCCATGTCCTCCCATGAATCCTGGAATTCGCCGTGCTCCGCCGTTTGCGTTTGGCCGGTATTGAAAGGCGGATCGAGATAAGCCAGATCAATGCAACCGTCGGGTAACTTTGCCAGCACATCCCGGCAATCACCCTCAAGAATCTTGTTCAGCGGCAGCGGCATGAATCGTTCACGAACCCCGGTTACCCCGTGTATTCCGAAGCGCGTAAATCAGCCCGGAAAGCGCGCTGATCGCGTCTCGAATCTCTCGCATGTCCATTTCACCAATCTGCCCATCGCTGATCGCCGCAATCGCCTCAGCGCACTCCTTCACCGCATTTACTGCCGCACTGTCTATTCCTTCCTCCCTGACAAAATGCCCGCCAAGTTCCTGACAGATGAAATCGACAATGGCGTCGCCAACCTCCGGTTCAACCGCTTGCAGACACCTGATGAGCCGCTCGATCGGATTCGGCTGCGCTCCGGTCAGCATGCGATTCACCTGCCGCGCCGAAATCCCAAGCGATTGCGCAAACTGCTTGTTGCCCACACCCTCCACCATCGCCGCAAAGCGTCGGCCGCATTCTTCATTCAGCGCATCCACTTCATTTCGCCTAACCATGTCGGCATGCACTCCACTGGCTCTGTCCAGCATACCACAGCGAGTCATCGCGCCAAACATTATTTTCAGGCCGCCGCAGTCTCCGGCTTCAATTGTTGCATCCATCGCACCGTCACACTTAGCGCCAACCAAACGACTATGTCCGCGATCCCCAGCAACATGAGCCAGCGCCACTGCGAATCGCTCGGCGGAGCTCCGCCTCCCTCGCTCAACGTCCGCACAGCCATGAATGGACTGAAATCGATCATCGACATGGATTTGACACCGGTGGTCGCGCCCAGCCAAGCCACGGCTGGCCCGCCCAGGCAGATAACGATACATGCCAGCATTGCCAACGCTCGTGGTCCTCGTCCTGTAGTGACGATCGCCCCCGCCACGATCGCACCAATCAAAATGGTCCAGCCTGCCAGCGTCGCATCAATCGCTGCCGTCCGTATGGGCGTCCAGGTCGTTACCAATCGCAACGGCCAAACCACAACTTGCACCAGCCCCAGCAGCACCATCATGTCCAGCAGCGTTCGCCGAATCGGATACATCGGCCGGCTTTCACTCAACCGCAGCAGCGGCCAGCCAATCATCACGCCGGTCGCCACGCACAACAGCATCAGCCGCACTCCCGGCGTGTAACTGGATGAGGAAGGAAGCACCGGCGCCCGAATGCCGATCGTAATCATCCAACTTGTGATCAGCCAGATCGATGCCAGAAAGATCAGGCCGCGCGGCAGCACAAGTGGGGGACGGTAAGACATTCGATTTCAGATTTTCGACTTCGGATCGGCTCGGCCAGTTTGAACCCGTCAATCGTAAACGGCCAATCGTCAATCGTAAATCCCATTCACCTTGCCACGGCCACTTTTTCGCCGGTGATGTCCAATTCACCCGGTCGACCGCCATCAATGCGACCGTGATTCTGGTACAGCAGGTTTAGTCGCTCAATCTTCCCTTCCGCAAGCAGTTCCAGCGCGGCTTCTTCGCCCGGCGGGCCGCCCCACAGAATCACACTACTGGTCGTCGTTCGCAGGCGAATCATTCCATCACGCAACACCGTCGCCACATCAATCTCCGCAATCTGGTGCCGCCATGGCTGGTGATCGATCAACTGCATGAGTTTCAACCCCGCCGCAACGTCCGCGCCTTCCCACGCCTTGCCGACCCCCGGCCGCTTGAAGTGTGCCCCGCTGATCGCAATCATCGGCAGGCTCTGGCCGGTTTTGGGATCCTGCATCACCGGCAAGTCATCATTCGGGCCGTAACTCTTCGGCAGCAGTTTCCCCGCGCCATCCACCAGATGATGACCGCTGGAATCTCGAATCAACGTGTATGGCTGCACGAACTTGGCATCAATTTCGATCAAATCAGGGCTCGTCCGGCGGACCTGATCCACTGAATCAAACCAGCCCGTATCCAGCAACGACTGCCGCACCGCAACCAGATCATCCCTGCCGAGCGGGTCGCTTCCAATCTGCATCGTCGCCGTTCGCAGCAAACTGTCAGCCAGCGCACCCTTGATCCACGGTGGGGGATTGATGAAGCGGATTGTCACCTCATGCGGATTCACCTGCTGATGTTGCGAGGCAAAGGCCTCCAGTTTCGGCACACCCAGAATCCACGCCGCCCCAATCGCAACCAGTCCCGCAATCCATGCCGTACCCATCGCGCTCCGCTTGAGCGTAAGCCAGCCCGGCGTTTTCATCCAGCCCAGATTGAAATTGACATGCGGCCAGAATCGGCGCGCGGACTTGGTGTTTGTCTTGGTCTTTCGCCTTCGTGACATGATTCTACCATCGGCGAATGCTGCGCTTTGCCGTCAAAATCAGCGAGTCGCGGCCTGTGGTTTGGCCCGGCCAACATCTCGCAGCCCAGGTCCGGATAACGAAGGACCCGTTCCGCGCTCTAGTGCCGTCTCCACCAATTTCGCGCACAACTCCGGCATTTCCAGCCCAATCTTTCTCGCCGCCATTGGGACCAGCGAATGCGTTGTGAACCCCGGCATCGTGTTGATTTCCAAGAACCACGGCTGGCCATCCCCATCCAGCATGATGTCCGCACGAGCAATGTCCCGGCAGCCTAGCCGCTCAAACGCAGCCATTGCCATCTTCGCGCATTTCTCGTTCACGCCCGCTGGCAGTGGGGGGTCAATCACGTACTTGGTGTCTTCGCGCGTGTATTTTGCCTCGTAGTCGTAAAACTCAACATTCGGCACTATCTCAATGAGCGGCAACGCCTTCCCGCACAGTATTCCCACCGTCAATTCCCGTCCCTTGATGTAACGCTCTGCCATCAATCGGCCGCGCTTCGGATGCAACTCCTTGCGACCCCACTCAACCTCCGCAACCGTTCGACAAATGCGCAGATCCACGCTCGATCCATCATCCACCGGCTTCAAAACCAGTGGGGGGGCCAGATCACATTCATCATCCGCCATCAGTTGCCTTGAAGGCGGCGTCGGCACCCCCATCTCCGCAAGCAAACTCTTCGTAATCAGTTTGTCCATTGCCAACTTCGCCGCCTGCGGCTTGCAACCCACATATGGCAACCCCAGTTTCTCCAGCAATTCCTGCAACGGCCCGCCTTCGCCCCAGTGACCGTGCAGCACAGGAAACACCACATTCACCCGAGTTTCACTCGCCATCGCGCTCAATTCACCCAGCGTCGGCTTATCGATGATCCGCTCAACGACATTGAACTTGCCGGATTGCCTTAGCGCCGCCGCGACTTCCTTGCCGGAACAGAGGCTGACCTCGCGCTCCGCATCCGGTCCGCCCATCAGCACAAGCACGGTCGGTCTGTTTTCAGTGTGATTCATCATTTCCCATTTCGTCCTTGCAATCTCACTCCGCCGCGCCCCGCCTCCAAATCGCAATCTCCTCCTTCAACTCAATTCCCGCATGCTCATACACTCTTCGGCGAACCTGCTCCAGCAACTTCAACACATCGTTGGCCGTCGCTCCCGGCTTGGTCACGATGAAATTGGCATGCCGGTCGCTCACCGAAGCCCCGCCCACCGTCAGTCCCTTCAACCCCGCTTCATCAATCAACTTTCCCGCAGGCACGCGCTGCTCGGTCACCGGATCAATGGGGTTCTTGAAAGTGCACCCCGCCGAGTGATCCGCCAAAGGTTGCGTGCTCTTCTTGTAGGCAAAAATCTCCTTCACCCGATCACGCAATTTGATTGGATCGGTCGGCATCAACTTGAACGTCACGGAGAGCACAACCGGGTCAGGAATGTTCGTGCCGCGATAACCAAACTTGATCTCCGCAGCCGGATACGTCACCTTCTCGCCAGTCCTGGTCAGGCAGGTGACGGACTCCACCGCATCACCAATCGCCCCATACGCTCCGCCGGCATTCATGCGAATCGCCCCGCCTACGCTCGCCGGTATCCCCGCCATCTGGCTCAACCCTTCCAACCCTCGTCGCGTCGCATCCATCAGTGTCTTGGCCTTGTCCGCACCGCCGCCGGCCTTCATCGCATGTTTGCCGCGGATCCAGGTGAAGGCGCCCGAAT
>CAZWJR010000069.1:659-3183 GCA_964634655.1 uncultured Isosphaeraceae bacterium | reverse complement strand
TCGCATGAATCTCACCCGCCGCGTTGTACTTGATCTCCGTGAACGCATCCTGATCCAGTTTGACCACGATGCCATCCACGCCCTCATCCGCCACCAGCAGATTCGCCCCACTCCCCAGCACCCGCAGTGGCGTGCCGGATCGGTGACACCGTTTCATCAACGTCGCCAGCGCATCAACGCCGCGCGGCCGCACGAGCAAATCCGCCCGTCCGCCAATGCCGTACCACGTCATCGTCGCCCCGATCGGCACATCGGTAACGGCTTCGACATCAAGATCGCCGAACAGGCTGGAAACGCTGGCGTTAGGCATTCGTCAAAAGCATAGAGCCGCCGGCACGCTGGCGGCTATTTGGTGCCTCTCTCCAAAAACCCCTTCGCCACCTTCCACACCGGTCCCGCGCCCATGATCACCAGCAGATCGCCCGGCCGACAAATGCTTTCCAGTTGCTCCACAATCGCCTCAAACGGATACAGGTGCATCGCCTGCACGCCTCGGCCGCGCAATTTGTCCACCAAATCCGCCGCGCTCACCTTTGTTTTCTCCACCTCTGAATCCCGCACAAAATAAATGTGTGGCACAATCACCACATCCGCGCTGGAAAAACTCTGCGCAAACTGCTCCAGCAAGAATCGCGTCCGGCTGTGCTGGTGCGGCTGAAAAACACAGATCAATCGCTTGGGACATTCTGCAGCCCGCAATGCACGCAACGTGTTTTCAATCTCCGTCGGATGATGGCCGTAGTCGTCGTAAACGGTAACCTCTCCGCCATTCACCGATCGCGTTCCCAGTTTCTGCATCCGCCGATCAACGCCACGGAACGAAGCAAGCGCCGGCGCAATTTGATCCCAATCCGCCCCAAGATAATGCGCCAGAATCGCCGCTGCCGATGAATTCAGCGCGTTGTGCGCGCCCGGCATCTGCACCGTCCACTGCCCCAGCCAGATTCCATCTTGCAGCACACCAACTCGCTGCACCGCCGCGTCATAGACAACCTGATAATCCGCCTCCGGGTGAAAGCCAAACGTCTCGATCCTGCACGTCAGCCCCGGCGTGATCTTCATCCGATGCGCCCCATCATGTCCAATCAATAATCGCCCGCCTTCTTCCGCGCTGGGAATCAGTTTCGCAAATCCCTCAAACGCAGTAATGATCTCATCCAGCGAACCATAAATATCCAGATGATCTTCTTCCACATTGTTGATCAGCCCAATAGTCGGGCGATGGTGATGAAAAGAACGATTGAATTCGCAAGCCTCGGCTAGCAGCACACCAGCCCGTCCGCGCAGCGGCCCAACCGGAATCTCCCCGCCGCCGGTGCGACTGCCGCCGCCAATCTGGTGACACGTCGCCCCAACGATAAAACTCGGATCAAGGCCGCTTTCAATCAATACATGGGCCAGCATCGCCGTCGTCGTGCTCTTGCCATGCGTACCGGCAATGGAGACACCCGTCTTGTCCGCCTGCACCTGCCCCAATGCTTCTGCGTAGGTCCAAATCGTGATGCCCCGGTTCGTCGCCGCCAGCATTTCCGGATGGTCTGGCTTGATCGCCGCCGAGGCAATCACCAGATCGCACTTCTCCGGGATTGTGCCCGATGCTTGCTCCAACCGCACCGGGATCCCGCTCGATTGCAAAGCGTTTGTCAGATCACTGCCCACGGAATCCGACCCGCCGCATTGCGCCCCCAATTGCTTCAACATGAAGGCCAACCCGCTCATCCCGCACCCGCCGATGCCAATGAAATGAATATGCATGCCCGCAAATCGCGGCACGCCCACATGCCCAGCAACCTTGGAGCCGGTCGAACTATCCAGTGCAGATCGCCGCTGGCTCGCCTGAAGAATGCCTGTCTTTCCCGAATTCGGTGACGGTGTCATTGAAAAGATTGTATCGGCAGACGTTCCATAGTCCCCTTGAGAAAGTCCCGCACACTTACAAGTCCCCAAGTTTCGCTGCCCGTGGCACACGCACTACAATCCACCCCAATGGCCGAAGACCTCCCAAACGCTGCTCTCCACGCCCAGGTTCTCATCGTCGATGATGAAGTCGATCACGCCGAGGTCATGGCTGAAGCCCTTCGCAAACCCGGCCACGTTTGCACCATCGTTCACTCCTTGGAAAAAGCCAAAGATGAACTCCTTCATGGCACCTTCGATGTCATCGTGACCGATCTGGTCATGGAGAGCGAAACCACCGGCTTGGATGTCCTGCGATTGGCCAAAGAGCACCAGCCTGAAGCCGCCACCATAATGGTCACGGCCCACGGCGATGTCCCCACTGCCAAAGCCGCACTGCATGGCGGGGCCTACGACTTTATCGAAAAACCCCTCGATCTCGTCGTCTTCCGCAATCTCGTAAATCGCGCTGCGGAAACCGTGATGCTTCGCCATCAGAATTCCCGCCTGCGCGACAAACTCGGTGCTGCTTACGGCTTTGAAGGCATCATCGGTGAGTCCGCCGCCATCCGCAGGATCATCGCCACCATCAAACAGGTTGGCCCAAGTCACATTCCCGTGCTCATCA
>CAZWJR010000069.1:0-649 GCA_964634655.1 uncultured Isosphaeraceae bacterium | reverse complement strand
GGCACCGGCAAGGAACTCATCGCCGCCGCCATCCACAAACATTCCAAACGCGCCAACAAGCGCTACGTCACCTTCAACGCCGCTGGCCAAAGCGAAACGCTTCTGGAAGATCAACTCTTCGGCCACGTCCGCGGCGCATTCACCGGCGCTGACCGCGATCGGGAAGGCGTCTTTGAATACGCCGATGGTGGCACGCTCTTCCTTGATGAAATCGGCGACATGCCCCTCACCATGCAGGCCAAACTCCTGCGCGTGCTGGAAACCGGCGAAATCGTCCGCCTCGGCTCCAACGAGCCCCGCCGCACCGATGTCCGTTTCATCAGCGCTACCAATCAGGACATGAAATCCGCCGTTGCCAGCGGCAAGTTTCGCGATGATCTCTACTTTCGCATAAAGGGTACGGAAATCAACGTCCCGCCGCTGCGAGAAAGGCGCGATGACATTCCGCGCCTCGTCAATCACGCCGCCGGAAAATTCGCCTCTGAACTCAACCGACCCGTTCCCACCGTGACCGAACCCGCCATGATGCGGCTCATCGCCTACCCCTGGCCGGGCAATGTGCGCGAACTACTCAACGTTGTGCAGCGCATGATTGTCATGAGCGATGACAATTCGCTCGATGTCCGCCATGTCCCCGAGGAAATCCGCT
>CAZWJR010000068.1:5735-12404 GCA_964634655.1 uncultured Isosphaeraceae bacterium | reverse complement strand
GTGAGAATAGAAACAACTGCTGCTTTCCAAAACATGACACGCCTCCTTTGCGGAGAGAATCGAAGAAAGCACGTGGCAAGGCCTACGCTGGCGGTGTCAACTCGTGCAGCCCGATTTCAAAATGAACGCGGGCCACCTGGTACCGCGAAGGAACGGCATGGAAGGCGCAAATCATTTTTGCCGACGCCGCCCACAAACACCCTTGGCAGCGCAGGGCAAGATCGCTTCGCCGGACGATCGCTTCGTCAGCAACGAGAATTGTAGATTCTGTGCAAAAAGAGGAAACGCGTCCGCGAGCCCTGCCTACGCCGCCATGCCGCCTTCAAAACCAAAGCCCATGTCGTCGTCCTGGTAGTAATCCAGATCGCCTTCCTGTGCTTCCTTGGGCCAACTTGGTCGGGCTCGCTGATGCACCTTGATCACGTTCGACAACTGTTCCGCAATGATGCAGCGCATCGTGTCGATCGTGCCGGCAAGTTTTTCTTCAAACGGCGTGGTCTTGGATCGGAACAGCACAATCACCGCCAGACACTCATCTTTGTGCATGCAGGAGAACGCCAGCACGTGGGAAGTCGCCAGGAAGCCCGCATCCGCGCCAATCCATTCCGCAAATTCCTGTGCATCCGCAAACGAAACAATGTCCTTCTCCTCCGCCATCTGCGGACAAATCGCCCGGCCCAGATGATCCAGCAGCAGCGAAATCGTCTCCCGCGGGCAATCGTAATTCACATACGCACCCAAGCCAAAATTCTGGGCATCATCATTCGCACCGCGCGGAGAATCCGGCAGAAACACCGCCGCATTCGTCGGCCCGGTCTTCGTCAACAAATACTCCAGCGTCGTGCGGAGCAAGTCCTCCACATCCAATTCCTGCTTGAGCAGCGTCCGGAACTCACTGGCTAGAGCCACGTCGCTCATTTGATCCGCGATTTCCCGGTACGCATTGGAGAGATCATCGCACAAACCATCAACTTGCCGCGAAATCTCATGCCGGGCAATATTCAACTCGCGGCAGATTTTCTTCAATCGCAACAATCGATCATCTCGCTGACGCTCCGCCCGAGATTTCAACAACGCCGGATCAATGCGACGGAGAAAATCCTCCACATCCAGCGGCAGGCTCAAACAATCAACCGCGCCGCACCGCATCGCCTGCACAACCACATCCGATGAAAGACCGCTGGAAAGAACAATTATCTTCGTGCTCGGCGAAGTCTTGTGCACAATCGGCGTCAGTTCCAGACCGGATCCGTCCGGCAGATCAAGGCACAACACAATCACATCAAACCGGGTTCGAGCCATCGCAGAACGAGCCTCGCTCAACGTCACCGCACGCGCACATTGATGCTCGCGCTTGGTCAGCGCTTTCTCAAGACCGCGTTGCAATTTGGCGTCCGAACTCACCAGCAGAAACTGCGCCGGACCATTGGCGACATTTCCCACTCGTGGGTTGTCGTCTTCAATCGCCTTGGTGATTTGTTGATCGAGGGGTTCCATGACAACGGCTCTCTCTCTGCTCCCGCGCCGCCCTGCCTTCTCCTGCCTGGCCTTGCCTCGACGCTACGCCGCGCCGCGATACTCCATCTCGCCGCCGCCCACGCTGCCAATCTTCGCCTCACGCCAGTGCGGCAATCGAATCGTTGCCACCGCACCGCCATCCTTGCCGTTCTCCAACGTAATCACGCCATCGTGGGCTTCCACCCAACGCCGTGCCTGGGCCAGCCCAAGTCCCGGCTGGCGGCCGGCTGGCTTGGAACTGAAAAATGGATCAAACGCATGCGCCAATTCGTGCGGCGTCAGGCCCGATCCATCATCGATCACGAGAACCTTCAATCGGTCATTCAGAGGCTCAATTTGAACCTGCAGTTCAATTCGTGCGCAGGTTTGTGATTCAATTGAGTTTTGCAGCAGTTCCCGCACCGCGTTGCCGATCTGTTCCGGATCAACCCGCACCGTCGATACGTTTTCCTCCACAGACACATGAATCGGTGGCGGGCTGCCGCCTCCCGCTTCGCACTCTTCCCGCACTTCCTGCGCGACACCGTCCAGTAACTCGCGAATATTCAGCGATTGCACGTTCGGCGTCGTCGGCTCCGCAAACCGCCGCAACGCCGTAATCATGTCGCTGATTCGGTGCGACTGTTCCACAATCTGCTGGGCGGACGCCTTTGCCTGCGGATCCGTCAACGTGCTTGCCAGCAGTTGCGAACGCCCGGAAATAATCGTCAGAGGATTGTTCATCTCATGGGCAGCCCCGGCCGCAATCTCACCCAGCGCCGCCAGCGCCTCGTTGCGGGTAAGTTCCATCTGGGTTTCAATCAACGCGCGATTCGCCTCCGCCAGTTCCTCTCCCAGAGACTTTGCCCCCTCATGGTGCGCTCCGGCGGCAATCGCGGCGGCCCACGTGCGGCCCAGCGCATCCAATTGCTCACGCGCCTGCTGGCCGTCAATCGTGCAGTCGTGCAGCAGCACCGCGCTCACGCCCCAACCGCAACGCAATGGCAGAAGTTGCATATCGCGCATGTCCCGCGCGTCGCCAAGATAATCACACAGCCACGGCAGCATCGCCATCACGTGCATCGATACCTGCGTCGTATCCGCAAGGTCCGATACCGCTGTCGAGCCCGGCGGCGGAGAAATCAACTCCGTACGCAGCGGACGACCATCAGATGAATACTGAATCAACTGCCACGGCTCGTCCTGCCGCGCTTGATACAGAATCGCAAAGAACCCGCCGCCAAACACCGACGCCGCGGATTCCACCACCTTGCCCATGATCGCCACCACCGAACCGCTCGGCGTCGCCGAATCATGGAACGTCGTTATTGCTCCAAGCGTCTGCGATTGCTGCGCCGCCTGCGCCGCGCGATGACGCAGTGATGCATTGAATCGCCCCAGCGTCTGATTGGCTCGGCTCAACGAAATCAGCAGCGCGTCCGGATCAAGCGGATTGTGAATGCCCAGGCTCTCCGCGCGGGCATCCACTTCCTTGCGCAAGGACGCCGTCACATCCTTGATCTGTACCTCATTTATTCCCAGTTGCGCAGCAAGTTCAATAACATCTTCACCACGCGGCCCTTCACCGATCGGTGCGATTCCCTGGCTGCGAGCGATGACATCCGCCAGCGTCACAAGCGCAATCTGTGATCGATGCGGAAGCGCCGGCAGCGAATCCATCGGTTGTCCGTGCAACCACAGCACATCTCCCAGCGAATGCGGCAAACGCCAATGCTCCGAAAGCCGACGCCCCACCGTGTGCGTATCCAGACCGATGACACGCCGGCACGCCTGATCGATCGAAACCGCCCGAGAATCGCTGTACGCGCACACCCGGTCAAACGTCTTTGGCAACAGCACATGCAGAGCCAGCACGCCCAGATCATGCAGCAACCCGCTGATGAACGCATCGGGCTTTTGAATGTTGCGGCAAGCGCCTGGACTGCCCGCAAGAGTTTCACAAATGTATCCAACCGCAATGCTGTGCCGCCAGAACATCGCCCGATCAAACACCGGTGGACCTTCACGCACTTCCCCGCCCGGGCTGTCCATGCGGTCAAACACTTCAAACACCTGCACCGACAACGCCGCGCTCCGCAATGCTTCAAACCCCAGCAACATCACCGCACGCTCCACCGTCGTTACATCAAACGCGCGGCCTTTGTCGCCGCATCGGCAGAGTTTCAGAATCTTCGCGGAAAGCGACGGATCAGAAGACACCAGTTTGATGACATCGCGCGCCTGCGATTTCTCGTCGCGCGTCATCTGCAGCAACCGCACCGCCACCGCACCCAACGTGGGCAGGGCTTCCAATTGCTGAAGTATCAATTCCACACGCTTGGCGGTATAGCTGGTATCGGCGCTATCGGCGCCGGCTCCGCCGACGGAAAATGAAGCATCCAACGGACTCTTTCGAGGCGTGGATGTCAGATGGTTCGATCGTTTGGCGTTTTCCGCGTGATCGTCACGCATGGGCGTTTCCGAAAAACAAGTGTCATTTACCAGCCGTCAGAAATGTTCCGTTCCAGCCGGATTCAGTCGGCCGCTTCTTCACACGACCGACCGCCTCCGGTCACACATCCAGCATTTCAGCCATGTGCGCGACGAGTTTCTCAATGTTGAACGGCTTCTTGATAAACCCGTCGGAGCCTGACCGCGTCAGCGCATCAATCTCTTCCTGGTTCACCACGCCTGAAACAATGATCACCTTGGTTTCCTTCAGTTCCGGATTGGCTTTCACCCGCTCGCACACCAAGTTGCCGTTGATATCCGGCAACATGTAGTCCAACAAAACCAGGTGCGGCCGGAAGGATTCCGTCAGCAAACCTGCGTCGTAACCGTTGGCGGCAGTCTTCACTTCAAACCGCTCGTCTCGGCTCAGCACATCAACAAACAGATCCACGATCTGCCCGTCATCATCAACCACAAGAATGCGCTTGCGCCCGCTCTCCAGATGCTCCGTGGGAATCTCATTGGCTTTCATGAAGCGAATCAGTTCGCTCCGCGGAATGCGACGGAAACGCGATCCCGGAACACGGAACCCGTTCAATCGTCCGTTGTCGAAACAGCGGATGATCGTCTGCTGTGAGACATTGCAAATCTCCGCCGCTTCGCCGGTCGTGAAAACTTGCTTTTCGGCCCAGGCTGGTGATCGTGGGGGGCTGCTGTTTTTCGCCATGATAAACCTCTTCTCCGCTGGATCATTCGCAACCGGTGGCGTGACGGATTCACACCTCTCCCAAATTGCCTGTGTTGTCATCGGTTCCGACATGAAATAACTTCATCACCCAACTCACTTCACTCGCCCGTCCAGATCAACCAGAGCGCGCATGTGAAACGACTGGCGTTGCAGGCCGCATTGACGCAAACCGAATCACTGTTATTGGACAAAATGGCGAGGGCGAAAAGAAGTGAATCGCGCGTTGATCGCCCCAAGACCCGATCACGCCGACGCATCACTGTTCGCATCTCCGCTCAAACGGTTGCAAAGATTCGATAACCACGGCAAAACCGTTGTCTCCCTGCTATCCTGCCGCCCATGCCCAACGGTCCGCTCTGGCAAAAAGCCGCGGCATTTGCCGCCCACGCACATCTCCATCAAGTCCGCAAAGATGGCTTCACTCCCTATTTCTCCCATCCCGTGCGCGTCGCCATGACCGTCGCCTGTGTCTTCGATATTAATGATGAACAAATTCTCGCCGCCGCCCTGTTGCATGACACTTTGGAAGACACCACCGCTGATTTCGATGATTTGCAAAACCGCTTTGGCGAAAGGGTCGCAGACATCGTCGCCGCCGTTTCCAAGGACATGCGATTGAGCGAATCCAACCGCGAAGTCGCTTACGACAAGCAACTCGCCGCCGGTCCATGGGAAGCCCGCCTCATCAAACTCGCCGATGTCTACGACAACTTGCTCGATATGCCGCCCGGCAAACCTCGCACCAAACAAATCGCCCGCGCCAAACGCGCCCTCGCGCTCGCCGCAAAAGACCCACAACTCAAACGCGCCCGCGCCATCGTGGCCAAAGCAGTCGCCACCGCAAAAAAGAGGGCTTAGCCCGGTATTCACGGCTGCCCCCAACCCCTCACCGAACCCGTTGGGACTATTCTCCCGCCCGTTGTGTCCTACCATCCGGCGAGGAACTTCCATGATGATCAAAACCCTTTTCGTGAACTTGGCCTGGTGGATGCAGTCCTTCATGGCTGCAGCGCAAACAACCGACACACAACTGCAACAACCCGCAACACCGCCAGCCGTTGTCGCACCATCCGAAGCTCCCGCAACCGCGCCTCAAGTCACGCCGCCTAAAGACGCGGCACAGCAAGATCCACCCGTCGCCGCCGAAGTTCCCAAACCCCAGGCCCCCGCCGAAGTCATCGACCTTCTCGATCGCCTTGAAAAAAGCAACGATGATCTCGCCGCACTCACCGCCGATGTGCAGTACGAAAAAGAGGATGCCCTGCTCGGCCGCAAGGAACTCCGCACCGGCAACCTCATCTATCAGCAAAGCCCCGCCGCCGGTGATAGCAAATCACGCGAAAAGAGTTTCGCCGTCCTCTTTGAAAACACCATCATCGCCAACGTAAAGCGTGAAGATTCCAAGCACTACATCTTCAAACAACGCTGGCTCGTCGAGATCGATTTCAAAAACAAACAATTCATCAAGCGTGAAATCGTTCCGCCCGGTTCGCAACTCGATCCGCTCAAACTCGGCGAAGGCCCCATCCCTCTTCCCATCGGCCAGAAGAAAGAAGATGTCCTCAAACGCTTCGATGTCACCAACCTCACCATCCCCGAGAAGGGCCTGCTTAGCCAGTTGAAGGATGTCGAGGGTCTCCTCCTCATCCCCAAGCCCGGCGTCAAGGAATCAAAAGACTACTCCCGCATCGAAGTGTTCTTCGACAAGGCCACACTCCTCCCCATCGGCGTCAATCAATTTGAAACCAACGGCGATCGCAAAACCGTCCGCCTCCAAAACTTCAAACGCAATCCCACACTCACCGATGCCCAACTCAAACGCCTCGACATCACAGAACCCGATCCGCGGGAATGGCACATCGACGTTCAACCTCTTCGCAGTGTGGAGTAAGGCATTCCCCCTCCCTCGAGGGAGGGGGCCAGGGGGTGGGTGAAAAGCTCGAACTCAAAACCGGCGCAACCCCCTCAACAAA
>CAZWJR010000068.1:0-5725 GCA_964634655.1 uncultured Isosphaeraceae bacterium | reverse complement strand
GCCAGGGGGAGGGGCCACCCCCACCCCGCCCCCCCCCCCCCCCCGGGGGGGGGGCCCGGGGGGGGGGCGAAAAGCCCGAACTCAAAACCGTCGCAACCCCCTCAACAAACCCACCAGGCCGACGCGCCAGCGAGGCACAGCAACGAGTGGGGGTTGGTTTGCCGAAAACCCATCAACCCCTACGGCTTCCCCTCCTCAATCACACCTTCCTTCAACTCGATCGTCTTCTCAATATCTCGCGCCTTCTCCGCGTGATACTTCAGCAGAACTTTGCCGCCCGCCGAAGCCGTTACGACGTATCGAAACACCCGCTGCCCCTCACCGGGAATCCCGCTTTCATTCACAATGATGTGCTTGCGGTAATCAACAGGCTCAATCGTCTTGCTGAACCTGTCGCTCATCGTGCCGGAAGTCGCCACAACCAATGATGGATCACCCGTCAGCGTCAGTGTGTCCGGCAGGCCGATCTGCTTCTGCGCCGCCCACCCCGTCCGCGTCGGAATTATCTTGCTGTTGCTGATTTCCACCGTGATCTGCCACACGCCCTCCGTCAGCGCTTTCACTTCAATCCAATTGAAGCCAATCACCGGCATGTTCCCCGCATGGAACATCGTGAACGCAAAATTGCGGTGACATTCCTCCTCCAGCATGAACGGCGGTGGAATGCGGTCAGACCACTTCGTCCCGCCGCCAATGAGCACCTTGCCCAGCGTTGGGTGGTTGTACTCCGTCCAATTCGTAAACGTCTGGCCAAACAGCACTCGATCCATCCATCGCATGCGGCCAGCCTCATCCAGCGCGCCCCCGCCGGAGAATCCTCGCCCCTCGCCGCCACCGGTCTTCTGCAAAATTCGATCATCCGTCCAAAGTTCGTTTGTGAAACTGACAATCCCCATTCCTTCAGAAAGCCAGTTCACAAATCCGCCATGCACCGTGTACAGCCCGGAGTAAATCACCAGGTACCGATAGAACGGCAGCATCTCTTCCCCAGCCTTGCCCAACCGGTCGTACACCGCAACATCCGAACGCGGGTAACTGCTCTCCATATATTGCGCGCCAGGGCCACGCAGAATCATTCCCGCCGCGTTGTGATACGACTGCCCCGCCGCAATGTTGGAGTGTGCGGAAATAAAACTCGCCACCGACCGCGTCTCCGGCCGGTCCAGTGGAGCCTCACCCGCACCAAACTGAATGTAATTCGGCTGCCAGTCCGTCGGCCAGTTGCGGTTCATGTCATACCCGCCCGGCCCATCTTCATTAATCTGCCCATCGCCGTCGTTGTCAATGCCTTCAGAACCAGCAAACGACAACTCGCCTTTCTGTCCCAGTTCCTTGTTGACGCGCTCAATGATGCGCGGATCATCACGATTGCGCCGAAAGTTGCCGTTGGGATCAAACCGCCACATCGCGCCGATGTTGCCATCGCCGTCCAGGTCATCGTCGTCATCTTCATCAAGAAGCCCGTCATAATCGTTGTCCGTCGGCCGCAGACCCGTGCGGTAATCGTGTGGAGTGGTGGCATGTTTGAACCAGTTGTCGCGCCCATCCGGGTTCTGCGAAGGCAAAAAGTAAAACGCCGTCCGATCCACCAGTTCCGTCAGGTTCTTCACCTGCCCGTAACTCTTCGCCAGATACCAGATCGAATACAGCACCGTCTCGCCCGCCTGTATCTCATTGCCATGCACGTTGCCGTCAATCCACATCGCCGGCTTCACCGTGTCCGGCCCCGTCTTCGGATTGTTCATCGTCACCAGCCACATCTCTCGCCCCTGTTCAGATTTTCCAATCGATTGCAGCGTCAGCAGCTCCGGATACGCCGCCACAAGCTTCTTCAGCAACTCCGTGTACTCGTCGTAGTTGTAGAACCGATTGAAGGCAATCTCGTATTTCGCAGGAATCTGCTGCTGCGCACTGACTTCCCGCAACGGAACGAGAATCGCTGTGAAACTCAAAAGAATCAACCACAGAGGATACAGAGCGCACGGAGAAAGAAATGGAATGCGTCTGGTTCTGTATCGCAATTCTGAATCCATTTTCACGCTCTGTGTCCTCTGTGATCTCTGTGGTTTAATGCTTTGAGATGTGAAATTGCTCACGGTTTTTCCTCCGCCTTAAACGTCACCGTCTGATTCCCAAGTTGCCAATTGCTCGTCTCAATCCCAATGTCAGATCCATCGGCCACCCGCACAATCCACCGCAGCGCAAACCGATCGCCGCTTCCGCCAATTCCCCACGCCCGGTTCACTCGATTCCCCGAAACAATCTGCTCCACCGGCACCGATATCTTCACGATCGTCGGCATGATCGATCGCGCCTTCCGCGCCATCGCCGTCGCCGTTGGCAAATACCCGTCATTCACAATCCCAAACCGCACCTCGTACATCCCCGCCGCCAGTTTCTTCACCACCGGACCCTGCGTGGAAATCTTCGCCCGCCGCTTCACAACCTCCGCCACAAATTCCGCCTGCTTCTCCGCCAATCCATCCAGTTGATCTGCAGGCGGGTTGATCCGGAACCCCGGCACAAATCCGCCAATCTCCACCTTTCCCAGCGTCGGATGATCAAACGCCTTCCACTCCATAAACCCCTCGTGATTGCGATCCCGGTCAGAATAATCCAACCACGCCGCCGCCTCCGCATCCGCAGGCTTCACTTCATCCTTCTTCTTTTTCTTCGGCTCCTTCTTTCCGTCCTTTGATTCATCCTTCTTGCCGGCCTGTGCATCGTCTTTCTTGTCAGCCTTCTCATCTGGACTCGCTTGCGGTTTCGCTGCATTCCCACCCGCATCCGCCGCCTTCTCCTCACCAGCCTTCACTTCATCCTTCTTCTCCTCCGGCGCCGCGGGCTTCGATGCCTCCGGCCGTCCCCACACCACCGTCGCAAAACTCGGTATCCCGCGCTGCGCGTACAGCCACGCATGAAAACTCCCCGCAATGTCCTCCGACGCCGCACGCTCCTGCTCCGTAATCTCCTTGAATTGCTTGGCAATCTCCTTGTGCCAGCCCACATCATCGCCATCCATGTTCGCCGGTCCGCGCCCGCTCACATCCTTCCCCTTGCCGTCCGGCACATTAATCAGATTGTCGTGTCTTCCGTACGTGATCGCCTCCACAATATTCCGATGCTCCAGCACAAACTTCGCCAGTGCCGCCGATTCCGGCTCGCTCAACTGCTGCGGCCCAGCATCCATTTCATGCTCCGGCCAGCGATGCATGAAGTTCCGATCCAAATCCACCTGCCCCGGCCCGTCTTCCGCAATGTTGCCATCCCCATCCGCATCCAGTCCCTCCACATATAAAGAGTAAACCGCCCGCTCACCCTTTTCCGCATCAGGCGTTTTCAGCAACCGCGGCGCCGCCGGATCAGCCAGATGCGTCGCCTTGTCATCCAGTGGCGGATCAAGCCGCCGCATCTGCGATATCACTCCATCACCGTTCAAATCCGCTGGCCCATCCTCATCTGCCGTGCCATCACGATCTTCATCCAAAACCCGCAGCGTCCCGATGTGACCGTAATTCACCTTGCCCGCATTTCGTTCCCACCCATCCGGGTTCGCACAGGGAATCACATACACCGTCGTCTCATTCAACATCTCCCCATGATCCGCCAGCAATCGCTTAGCAACCCGCACCGCCGTCTCAACCCCTACCCGATGCCGCGCATCCAGCCCCGCCGTAATCAACAGCGCCGGCCGCTTGTCCGCCGTCGACACATCACCAGAAAGCGTCAGCAGATACAACGCACGCCCCTCGCGGCTGCTGCCGATCGTGTCCACCTTCACCTTCGGCCCGCTCAACCCAACCTCACGCATCGCCGCCGTCAGCCCTGCGTAATCCATGTACCCCGCCGGTGGCGAACCCGCCGCGCCGCCGCCAACAAAAAATCCAACGCCGATTGCCAGCACCGGCACGATTGTCCATGTCTTTCGCATAGTCACTTCCAATTCCGCACAGCGTAACGCACCACCTTCTACCGTCCAACTCCCCACCCGGTCGCAACCAAAAATCCCCTCTGTGCCCTCCGTGTTCTCCGTGGTGAATTCTCTAAACCAACGCTACTTCCGCTACAGTAACTCCATGCCCCTCCGCGAAGATCCTCTCTCCGCCAACCCAGCCCCGCACCGCGATGACTGGGGCAAGGTCTCCGCAGAACCGCAGGAAGAACAATTCCTTGAAGGCCCGCGCACCCGCCGCTTTGAATTCTTCCGTCTCCTCCGCATCATGGCAGAGTTCCTCACCGGCTTCCGCGCCCTCCACTTCATCGGCCCGTGCGTCACCGTCTTCGGCTCCGCTCGCTTCAAGGAAGATCACCAGTACTACAAACTCGCCCGCGAAGTCGGCAGCGAACTCGCCCACGCCGGCTTCACCGTCATGACCGGCGGCGGGCCCGGCATCATGGAAGCCGCCAACCGCGGCGCCAAAGACGCCAACGGCTCCTCCATCGGCTGCAACATCAAGCTCCCCATGGAGCAAAAGCCAAATCCTTACGTCGATCGCTTCATTGAGTTCCGCTACTTCTTCATCCGCAAGGTCATGCTCGTCAAATACTCCTACGCCTTCATCTGCCTGCCCGGCGGCTTCGGCACACTCGATGAACTCTTTGAAATCGCGACCCTCATCCAAACCTGCAAAGTCCGCGATTTTCCCCTCATCCTCATGGGAGAGGAATACTGGCAACCACTCCTCACCTTCATCCGCGAACGTCTTATTAAGATGGAAACGATCAACGCCGAAGACCTCGATCGCATCTTCGTCACCGATTCCCCTGAAGTAGCCATGAAGCACATCGCTGATGCCATGGTCAGCCAGTTCGGCTTCACCTGGCAACCCCGCGTCAAACCCAAATGGTTCCTCGGTGAAAAAGCATTCTGGCGCCAACACCTCGATCTGGGCACACTGCGCAAGTGGCTGTCCAAACGCGCCTGATTTACCAACTATACCGCCCATACTCCCTCATCTTTCATTAATGAGAGCCGAATGCAGCAAGGAGGACGGCATACGGCAATGAGGACTAAATGCGGCAAGCCGGTCTCGCCCCGCCCCGGCAGGGGCGAAGGAATTTTTCGGTGCCTCAATTTCGCCCTGGATCATCCCCAACTCAATCTCAAAAACCCCCATCGACGCCCACAGCTTGCAATCCGTGGCATGTCATTTCTGCGCGCGCCGGAAGGGGTAGCCCAAAAAGTGAAAATCCAAATTTTCTAATTTTTTTCGCGCGCAAAAACCCCTGTATTTCCAGCCTCCCATTCAACCCGCCCCGCGCAAATGTCATTTCTGCGCGCGCAAACAAGGACTCCTGCCCCTCTATAGGAGAACACTTTTTGGCCCTCGGCCCCCGGCCGTCGGCTATCAGTCCAAACTCTCCGCCCTCTGACCTCTGACTTCTGACCTCTGACTTCTGACCTCTGACTTCTGACCTCTGACGTCTGACCTCTGACCTCTCCACCCACCCCTCCCCATGCACCTTCTAATTTCTCATTTCAATTCCCATTCCGCGCATTCCGCGACTTCCATGGTGAATCCCCTTTCCAACCTTGCGCACTTTACAACTTTGCGTCTTTGCGCCCTCCATTTGGACTCACCGCCTCAACCAGAAAAACCTCCAAAACAACAATCCAGCGCTACCCCCAACGGCGCGCGCAAACTACACCACTTTTCAAAAAAACGCCCATGGCGCTATCAAAAACGCCACTCGAACGAGTCAAAAAACCAACCAATTGATGCCC
>CAZWJR010000067.1:320-12515 GCA_964634655.1 uncultured Isosphaeraceae bacterium | reverse complement strand
CACCCTTCACACCACCGGTGCAGCAGGAACCATCACCCGTATCATCGACGCCTTCCCAACCAACCAGCAAGCCCAGGTTCGGGTGCAGCTGTCCACCTCGCTGTTGGCGGTTCTTAGCCAGGTGCTTTTGGCCCGGGTGGACAAGCCCGGCCGAGTGGCCTGCTATGAGTTCCTGGTGGTTACCCCTGCCATCGCCAACCTCATCCGCGAGAACAAGACCTTCCGTATCGATTCCGCGATCCAGACCGGCAGGAAGTTCGGTATGCAACTGCTGGATGACCACCTTTGGACGCTCTATCAGAAGGGCCTCATTGCGGCGGACGAGATGATCGACAAGAGCAAGGACCCGGGTGATCTGACGGAGAAAGTACATCGAACAGGCGGGCAAATCTGGAGAAACGAACTCGATACCCCAGATGTCGAAGGCAGGTGACCATTCACCTGGAGTCAGAGTCTGTCGCGATGGCTCGTCCGTGGTTTTATGAATAATGTATCATAATCCAAGTGTCGTACGCATACCATTGGACATGAATCTCTTGTAATTTGAGGAATCTTGCGGCATAGTTAGAACAGGTAGGTCGATAACCACGGAAGTAACGGTTAGGACACTAGGTCGTTACCAATGCCGCCCATTAAAGAAAGAACAAAAGTCATGGCAAAAGCGACGGCATCAGAGCCGAGTGGTCCGGACCCATCTGAATTGAAGGGGCGGCGGTTCGGGCGGGTACTTACCAAACTCAATAAGGTGACTCGAGAGCAGGTTCACGAGGCTCTCAACCTTCAGAAGTCACGCCGTGAGAAGGGGCAGAAAAAACCCGTAGGCGAACTGCTGGTGGAATTGGGGTATATCACCCCCAACGACATTCTGGAAGCCTTGGCGGGACAGGCCGGGATGCGGATGGTGCAGATTGATGCCGGGGCGATTCCGGACGCCGCCTTCGAAGCACTGCCGGCCGAATCGGCAAATACCTATCAGATCGTGCCGCTGGATTTTGATCCGGCGACCAAGACGATCACCGTCGCGATGAAGAGCCCGGACAACTTCCAGGCGGTGGACGGCCTGAAGTTGCTGCTTGGATACAAAGTCAGAGCGGTGGTGGCATCGGCGGACCAGATCGACGCTGTGCTGAAAAAGAAGTACAGCGGCGAGAGTACCTCGATGGCGAAGATGATGGCGGAGTTGAGCGCTGATGATCGACTCTCGGCTCTGAAGGGGCGTGGCGAATCGATCGACTTGGAAGAACTTGCGGCTGCTGCGGATGACAACAAGGTCATTCGTCTGCTCAACCTGGTGTTGCTGCAGGCGATCAAAGACAAGGCGTCGGACATTCACTTTGAGCCGTTTGAAGATGAATTCAAGATGCGCTATCGCATCGACGGAATCCTGTATGAGATGATCCCGCCGCCGCGCCACTTGGCGTTGCCGATCGTTTCGCGCATCAAGGTCATGGCGAATCTGGATATTGCCGAACGACGCCTTCCGCAGGACGGACGCATCGAGTTTGAAGTAGCCAAGAGCCCGATCGACTTGCGTATCAGCGTCCTGCCGACGATGTTTGGCGAATCAGTCGTAATGCGCGTCCTGGATCGTTCCAACGTGCAATTGAGCCTGGACAAAATCGGGCTGCGAGATGATGAACTGGAGACGATGCGGGCCCTGATCCAAAAGCCCAACGGCATCATCGTGGTGACGGGGCCGACCGGCAGTGGTAAGACGACCACGCTGTACGCAGCCTTGAATGAACTCAACGAGCCAACCACGAAGATTCTCACCGCGGAAGACCCTGTTGAATACGACATCGATGGTCTGATTCAGTGCCAGATCAATGTGGAGCAGGAACTTACGTTTGCGAGGCTGCTGCGATCGTTCCTGCGGCAGGATCCGGACATCATTCTCGTCGGCGAAATCCGCGATCTTGAAACGGCGCAGATCGCTGTGCAAGCTTCGCTCACCGGTCACCTTGTGTTTTCGACGCTCCATACCAACGATGCTCCTTCATCAATTCTGCGATTGTTGGATCTTGGAATGGAAGCGTTTCTTCTTACCGCGACGATTGAGGCGATCGTGGCCCAGCGTCTGGTGCGACGCATCTGCACGAAATGCAAGGAAGAGTTCCAGCCATCGGAAGAGCAATTGATGGAATTGAATCTTCGCCGCAAGGATATGGAGGGGCGTACGCTCTATCGCGGCCGCGGCTGCGATAACTGCAATGCCAGCGGCTATCGAGGGCGAAAGGCGATCTTTGAAATCATGCGGATGGAGGATCCGATCCGCGAACTCGTGATGCAGGAAGCGTCCACCACGGTGCTGCGGAACGAATGCCGCCGCCGCGGAATGCGAACGCTGCGCGAATCAGGATTGCTGGCGATTTACGACGGACAAACCACGATTGATGAAGTCGTGCGTGAAACAATTGTTGAAGAGTAATTGATTTGGATTCTGGATTTTCGATTTTGGATTGACCCATGCCGACTTATCAATACGAAGCGTTGAACTCCGCAGGCAAGCCCCAGAAGGGCGTGGTGGAAGCCACGACCAGCGAGGAGGCTATTCAGCGGATCAAGGGACAGGGATATTTCCCCACGGCTGTCCGTGAGCAGAAGGTAAAGGGCGCGGCAACCGCCGGCACAGCGGGCAAGATCAAAAAGAAAAAAAAGAAATCTGGATTCTCCTCCATCAGCATCGGCGGCGTGAACCAGAAAAAACTCACGATGTTCACGCGGCAACTGTCCACACTTCAGGACGCAGGCTTGCCCTTGTTGCGCTCCTTGCAGATTCTGGAAACCCAGCAGAAGCCAGGATTGCTCAAATCCATCATCGGCGGCGTGTGCGAAGACGTCGAGGCAGGCAGCACACTTTCAGATGCGATGGCCAAACACCCCAAGGCGTTTGATCGGCTCTACTGCAAAATGGTTGCGGCAGGCGAAATCGGCGGTGTGTTGGACTTGATTCTACAGCGTCTTGCAACCTTCATGGAGAAGGCGCAGCGGCTTCGTCGCCGCATCATCGGCGCCATGATTTATCCCGTGGTGGTCATCTGCATCGCGGTGCTCATCGTCACGGGCATTATGGTGTTCGTGATTCCGAAGTTCCAGGAAATTTTCAACGACTTCGATGTCAAGTTACCCGGCCTGACGGTTTGGCTGATCAACACCAGTATGTGGGTTGCCGGCAAGTCGTCGGTGGACCAGCAGATTCCCGGATTTGTCTGGATCTTGAGTACTCCATTCATCTTGTTTTTCCTTTTCAAATTGATCCGCAAGACCAATCCGGGGCGTGCGGCGACGGACATAGTCCGAGTGAAAATTCCTGTGATCGGCGGCCTTGTGAAGAAGACGTCCATCGCGCGGTTCACTCGAACGCTCGGCACGCTCATTTCCGCAGGTGTTCCGATTCTTGAGGCAATCCTCATCACGCGAGATACCTCCGGCAACTACGTCTACGAGCAGGCCTTGACCAAAGTGCATGATTCCATCCGTGAGGGCGAAACGTTCGCCGGTCCCCTCCGCGAAGCCAAGGTGTGCGATGCGATCGTGGTGAACATGATTGATGTCGGCGAAGAAACAGGCGATCTGGACACCATGCTTATGAAGATCGCGGACAACTACGACGAGGAAGTGGACGTCGCGGTGCAGGCGATGTTGAGCCTTCTGGAACCGATGCTGGTCGTGGTGCTGGGCACCGTGGTCGGCACGATCGTGCTGGCGTTGTTCCTTCCGCTCGTTGCGATGATTGAACAGGTTTCCAGCGGCAAACTGTGATTGTTGAAAGGTGATCTGATGACTGAATCACAGGCCAAGAATCGGAGCGATCAGCGATCGGCAATCAGCGGTCGGTGCAATCACGCCGCACGCGCCGGCTTCACGATTATTGAACTGCTGGTTGTAACCGCGATCATTATTCTGCTGTTAAGCGTCCTGATCGTGGCTGTGAATGCAGCCAATGTGACGGCGCAGAAGACACGGACGGCATCGCTGATGAACTCCATCAGCAAAGGCTTGATCCGGTTCAAGGAAGACATCGGGTATTACCCGCCGGTGTTGGGTGTGCCAGCTCC
This sequence comes from uncultured Isosphaeraceae bacterium, assembly GCA_964634655.1. Classification (GTDB taxonomy): domain Bacteria; phylum Planctomycetota; class Phycisphaerae; order Phycisphaerales; family SM1A02; genus CAZWJR01. Next base: position 8,457 of record CAZWJR010000067.1, on the reverse strand, counting down.
GGGAAATTCCGGTGCCGTTCAATTGCGCACACTTTACGCAAACTCTGTTCCCAATCCGGCACAAGGTTCCTACATCGCGCAAATGCAGGAATTCTTCTCCACCTGCACGATGGCAGACTATTTGGTCGGCTACGGCGGCCACAATGAGGATGGATATGGTTCTACTGGGTTGAATGCTCCATTTGATTGGGGTTTGGAGTCGCCACCGACGGGGATTCGCCATCCTGGCCCGGACGGGGCATGGGGCGCGACTGCACAAACAGGCGCACTGGCTGATCGCATGAAAATGCTGACTGGTAACAACTTCTACAGCAGTGGTACGGTGGTCTCGCCCCTGCCGATTGATCAGGGCAAGGTGTACGGACCGTATGTTGAATTGAAGGATGAGCGTTTGCTCGCGGGTGTTGTGTACGATTCGAACGGGCAATTGCAGACGTATTTCAAGGGTGAGGCGCTGCCGGTTGGGCAGACATGGGATTCCATGCCGAAGGCGATTGTGGATTACTGGGGCATGCCGATTCGCTATTACCGCAGGCCCTATCCGCCGGGCTCATTGAATCAGAGTTATCGCCAGCATCCTTCGGGCTCCGGGTTCCGCACGCCATCGCTTTCCGATGTGTACCTCCTGCGGCCGCAGTCAATCAAGGACGGCGCGGAATCCATCTCAAACTTTGCGGACGCAGATGGCAACACGGCCAGCACTCGCGAACTGGACGCGGCGGAATTCGGGCTGGTCTCGGCTGGTCCAGACAAGCGGCTCAATCAGAGCGCCACGCTTCACGCAGATAACAAGGACAACATCGTGGAGGTTGGACCATGACCCCGAGAAGAAATCAGCGATCAGCGATCAGCGGTCCGCAACTGGCTCGCGCGTTCACTTTGATTGAACTCATGGTGGTCATTGGCATCATCGTTCTGCTCGTGGGCTTGACGGTAGGTGTCTCGGTCATTCTGCATCAGAAATCCGAGCAGCGTCAGGTCGAACAGATGTTCCAACTGCTCGACATGGCCATGCAGGAGTGGGAACAGGTGGCGGAACGGCAGATGACCTATGGAACCAATGTTGCCAATGGAGTGAGTTTCGATATCTCTCCGGAAATCAATACTCCCGATGATGCCCATGAGTTGATGCACGGGGTCATCAGCCTGCTTGGTCGCAGCAGTGCGTCGAAACAAATTTTGACGCGGCTCAATCCGGATTTTCTCAAGGAACACGATCCCGGTGAAATTGCTGTATTCGATCCCTGGGGCCGAGATTGCGCGGCCGTGTTTCCCGGTCGATCGTGGACTCAGAGTGATCCAGCGGATCGCCGTGACAACGATGGCACCTACCAGAGCGATCTCGAACGAGCACTGGGGGCGTGCGACAATCGCCGGGTTTACTTTGTCTCCGCCGGCCCTGATGGCAAGTTTGGCGACTTGAGCGCGGACCCGGTCACGCAGGCGTACAAAGATTCGCTCGACAACGTCTATTCCTACCCCGTGGTGAAGCCATGATGAGTGTCAATCAGATTCGTCGATTTGGATTGGCCGGGCGAACGAGTTTCACGCTCATTGAGTTGTTGGTCGCCATCGGCATTATCGCTGTGCTAAGTGCAATCACTGCCATGAGTTACCGTGGCATTGCCAAGGACGCCAAACTTGCCTCCGCCAAGAACACGGTGATGGCGATGCTGGACAACGCACGCGGGCTGGCGATGAAGAACAACCAGATTGTCTGCGTGGTTTTCCGGGCGCGGCTCGATGGGAACAAGCAGTACATTGAAGCGGTCACAGCGAAGTGGTCGGGCCAGAGCGCGCGGATCACTGTCGGGCTTTCGCAAAATGCGGTGATTGACCGATTCGTTCCGCTGCCGGGAGTGCCGACAAAACGGCTGCCGGTGGGAATCAAGATTGCAGGCCCCGCGTTCATATTTGACACCGGCGGCACGCAGATGCTGACGGATTTGCGAGCAGCAGGCGCCAACATTTCCACGTTGGACGAGGCATGGGTGACGTCGACTCATCTGCCGGCCATTGTGCAGGCTGGCCAATCCGGATCATCCGGACCCGGCGATGGCGAAGCCCCCGGCGACATGATCGGCGTGATGTACGCCGCGGATGGAACCACCATCTCTCGCAACAGTCACACCGATTCCAATCGTTCGTGGGTTGATTTTGACAACGATGGCGTTCAGGACTGGGGCGGCCAAGTGACCGATTACTTTGGCGCCCCGCTGAACCTGCAGAGCAACTGCACCTCCTGTCCGGTGAATCTCTCCTCGCCGTATTGCTATGACTGGCGATGGAGCCAACGATTTGAAAACGATGAATCTTGGATCGATTTCGTTTCCTACATTGCGGTGTTCGATGATGACCGTGCCCGTGAGTTGAACGATGTAACGAAGTGGAATCCCGCGACCGGCGGTAACACCGCCTGCACGAAGCGCATGGCGGATTACACCACCTACATCATCAACAACGCCGACCGCATCCACTTCAATCGATACACAGGAGTGGCATTGAAATGAGAATGCAGCATTCAGCGATCAGCGTTCAGCGGTCAGCAATTGGAGCCATGTTCATGGTGTCACGCCGCGCGTTCTCACTTGTTGAAGTGTTGCTGGCTATTTTCATTCTGGGTATTGGCGTGATTTCCATTGCGGCGTTGTTCCCGGCGGGAATCGCGCAGCAGCGGCTTTCCGTGGATGACATGAGCGGGGCAGCCGTGGTCAATTCCGCCATGGATATCATCCGCAGCAAAGTCAAGGCGGAAGACTTCGGCACGTTTGATGAGTTCGATGATCCAAGCACTTCCCCGGCGTTTCCATTGCCGCCTCGGCCAACCGTACCGGGAGATTGGTCCTGGCTGCGTCCGGCGGTTTTGATGGATGATGATCCGAACACGACAACGTCCATTCCCGGCAATTCCACAACGCCTCCTCCATACATTGACACCGGCGCGATCGATATTTTCAGTTGGTATCGCGTTTCGCAAGGTGGCAATGCGCCAGTGCGGTCTGCCATGGAGTTCCCCAGCGGCGTTCCGGATTCGCAACCGCGCCTGTTTGGCGTGCCTTACAGCAGAGCCAAGTATGGCAATGTTCCTCCACGCATCATCATCAATCAGGAGGAACGCTATTACCCGATGACCGGGCGGATGTACACCAAGTCAATCGAAGCGGCGCGGCCGCAATTCGTCTGGGACTGTGCGTTCCGAAGGTTCGGTGGTCGCATTCTGGTATCGATCTTTGTCTATCGCGTTTCCATTCCCGGTGGCGGAACCGCGCCAAACTACCGCGTGGCGGTGGATGGCAATTCCGGTCTGACGCCGCCGCTTCCAGTGTGGCTTAACCTGGTGCGCGATCCGGCGAGCCACAGCAGCCCGCCGGAATACGCCGCCGGTGGCGCGTGGGATAGCGGATATGGCCTCCAGGCACCCGCTGATTCCGCCAATCGCGCCATTGTTCTCGGCACCCGTGCGGGAACTCGCTACAACGTTGAGGACGCGCGGCAGGCCTGGCAGAATCCTCGCCAATGGTTGATCGATCAGAACAACAATGTGCATCGGGTGGTGGGACAGTCTCGTCTTGACTACGACACCTCTGCGGGGGATGTGAACGTTGAATTGACTCGGTCTGTTATCCCGGTCATGGGCTGGAAGAAAAACGGAATGGTGCTTCAGGCTGGTCCCACGCGCCCCACGTTTTCGCAGTACTACTACGAGCAGCCCAATGCGGTGAATCTGCCGCTGATCGCTCCATACAACGATTGGGTGCACGACGATGTGGTGACGGACATCTGGTACATCCCGATGACCGATCCCAACGGAATCACCCTCACGCCGGTGTACGCAGCGGTGAAGGAACTTTGACATGAAGCGAATGAATCATTTGGCGATTTGGCGGTTTGGCGATTTGGCGATTGATACCATTAGTATCAGTCGCAAATCTGCGTCTTTCGTCGCCGGTAAATCAACAGATCACAAGATCACCAGATCGCCAAATCTTCGCGCGTTCACCTTGACCGAACTCATGGTCGCCGTGGCGGTGTTGATTGTGGTGATTATCGCAACGTCCAAGATTTTCGGCACGGCCAGCAAAGTGGCTGGCATGGGCCAGGCAACGTCGGCGGTCATGACGGAAGCGGCAACGATTGAACGAGCCATGCGAGAGGACATCGAACGGTTGACGACTGAAGGATTCTTTGCCATTCGTTGCGTGGCGGTGCAGAATGATGTTCGCCGCCGTCCGCCGTACAACGACTCCAGCGCACCGCTGCTCAATCCGAATCTGGACAAATCCGCCATCATTCGGGCGGATCAGCTGGTCTTCTTCACCAACGGCATCGAATCATCAAACACCTATCGACCGGGCTCCGGCACAAACCATAAGGGGCAGGGGACCGCGGCACGCATTTACTGGGGACCTGCGTTTCAGTTGCGCAACGCCCTGCCTGCAGATCTGTCGCAATACCCTACGGTGCAGGCGCATGATCCGGCACATATTGCGAACGTGAGCAATCAGGCCGCCAGCGAGTCCTTAACCAGTACCACCACTTCACCAAAGTGCACGCCCTGGCACTGGTCTGCCACCAACGATGTGCAGATGGTGCGCACGACTTTTCGAGCAATTGGCGCTAACGGAGACACTCAAACTGATATTTTCGGCACCGCTGCATCAAGCAACATCAATGGGACGCAGCCCGATTGCCGCCAATGGCTGCTGGTACGCCAACCGGTCGCGCTGATGGACGATGACAACAATCCACCCAACGTCAATACCAAGACCGCTTATCTTGGGGACATTACGACAGCCCGTTCTATTTTTCTGGGCATCACCCCGGCCGCAAACTTTGGTTTATCCCGCGAAATCCGCAACGGCAGGCTTGACGCCGCTGCTTCGCAACTTGCTGATGTTCGTCGCTGGGTGAGTTCACCAAATCTGACGGGCAACTTTGTCGCTCGGCCATGGAACAATGCTGCCTACGCACCGGGCGACCAGCGTCGCACCATTTCCAATGGGATTTACTATCCCCGTGCTGAACGCAAATCCCCCAGCGCCAATCGTGTTGATCAGGCTCTGACAAATCACGTCATTGGAAGTGGTTGCAGTTCCTTCACCATCGACTGGACTTACGACGATGGAGTCGGTCGCGTGCTGCAGACCGATGGAGTCAATCCGGTGGTCACTCCCGATGGCAGCGTGCTTCGCGGCATGGCCGTCAACCCGTGGCTTGAGCAGCCATGGTTTGGCCTGCGCGATGATCCGCGCGGCGTGTATCCGCTCAATGCATGGGGGCCCCGCCCCGTGCCGATCTGGCCGCTCAACATAGAGCGCTATCTGCCCGGCGGCGGAGTACCCGACATCGGCGTAAATCCATCCAACGCCAATCCGGTTGTGACCTACGAAGCTCTCTTTGGTTACAACATCAATCAACCGCTGGATTCAACCACCGGCAATCCCTGGACCGACACCGGCACAAATCCCGCCGCCACTCCCGTTGTGCCAGTGGGTTACACGCCATTCCCTTCCGCCATTCGTGTCACGATGACGCTGCACGACCCGGAATTGCGTATGGAAGCGGGCCGCGATTTTCAATTTGTCATCCGCCTGCCCAAACGAGTGAACTGACTTTACGCCCTCCTTGAGAGGAGCATTGCCATGAAAGACATGAACAAACAATTTCGCCAATTGCGGCGCGGCAACACGATCGTGCTGGTCACCGGCATTCTCGTCCTGCTGGTCATCATCGCCACTGCCTACGTCACGCGCACACAGGCCGGTCGCACCACCGCCGGCGCGTATCTGGCCACCGGGCAGCGCGATGGCACAAGGGAGTTCATTATTGATTCGTTGGCAGATGAAGTTGCATCGTCGCTCTTTGTACGGACGGTTCGCAGTTCTCAACCGGATTCAAACACATCGCGCGATCTGGCGAAGTTGGACGCCGTACGGTTCGGATACGATCAGAATGTTCGATTCAATTTCGCGCCGTATCACGTTGTCCCGTGGACGAATTGGCCTGATAAGACGTATTTGGATCTGGTGGGCGCGGACGCCTCTCTGTGGCCTACCGGCCTGGCCAACCCCAGTGGTGGTGCCAGCCTGATCGACCCCTACATTGACGGTGAAGACAATCCATTCGGCAACCCGGGCTTCGGCGATACCCGCTGGCTTCGCGATCTGGAACCTTTGCGTTGGGATACCAACAACGATGGCATTCCGGATGCGTACTCACACTGGCGTCACCTGACCAACATCGCACGGCCAGACAATGCTTGGCGCATTGTTGCCAACATTTCCAACGTCGATGCATCCGTTGTTACAAATCTGAACATTCCGGTTGAGCAATGGCTCACCATGTTGCCGGCCAATCGCAATTCAGTCACAGGCGATCCGGTGTTCCAGGGCGGCGGTGCGTTTGACGCGCAATGGGCGCGCTGGTTTGGTTTTGACAATGCATTCCCGGGCATTCGCGGCTATCAGACGTCGTATATCGATGCGACATGGATACCGGCGAATCACTATCGCCTGGCCAATCTGTTTGACAGCAGTCCAAATTCACCGAAGTCACACGAAGTGGGCGAGCGGCCGCAGGATGAATTCATCCCCGGTACCGCGCGATGGTACGTGAGCCGGGTGCTCGCCGATACCGATGGCGATGGCTTCACCGATTCCTTCTGGTTCCTCGCGCCCACTTCCTCGCAAAGCGGCATTCGTCAGATTGTCGCCGTTTCAATGATCGACAACTGCGGCATGGCCAACGCCAGCGTCTGGACTCGTTTCCTGCGTAGCGACATGAACGATGATTCGTCAGGTCAAAGCAATCCCACGAACACGCCCAAGAAGACAACCGGCCTGACACCTTCCGATCTGGCGCTGGCGGGAAATCTCTTTCCGTTCATTTCTGCGGGCCCGGCAACGCATTGGGGAAACTGGAACTGCGGCTTCCTGGATTGCCCGGAGCATCAATACACACTCCAGGGCGCGGCCGATCTGGAATTTCCCTGGGGCTTCCCACCAGCAGCCCAGACCGATTACTTTGTCTCGCAGTACGACACCGGGTTGAGCACGGTTGGAGGCATTGGCAACGGCGCTCGACCATTTCAACGGCATCTGATGGAACTTGGCTTCAGCACGACGGCTGCCGGTTTCATGCCGTTTCAGGACAACTTGCGCAACAATCTTCCCTCTCGCGATGTGCGGTTGGATTTCTGGCGCAAGTCCGCCTCCCGGTTCCTCGCCGGGCCGGAGACGGGTTCCTCCTATTCGCCTTACACGCTAGGCGATGAATTGGAACTGCGCGCGTATGCCGGGAACAACTCGCCGTGGACTTTCAGCCGATTTGAGTACGCCACGCAGGACCTGGCGGCGGGAGCCTACGGCCGATTCATCCGTGCGGGAACCGGGAATGAAGAATCGAACGAGTTCGTGGATCAGCGATCGAATCGCAAATTGCTGGTCGATCCGCGTCATCGGCTGACGATGTTCAGCGCGGCCCGCAATGACATCATGCCGCCGTGGACGTGGATGTTTGACTACTCCCAGCAGCACAATGACCTCAACAACGACACTCTGATAGACCTGTTTGACCGTGATCTGTTTGAGTGGGGGATGCGCAAGTTCGATCTGCGGCTTGGCGCCGTGGCGAAGGTGCTCGGACCGTTTGATCCCAACCCCGCTCATAACATCAACGGCCAACCCGCGCCGTTCATTCAACCGATCGACTACACCGTCAGCACCAGCAATTACAACCGGATACTCGGTATCACGCTGCGTGAACGGTTGAACTTGTGCTTGCAGACCAATCAGACAACTCCGCCGCAAACGTACTACGGAACGGTGGTACCTGATGACAGCGACAAGACCAAAAAGATGGCCGCCGCGTACGCCGCCAACATCGTGCAGTGGCGCGATATGGACCACGTGACGACGTTGGATGAGTCCGTGCAGGTGCTGGACAGTGCCGGAGCCACGGATCGACGCTTCATGGGCATGGAAGCGCAGCCGTTTCTCATGGAGGCTTTCATCGGGCACATCTACAAGGCGATAAAAGTGGATGAGCACGATCCCACGTTCCCCGTAGATCAGGACTATTCAGATTACGGCGAGAACGTCCTTACCAAGAATCGTAGCCCCTACAGTGGCGTTGTGGT
>CAZWJR010000067.1:0-310 GCA_964634655.1 uncultured Isosphaeraceae bacterium | reverse complement strand
GACATTCCCGTCGATCTGAAGGATTTCAAGATTACGGTCTTCGGCCAGGAATACCGGTTGTGGGATGATTCGCTTGCAACGCTTCCGCCATTGACGAATCGCTATCTTGCGCCGGCAACCAATGGCCGACCCACGACGGCGGTGTACTACGCCATCAAGTTGCAGTTTCCTGCCATAGCAACTCATTCCCCGGACCCGACGGCCGCCAATCCGGCCGGGAATCCCTGGTTCATCCCGGTGGGGCAGCCTGATCCGCTGTAGGCACGCTGGATGGATTTTGCGGATCTCTTTGCGACGCCGCTGGCGACGA
>CAZWJR010000066.1:0-12927 GCA_964634655.1 uncultured Isosphaeraceae bacterium | reverse complement strand
TGCCGAACGTGAATGGCGAGTGGATCGGTCTTGACTGCCTTGATCGTTCGGCTCGTGCAACTGCATTGCCGCGTTGTTGGCCGGTGAAAACTTGGGTTGATCGTTCTTCACTTCAATCGGCTGACGGATCAGACGTTCAATCGCGCGGAGTTAGCCGCGTTCTTCATGATCGCAGAAGGAAAGCGCGATGCCGGAGGCTCCCGCTCTCGCCGTGCGGCCGATGCGGTGAACGTAAGTTTCCGGCACATCAGGCATGTCAAAGTTGACGACGTGCGAGATTTCATCGACATCAATGCCGCGCGAGGCAATATCGGTGGCGACGAGCACCGGCGGAGCCTTGGACTTGAACTGTGCCAGTGCGCGGGTGCGGTTGTTCTGGCTCTTATTGCCATGGATGGCGGCGGCACGAATGCCGGCCTTATCAAGATGCTTGACGACCTTATCAGCCCCGTGCTTTGTGCGGGTAAAGACCAGCGTGCGGCCCATGCCGTTGGCCTTGAGCAGGTGTGTGAGCAGGGCGGGTTTGTCCTTGCGCTGCACGAAGTAGACAGCCTGCGTGATTTTCTCAACCGTGGAGGCAACAGGATTGACCGCCACGCTCACGGGTTTGTTCAGGATGGTGTCGGCAAGTTGGCGAATGTCCGGCGGCATCGTGGCAGAGAACATCAGCGTCTGACGCTTGGTGGGAATCTGCTTGATGATGCGACGGATATCGGGCATGAAACCCATGTCCAGCATGCGATCGGCTTCATCGAGAACGAAGATTTCGATTCCACGAAGATCAACGAAGCCTTGATTCATCAGATCGAGCAAGCGGCCGGGCGTAGCAATGAGGGTGTCGATGCCTGCCTTGAGGGCCTTGACCTGGTGATGCTGACTCACGCCGCCAAAGATGACGGTGTGACGCAGGCGAAGGTTTCGGCCGTAGGCATGAAAACTGTCTGCAATCTGCGATGCCAATTCACGGGTTGGGGCGAGGATAAGCGCGCGAAGTTTCGCTCGGCCTCCGGCTCCCGGTGTGGCGGCATGACCATTCTGGTTGGTCTGGCCTGCGGCCAGACGATGCAGGATCGGCAGGGCGAACGCGGCGGTCTTGCCTGTCCCGGTCTGGGCGCAGCCGAGAAGGTCGCTGCCGGCCAGAACGTGGGGAATGGCCTTGGATTGGATGGGTGTGGGAACGGTGTACCCTTCGGCGGTGACCGCGCGAAGGATGGGCTCTGCGAGCCCGAGTGCATCAAAATTCAACTGGATTTCCGATCTGTGTTCCGGAGAGTTCGGCCTTCCGGATGGGCCTGTGACTGGTTCCGGAATGCGCTGGAACGCGGAAATGCGTCCTGAAAGCCATCGGTACCTATGTGCGTCCAATGGCTTTATCGACCACGGGAATGGGTGGACAATAGGCGGCCATGGCGTGAAAGTCCAGAAACAGCCGAATTTGCGGGTTTGGCCAAGTGCTGCAGATTGCCAAAATGCCCATCTTGGCCTAATGTAAGAAGTTCGCCGGACCGCTTGAAAGTCGGTCCGAAGGAGTTTTTACGTGAGCAAGTTCGCAACTTTTCCAGTTTCACGTCATGGCGCCTGATTGCGTCCATGTCGTGCGCTGGCTCCGACCCCTGAAGAAGGGTGTGCGGATGACCCTCGCCCCCGTGACCGGCAGAATTCGGCTGTCGGTGTTCGGCTGTTTTTCAGCCCAGGAGGCGATCGTGATCTGACGATGAGCGTTCATCATCAGATCGCGCCCTTGATTTGAGGGATTTGGGTCACGGTTGTCTGTTTTGGACCGTGACTTTTCGTTTTTGCCCAACGTTCTTTGCAAGGTTCGACATTCCAACATCTCAACAATTCATCAGGCAGGCACAGACCATGAACACAGAAACACTTCGCATTCTTGATTCCATCGCCCGCGACCGCAACATCGATCGAGACGTATTGATCAATGACATTGAGCAGGCCATGATCAGCGCGGCCCGCAAGCACTTCAACTCTCTGGACCTGGAAGAGTTCGGGTGCGAGATGGACAGGCTCACCGGCCGCATCACCGTGTGGCGGAACCTGCCGGACGGAACGCGGCAGGACATTCCCATGGAAGCCCTGGGACGAATTCCCGCGCAAACCGCCAAGCAAGTGATGATCCAGAAATTCCGGGAAGATGAACGAACCAGCCTGCTCGATGAATACAGCAAGCGGCAGGGCGAACTGGTAACCGGCACAGCCCAGCGGTACGAGGGCGGCGCGCTCATCGTGCAGATTGATCGGGCGGAAGGCTTCATGCCACGTTCCGAGCAGATTCCCGGTGAGCAGTTCCATCCCGGTGACCGCGTCCGCTGCATGATCCTGGACGTCCGGGAATCCGGCAGCCAAATCAAGATCGTGCTTTCCCGCAGCCATCCGGATTTCATTCGTCGGCTGTTTGAGGCCGAAGTGCCGGAAGTCTCCGAGCGCGTTATTGAAATCAAAGCCATGTCACGCGAGGCGGGTTTCCGCACCAAACTCGCGGTAACCTCCATTGACAGCAAGGTGGATGCGGTGGGCGCGTGCGTTGGCGTTCGCGGCAGCCGTATCCGCAACATTGTGGATGAGCTGGGCGGCGAGAAGATCGACATCGTTCGTTGGAATGAATCAAGTCAGGTGTTGATTGCCAACGCGCTCAAACCCGCCGAGGTTGAGGAAGTCAGCCTGTGCTTTGAACTGGGCCGGGCCACGATCATCGTGCGCGACGATCAACTATCACTGGCAATCGGTCGGCGCGGGCAGAACGTTCGCCTGGCAGCACGATTGACCGGTTGGGATATCGACATTCTCACACCGGCAGAATTTGCCAAGAGCCTGGAGACGCTTGAGCGAACCGTGAAGTCCGTGGAAGGCGTGACGGATGAAATGCTCGACAAGATGGGCGCGCTGGGAATGATCAGCGTGTTTGATATTGAAGAAGTTGGCCCGGAAGTGCTTGAGAATGAATTAGGCATGCCGGCAGAATTGGCCGAACGCCTGGTGGAAACCGCTGCGGTGCAGGCCAAGATTGTGGCCGAGCAGCAGGCCAAGGAAAAGGAAGAAGCCGAGCGCAAGCGGTTGGAGCAGGATGCTGCGGCGACGGCGGTTCTGGGCGATCACGACGGTTACATCGAAACCGACGCGGCGGCGGAATCGGCGGCGGCTTCCATCCTCGGCGAAGGTCCGGCGGCCGACATTGTCACCACGTCATCCCCGGCCGATCAAAGCGCCGCAACTTGAATGTTTGTTCAATTGGAAGTGAAGGGTTCGGATCGCGTTCGTGGAGCACAAAGTGGCAACCAAGACAGCAACCATTCGAGTTCACCAACTGGCCAAGGAACTGCGCGTTGATTCCAAGGATATCGTCGCCAAGTGTCAGGCCGAAGACATCCCCGGCATTGAAAATCACATGTCGGTGGTGAAGATGGGTTTGGCGGCCACCATTCGTGAATGGTTCAGCGAAGCGCACGACTCTTCATCCGGTACCGCGGTTGAACATGCCGCCGCTGTCGATGTCACACAGGCCCGCGCCAAGGCGAGAAAGCGACCGTCAAAGAAAGCGGCGGCAAGCGAAGATGATGGCGGAAGCGAATCAACTTCAAGCACGGCTGTAGCCGAACCGCCGGTATCCAAAAAGGCAGATGCCGCAGCGGCGTCCGAAGAACCCGAGAAGCCCAAGAAACCTGCGCGAACTCGCGCGGCGACCAGCAAGGCTGTCAAGATTGATCCAACCCCGGGGGAAATACTCGCCGATGTCCCCGATCCCGGGACGCAGCCCGGTGACCTTGCCGCTGCAGCGTCCGCGCCGGCGCTTGTGGTGCATCCGCCGACACAACCGTCCGCAAGAATTGTTCCGCCCAAGCCGGTGATGAACGTTCCTCCTCGGCCGACGATGGTTGGCCCGGCCGGCCCGATGCTGGAAAAACCGACAAAGACAAAGATGGCCGGCCCGAAGGTGATTCGCGTGGAGAAAGCGGACGATCTGCCCGCTCCGCGCGCCCGCACGGGACCGCGCACCGGCCCAACCACAGGTCGCGGTCCGCGTTCCGGCGGAGGCGCACCGGGAGCAGGCTTTGCACCATCCGATGCGCCCGGTGGGCGTGGTGATGATCGTGGGACGGGCCCCGGTCGCCGCAACAAGCGGCGCACCGGCGTTGCCAGTGAGGAGCCCGGTCGCACCGCACGCAGCGGCATGGCGTCACCGGAGGAACCATTCAACTGGCGCGAACAGGATTTGCTTGAGCGCGAAAACCGGCTCAATCGTTCCGGCGGCTTCTTCAAGAAGGCACGGCGGGACAACGTCATTCGTTCAACAGGCGGCGGCCATCGCGCCATTCTGCCTGCCCAGGGCGGCGGAAAGGTCAAGATCCAAACGCCGATCAGCATCAAGGATTTGTCCGCTGCCACCGGCATCAAGGTGAACGACATCCTGCGCAAACTCATGTTGAGCGGAAAGATGGTCACCATCAATTCGTTCCTGGATGCGGAAACCGCCATCGAGTCCGTGTTGGACTATGGCATCGATCTGGAAATTGATGAACAGCGCACGGCCGAGCAGAAGATCAGCGATCAATTCGTATCGCGCACCGTAACCGATGAGCGTCGGCGCAACCCCGTGGTGACACTTCTGGGTCACGTCGATCACGGCAAGACTTCGCTGCTGGACCAGATCCGCAACGCCAACGTGGCGGCGGGTGAAGCCGGCGGCATTACGCAGGCCACCAGTGCGTTCCAGGTTCCAGTCCGAGTCGGTGACAAGGGCGGGACCGAACACATGGTCACGTTTATCGATACCCCCGGTCACGAGGCATTTACCGAAATGCGCGCGCGAGGCGCCAAGGTGACCGATGTGGTGGTGCTTGTAGTGGCGGCGGATGACGGCGTCATGCCGCAAACGATTGAATCCATCAATCACGCCAAGGCGGCTGGCGTACCGATCGTGATCGCACTCAACAAGATCGATAAGCCCGAAGCCACTGACAACAACATTCAGCGCATTCTCGGCCAATTGGCAGAGAAGGAACTGAATCCCGTGGAATGGGGTGGCACAACGGAAGTGGTTCGCACCAGCGCCACCAAGGGCACAGGAATCCAGGATCTGCTGGAAGTGCTTGATTACCAGGCCCAATTGTTGGAACTCAAGGCTGATTACGGTGGCTATGCAGAAGGCACCGTGCTGGAGTCAAAGATCGCGGAAGGTCGCGGTGCCGTGGCCAACGTGATCGTGCAGGCCGGCACGCTGAAGAAAGGTGACTTCATCGCCGTCGGCAGAGCGTTTGGCCGTGTGCGCGACATCGTCAACGACCGAGGCGAGCGCATCGAGGAAGCATTCCCCTCAATGCCGGTGGCAATTTCCGGCATCAATGATGTTCCGGACGCTGGTGACAAGTTCTACGTCGTGAAGGACTTGAGCGAGGCCGAGGAAGCCTCCAAGGAGCGAATTACACAGGAACGTAATCGTGACTTGAGCAAGGAAAAGGTCACGCTTGACAACATCTTCAAGCATCTGGAAGCGACCGGGCGCAAGGAATTGCCTCTGATCCTGAAGGCGGATGTCCAGGGCTCATTGGAAACACTCCGCATGGTGCTTGGCCGTATCTCAACGACCGATGTCATCATTGCCATCAAGCATTCGGCGGTTGGCGGCATCAACGAATCTGACATTTCATTGGCCGAGGCAACAGGCGCCATCATCGTTGGCTTCAACGTCACCTCGACAGCGGCGGCACGAAAACTCGCCGATGGCAAGAACGTGGACACTCGCTTCTACGATGTGATCTACGACCTCACCGATGATGTGAAGCGGGCCGCCGAAGGCCTGCTTGACCCGGAATTGAAATTGGAAGTTCTGGGCCATGCGGAAGTGCGCGATGTGTTCAAGATTTCCAAGGTCGGCATGATCGCAGGCTGCTACGTGACGGATGGCGTGATCGAACGCAACAGCCAGATCCGTGTCACTCGCGGCGGCATTGTTGTGGAGAAGGATCGCCGTCTCAATTCGCTCAAGCGATTCAAGGACGATCAGAAGGAAGTCCGTTCGGGCCAGGAATGCGGCATGAGCATCGAAGGCTACAACGACATCAAACCCGGCGACGTGCTGGAGTGTTACCGCACGAAGGAAGTTCGGCGGAAGTTGTAATCGCAACAGATCGACATGACCCAGCGCACAGAACAAATTGCTTCCGTCATTCGCGTCGCGGTGCAGCGCGTCCTCACGCGTGGGTTGAATGATCCGCGAGTGCGCGGGCTGATCTCCGTGACAAAAGTGGAAGTCACGCCCGACCTTTCCGACGCCAAGGTGCATGTTTCCATTCACCCGGAAGAGAATTCCAAACTCGCCATGCACGGGTTGCAGAGCGCGGCGGGATTCATTCAAGGTGAAATCGGCAAGGATGTTGCCACACGTCGAATGCCGCGAATATCGTTTCGGCTGGATGAATCGCTCAAGAAGCAGGCGGTGATCGAGTCGGGGATCAAGGGTCAGGTTTCTTTCGATGGCCCGCCACAGTAGTGGCGCAGGAGTGTTGAACGTGAAAAACGCCAGTGTGTGCTCCAAGAAACTTTCCGCGTTGCTGAAGAAAATCGGCACGGTTCCAGTGCCGGAGTTTCCCACCGCCGATGATCCAATCGCTGTCCTGGTGATGTCCATGCTGCTGTGGGAATCGACGACCGAAAAAGCGATGGTGGCTTATCAGCGGCTGATGGAACAAATGGTGGACTTCAACGATCTGCGCGTGTGCATGCCCCACGAAACGCTGGAGTTGATCGGTCCCCGTTATCCACGAGCGCTCGATCGCTGCCAGCGGCTGCGCGCGGTGCTCCGCAACATCTATCTGCGAGAGCATGCGGTAAGTTTGGAGCGGGTGGCGACCACCGGCAAACGTGAGATCAAGAAATACATTGAATCGCTGGAAGGAATCGTCCCCTACGCCGCCGCACGTGTGCAGTTGCTTTCCTTTGATACGCACGCCATTCCCGTGGATGACCAATTGCGGATCCAACTGATTGAAGCCGAAGCGAGCGATGTTTCAATGGAGAATCCGGATCTCTCCAACTGGCTGGTCTCACAGATCATGGCCGAGGAAGGGATCGAAGCGCACTACCGACTGCAATCATGGGTTGATTGCATCGCCGATGGCCGCAAGCCGTTTTCAAAACGATCTGGCCAGAAACGGGCGCCACGGCGGGCGAAAGTGGCGGCGGGCTGATTGTGAAAAGGCGAATGCCGCGATTGCATTGTTGTTTCCTGACGGCGATGGTGTTGTGGTTGGGCAGCTGTGCTGCGCCAGCAACGAATGTCAGTGGCAGCGGTTCCACCACGACCGTTGATGATCGATTAACCCCGGGGCAGAATCTGGATCGCCTTGCGGCGGCGGAGGCTCAATCCAGGAAGTCGCCGATGAACACCACGGTGCCTATGCCACCCGGCGTGGAACCTGCGGTCCTGGCACGACGAGAAGCCACCGATCTGCAAGCCGTTAAATCACTTGATGCAACGCTTGAAGACTTCGCCCAGCGCCAATTGAAATCAACATTGCCTGCGCCACCCGCAGATGCGGTTGACCCGGAGAAACATGCCCAAGCCGTAAAGTTGTACGCACGGGCCCGGGCTGGCGTCCTGGATGGGCGCACGTTGCAGGGAATTGTTGATCTGCAGAAGGCGAGGGAATTGGATCCAACATCGCCGGAGATTCTACGTGAACTGGCTCGGTGCTACATGCTGGAGAATCGCACTTCGCAGGCGATGGAAGTGTTTGAACAATTGATGGTGCTGGAACCGGACAATGCCGAAGCGTTGTTCGCCACAGGGTTGGCTGCAGCGTCACGGCGAGATTTTGAAACCGCCCTGACCGTGCTCGCGAGACTGCGAAACGACAGTGCCCGCATGCGACGCGATCCGGCCGGCGACATTCTGGTGAACTTCACTCTGGCCACCGCGCTGCGAGAACTGGGCTACGACCGCGCGTTCATCGAAGCAGCGAACCGGACCGTGGAGTTCCCTGATCAACTGATGGGGCGAGAGAACGCGGCACGTTTGGCATCGGTCTATCGGCAGCGGGGCGAAACATGGCGGGCCATCGGCGATGCGCATGTGCGCCTCGGTGAATATGAGCCTGCACTGTCAGCCTATGCAGCGGCGGGAAGCCTGCCTACAGCCGATCCAACCGCGCTGCATCCGCGCGTGATCTACGCCAACCTCTGCCTCGGTCGGCCGTACACCGCGCAGCGCGAATTGCTCACCGCATTCAAGCAGGACAACACAATCAGTGAGCGGGACATTCGCCTCGGCGCTTATCTGAAGGAGCAGGCCGCGACACCACAGGGTATGGAGTTGCTGGCAGCCGCCGTGACGCGCATGCACCAGGCAAACCCCGAAGAGAGCTCCATCGCTCGTGCCGCAGCGTCCATTCTGGCACCTGAAAAAGCCCGCGAGTTGCTCAAGGATTTTGTGGCACGTCGGCCGCGCGATCTGGATGGCGTGAGGCATCTGCTTTCATGGGTTTCGCAGCGGTCGATGAGTGATGCAGTTGATCTGGCGATGTCCTTGGCTGCGGAGCACCCGGACCTTGCGGATTCTTATGCAGACCAGTTACTGATCGCGGCACCATATCCATCCGCCGTACTGGCGGCAGCGCGGGGACTGCCGGATTCGCCTTCCCGTTCTCACATGGAAGCAAAATTGCTTTGGAAAGCCGGTGCGCTTGGTGAGGCATGGACGGTATCCGAAGCGGCGAGAAATCGTTGGCCTAATGATCGGGCTCTGGCGCTGCAGCAACTCCTGTTGGCCACCGCGATGCAGGAGCCAGCATTGTTTGAGAAAACACTTGCTTCGGTTGGCCCGCTGGAAGATGTCCCAAGTCTGCTGTCACTGTCGCAGGCTCGCCGTGCTTTGGGGCAACTTGATGCGGCGGTGGATCTGGCTGCCAAAGCGCAGGAAAAGGAGCCGGGCAACGTCGATGCAACCATTGAATTAGCGCGGGCCCATCTGGCTTTGGCCGCTTCCATGGTGAACGACCCCGAATCCAAGCCAAAATTCAATGATGAAATTGCGGAGGCGGATCGACAGGCCAATTTCGCCATCGAGGCTGCACCGGCGCGCGATGAGCCTTACGAAGTGCTGACGCTGATCTACATGCCCGGCGGAGTCCGTGCGGATACCAGCGAGTATCGCCAGACAATTCTCCGCCTTCGCAGTGCGCATCCGCAGAGTTCACTGGCGGCACGGTTGGCTGCGCAGGACGCCATTGCACAGAAGCGCTACGACCAGGCGCTCGAGCGGCTGTTGAGTCTGTACGACAGCAATCCCGCTGATTCATCCAGCCTCACGCTGGCGGTCACGGCCTGGCAGCAGTGGGCCAAGCTGGATACGGCGGAACAGTGGCTTAATGAGCGATTGGCCCAGCGGCCGCACGACCCAGTGCTGTTCGAGCAGTGGGTGCGCGTGCAACTGCTTTTGAATCGATCCGATGATGTGATCAAGAAACTGCAAGGCAACGTGGAGGCGGACGCCAACGATTTTCTGGCCCGAAGACTGCTTGAAACGGTGTATCGGGCCACCCATCAATATGACGCGGCGCGTGAACTTGGGGAACAACGCCTTCAGGCACGCCCCGAAGGCATCAGGCGTGAACTGGAGTTGGCAGCGTTGTACGCCGGCGCGGAATTGGCAGCCAGATCGCTCGAGCGCCTGGAATGGGTCTTGGAGCATTCATCAGAGGCAAATCTGGATGAACTGGCCGGTGCCATACATGTAATTACGCGATTGCAGGGCGAACAAGTGCGGCGAGATGCGCTCAACCTGGCGTTGGTCAACAAGACGATCGAGCGATTCCCTTCCGCGCCTTGGCAGGTATACGGATCAGGATTGGTCGCGCTTGCCCGGATGAGCGGCGAAGGTGAACTGGATGAGCGCTTCACGGCCCTTTGCAAGCAAGCCGCCGCTCACGATCGAAGCGATCTAGGGCAGTCCGCCCGAGTGGTGCAGCAATGGCGTGATATGGCCCAGATGCTGGTTGATGATGGCCATGCCGATGCGGCAGCGCTGGCCTTGCGGACTCGCTTGCACACGTCGCCACTGGAAGATGAGGCCATTGCGTTTCTTGGGCCGATCGCGCTGGTCGCCGATGCCGCCGCCGATGCCGCCGCCGATGCCGCCCATCCAGATCCACGGCATGTAGAACAATCGATTGATCTGGTGCGATGGCTGCAGGAAAAGAAACTGCTCGGCACCGCGTTGGAGTTCAGAGAACAGGCGACGGTCGCCAAGGGTCTCTACGAGGTCAGTGTTTACTACACCGTGATTGGCAGCCGCGAAGGTGCATCGCGATTGTTGGAGCAGATCATCGCGCTGGAGCCGGACCACGCAATGGCCTTGAACAATCTGGGCTTTGCGCAGCTGGAAGCAGGGCAAAGCGACGACGCCACGATGCAAATGGTGGAACACGCAGCGGCCCTCATGCCAGAGGAGCCCAATGTTCTTGATACGCTCGGCTGGCTGCGCTACAAGCAGGGGCGGTTGATCGATGAGCCCGGCACAGAACTTGCCAACCTCACCACCAAGGCCGGTGCCTTGACGCTCATAATGAAATCGATCAAGGACAACACCGATCCAAGTCCCGAAGTCATGGATCACCTGGGCGATGTCCAATGGCGGCTGGGAAAAACCAATGAAGCCCTTTCTGCATGGCGAAAAGTGGAACAACTTCTCGCCGATGCGAACTACGAACGCATCATGGCCAGTCGCTGGCAATTGGTGCAGTCGCAAGCGTGGCATTTGTTCGTTTTCGATCCCAAGGCAATGTATGATCGGGAGTACGGACCGATTTTGGAGCGAGTGCGGCAGAAGATTGCCGCCGCCGAAGCGGGCTCAAAGCCGGCTGTGGCGCCAACATTTCAGGAAACTTCAGCAAAGAGTGGTGAGTGATCATGGCTGGTCATAGCGCGTGGAAAAACATCAAGCACAAGAAAGCCGCAATCGACGCCAAGCGCGGCAAGGTGTGGTCCAAATGCAGCCGCGCGATCATCGTGGCGGCCCGCAACGGTGGGGGAGATCCCAAATTCAACACCACGCTCCGTTACGCCATTGATGACGCCAAGTCGTCCAACATGCCCAAGGACACCATTGAGAAAGCCATCAAGAAGGGCACAGGCGATCTTGAAGGCCAACGGTATGAAGCCATTCGATACGAAGGTTACGCCCCGGGTGGCGTCGCGTTGATTCTGGACTGCCTGACGGACAACCTGAATCGCACGGCTGGCGAAATCCGTCTCGTCTTCGACAAACACAATGGCAATCTCGCAAAGCCCGGCGCGGTTGCCTTCGGGTTCAATTCCAAAGGTGTGATCATCATTCAATCGGACAAGATCAGCGAAGAGAAATTGATGGAAATGGCTCTGGAAGCGGGTGCCGAAGACGTCGCAGATTCCGACGGCGCCTGGCTGGTTACCACCGAGCCCGCCAAGTTTCTTACCGTTAAAGATGCCATCGTCGCCGCCGGCATTGAACCGGATTCCGCTGAAGTCACCATGGTTCCCCAGAACACCGTGGAATGCGATGAAACAATGGCTGCCAAAGTCATGAAACTCATCGAGGCTTTGGAAGACCACGATGATGTGCAGAAGGTGTACTCCAACGCAGACATCGCCGAAGAAGTGATGGCGAAGTTGGCGTAATGGTTCGCCGCACAATCACGTTCACCGGCACGGTTCAGGGGGTTGGCTTTCGATTCACCACAGAATCAATTGCCCGGCGGTTTGCCATTACAGGATTGGTCGGGAACGAGCCGGATGGATCGGTCATGTGTGTGGCAGAGGGTGAGCCGGAAGAACTGGACCGTTTCCTGGCCGCCATTCGAAACGCCATGCACCAATGCATCAAAGGCGTTTCGATGGATGTCTCATCCGCCACTGGAGAGTTTCATGGCTTTTCAATCATGCGGGGAAAGTGATACGCTGTTGTCATGCTGACGCGATTGTCTCTGTTTCTGACGCTTTTTCTTATTGGCTGCTCCACGAACCGGCAGACGTTTGAAGGCCATGACGCCGATCAGGTCTGGACCGCCATGGTCGCCGTGGCCAAGACGCCCGATTACACCACCGGCGATCCAACCGATCGTTGGACCGTCCGGGAAAATGAAGTCTGGGTGGATCAGGCTGAAAACCGCATTGAGATTTTCCGCCGCGTGGAGCGGATTCTGTATCGTCCCGCATCAAATCCGCTGCACGAAGACCGTGAATGGAAACTGCAGGTGGTGCTGGAGAAGCGCGATCCGCCAACCGTGGTTTTCAAAGCCCGCAATCTTGGGGTGCCATCCCATGCCTGGGATGAGGCGGATCGGTACTTTGCCGAAGTCCGGGACTTGTTGAGCGGGGGATCGCCAAAGGCCGAGGAACAGCCGGGAGATTGATCGCCAGATTCGTCACCGTTGGCGGTTTGTGCCCGGCGGGGCTATCATCGTTCCCCCAATCCGCCGTCAGGAGATATGTTGTGAAATCGACCGAATTGAGGCCAGGAATGGCCATTAAACTGGATGGCAATCTATCCGTGATCACGCAGTTCACGCACGTGACGCCGGGCAACCTGCGTGCGTTTGTCTCCGTCAAGATCAAGAACGTGGTGAACGGCGCGATCTTTGAAAAACGCCTGCGCAGCGGCGAAGAAATTGAAGTGGTTGATCTGGACCGTCGCGAGATGGAGTTCCTCTACACCGAATCCAGCGGTCACGTGTTCATGGATCAGGAAAGTTTTGAACAGATTTCACTGCCCAAATCGCTCGTCGATGAATACATGGGCTACGTGAAGCCTAACACGGTGATCACCGTGCTGATTGCCGATGGCAAGCCGGTCTCGATTGAACTGCCCAACGTGGTGGAGTTGCAAGTGACAGATACTGCCCCCGGCATCAAGGGTGCCACCGCGACAAACCAGCTGAAGGA
>CAZWJR010000065.1:3783-13290 GCA_964634655.1 uncultured Isosphaeraceae bacterium | reverse complement strand
GCGAAGCCCAGCAAGCGGAACTGGCGGCCCGCGATGAGAAAGCGAACAAACTCAACGCCACGATCAACAATCTTCGCCACGATCTTGCCAAACTTCAGAAAACCGCCACAGAGAATCCCATTGTGCTGCAATCGGCTCAACACTCCAATCAACGTCTGGCTGATCTGACGCACCTGGCTGCAGACTACAAACTGGAAATCAGCGAGGTTCGCACCGACGCGGTCGTTTCCACAAGCCGCTACGACATCGTCCCCATTCATTTGAGCGGTTCCGGAACATTCCAATCCTGCACCGCGTTTCTCCACCAATTGCGAATCCAGTTTCCGGACACAGGCATTTCCGGTGCGGACCTTTCCGATAATCCCGCCGATCCATCGGCCAAAACCATGTTTCGATTTGATCTCACCTGGTACGCCGCTACATCTGCTCCCTCGGCGGCAAAATAATTGCGGTTTCGTTTGCCCCGCAAGGGCGTCAATCGTCTGCTTGGGTGATGAAACTGTCCAAACAACATCAACTGTATCTGGGAATCCTCGCGGTGGCAGGGGTTGGGTTTCTGGCGGACCGAACGGTTCTCCGGCCCAGTGAGGCCGTCGCGGGCTTGAGCGAGGAGTATCTCGTCAGCGATACGGATGACAAGAATGCCCCTGAATCAACGCCTGCGTCGATAACAAACACGTCCTTCGCCAGGACGTTGCAGTCATTTGGCACGACGAATCGCGTTGATCCAAGGTTCGCCCAGGACGCGTTCACTCCCTCCTGGGTCACGGTCGTTGCCGAAACCGCTGGGCCCGAAACGCCAACTTCAAAGGGACCGGCGCCTTCTGCTTTTGGCCAAAAACACAAACTCACCGCGGTTATGGGATCCGGCTCCGGCGGGTACGCCATCGTTGATGGGAAGTGCGTGCGCGTCGGCACACAGTTCGACGGAATGAAACTGGTTTCTGTGGCCAATCGCTCGGCGTACTTTGAGAGCGATAATGCCAAGGCTGAACTCACCGTTCAAATTGAAGGCCGCACGGCCGTAACCGCAAGTTCGACCGTGGCTTCGGGTGGGTCTGCAAGCGGTGAGACTTCGCCATCCGAAAGCAAGGACTAACCTGCGCCGTCTGGGGTGCGGCGCCGGGCCGATAACGATCTTGCCGCCGCGCCTTTTTCAGAAAATTGAATTGTGATGAATGAAGTCAGGGGAACGCGTGGACGATGAGGTTAGCAGTTGGAAGTAACCCAAAGCCCACTCATTGATTAGGAATCGGAGGCCGCTGATGCAAGCATTGAAAGCCAGAACACGCAAGGGATTCAGTTTGATCGAATTGGTGATTGTGGTCGTGATCATTGCGATCATCGGAGCCATCGCCATTCCCCGTATGAGCCGCGGTGCGGCCGGTGCGGCGGATTCAGCCCTGGTCGGGACGCTTTCGGTCCTCCGAAGCGCACTGGACCTGTACGCCACGGAGCACAATGGTGCATTCCCCACTGCCGCCAACGTCGTCGCTGCCTTGCAGACCTACACCGATGATGCCGGCAACACGAACGCCACCAAGACCTCGGTCTTCATCTATGGACCCTATCTCCGCAAACTGCCCCCGCTTCCCGTGGGCGCGAAGAAGAACAACACAGGCATCGCGGCCGCTGACGCGGCAGGCGTGGGCTGGATCTACACCGCAGCGACCGGCTCCATTGCCGCAAACTGCGCAGCCGGCGAAGCCGACTCCCGCGGTGTGGACTACAACACTTATTGATCGAATTTCAAATCAATCGCCTTCCACTGCTTTCTTGGAAAGCAACAACGGGGGCTCGTCAATGAGTTTCAGCGGTACAACAGGCTCGCCGGTCGCCCTTCCAGGGTCACCGGCGGGCTTGGCTGATTTGAGGAACGCTCGCATGATCCGCCGCGGATTCAGCCTCATCGAAGTCATCGTGGTCATGGTGACCACAGGGATCCTGGCAGCGATCGCCATGCCTCGATACGCCGATTCAGTTGCAAGGTACCGCGTCGATTTCGCTGCCAAACGTATCGTCGCTGACCTGGCTCTGGCACAGAGCCGTGCCAAGGTTGCCAGCACCAGCCGAACGGTCACTTTTACCGTTCGCAAGTCGATCTATCAGCTGATCGGAATCGTCGATACCAAGGACCCCAAAACGGATTACACCGTCTATCTGGGAGACAGTCCCTATCAAGTAACGATTTCTGGCGTTGATCTTGGCGGCGACACATCGGTGATCTTCAACGGCTTTGGCCTGCCGGACAGCGGCGGCAAGATCGCCATTGGCGCGGGTTCTGCACAACGGACCATTACCATCGATGCCGTCACGGGAGCCGCGACAATCCAATGACCAAGCGCCTTCCCAATCGCCGTGGTTACACGCTGGCGGAGATGATGATCAGCCTTGTCATCATGAGCATCATTCTGCTGGGATCGCAGGCCGCCGTCATGGTTTCTTCCAAGGCAATTCCGGACGGACGCAGCAACACATCACTCGTGGTAGCCAGCGCCAACACGATGGACACGTTCTCAACAGAAATCATGTACGCGCTCTCATTCAGCGTGATGTCCGCCAATACCGTCGAATTCATGGTCGCTGATCGTGACAAAGACGGCCAGCCGGAAACCATTCGTTACAGTTGGAGCGGAACTGCCGGCACACCGCTCACAAGGACATACAACGGCGGCACACCTGTAACGGTGGCATCCAAAGTTCAGCAGTTTCAGTTGGCCTATGACAAGCGCGCCACCCCCCTGCCGGCAACCGTGTCTGAAGGCAGTGAAACGCTGTTGGCCTATTACGACTCGGCCTACTCTTCCGATGACCAATCGGTGAAAAGCGACAAGTGGCCGTCACAATACTTCGTTCCCAACCTTCCCGGAAACACCGTCAGTTGGCGCATCAGTCGCCTTTGGGTGCAGGCAAAGAGGAAGAACAACGCTCTGGGTCAAACGAACGTACAGATTCGCCCCATGTTAGACGGTGTGCCAAGCACGGTTGTTTATGACGAAGTGCCCATGATGGAGTCCAATCTTTCATCGAGTTACCAATGGGTTGAGAACACCTTCTCCAACGCCGGCCCGTTCGGGCCATCCGCCAGCATCTGCTTCGTTTTGAAATGGATAAGCGATAGCGAATCCTGCCAGGTGCAATACCGGAACTACAGCATCTTTGTACCCAGCAATTACATGATCACGGGCAAGGATGGAAACTGGGGTACTTCCAAAGACATCATGCAGTATTACGTTCTTGGATATGTCTCAACCCCCAATCCGATCAGTTACACGTACAACCTCACTGGCGTTCGTTGCAGTTTCAACGCGGCCGGAAATTCGGCATCGACGTTGAACACCACGGTCCGCATTCTCAACGAACCAACGGTGGCCGGACCATGAAGAAGCGGCCTCTTCATCGTGGGCTTTCGCTGGTTGAATGCGTGATCGCCACGCTGTTGGTCAGCACTGTGCTGGTCGCCGCCATGCAGGTGGCGGCGGTATCAGCCACGTATCAGGCGCGCAGCGCCCAAAGGGCCACAGCCCAATTCCTCGCACGAGCCCTGACTTCAGACATTTCGCAATTGGCCTATCAGGACCCCGTGAACACACCAGTGGCATTCGGTCGGGAGTTGGGGGAAACGGCCGCTTCCAAAGTGAACTACAACGACGTGGACGATTTCAACGGCTGGAGTGAATCGCCGCCACAGGATCGCAGCGGTGTGGTCATGGCGGGCATGACTAATTACACCCGAAGCGTCGCTGTGGCATGGGTGAATCCAGCCAACTTCAGTCAGGTCATGGGGGCCGAAAGCGGCGTCAAGCGGATCACCATCACAGTCTCTTTGGGCAAGGCTGTTATCTACACAAAAGTTTTTGTGCGAACCAACGCCCCGACATCATGATGCACACTGGCGACACACATCCCAACGTGTCACGACGCGGCACGGTCTACGTGCTGGTACTTGGCATTTCCATCGCGGTCTTGACGATCGGTGCCGGTTCCATCGCGGTGGTGCGCGCCAACGCCCGTGCCAATGAGGATCAGTCGGACGCCAGCGAGGCAAGGTCGTACGCCCTCTCGTCATTGGAAATGGGTCGCCTCCTCATCGCCAACGACCCCGGTTGGCGGACCAATCGCAGCAACGGCGTGTGGATCAAAGGCCAATCCATCGGCAGCGGCAACTTCTCCCTGGATGTAACCAATCCGCTGGGAGCGCTCAATCGATCCGACTTCGATCCGGTCGTCCTCACCGCCACGGGCAACATTCGCAACGCCACTCAAATAGTTCAGACGACCTTGACCCCCGTCGCGCAGCCGATGACCTGCTTGCAAGCCGCGTTGTTTTCAAATCTTGCAACCACCTTTAATTCTGCCACGGTTCAGGGCTCGGTATTGATCGGTTCCAACTCAACTGTGACGGCCGTGACGTCGCTTGTTCTGGGCAAAGTGGAGGCCGTCGGCGCGATCACCGGCGGAAACTACACCAATACCACAACCACCGCCGTGCCGGTCCGCACACTTCCAGATGCCACCGTCTTCACCAATTACACTTCGATCGGCACGACCATCGGCATCACAAGCCTCACTCTCTCAAGCGGAAAGCGCTATCTGGACCGCAGACTCTTGAGTCCCAGCAGCAATCCGTTCGGCGCCACCAACGCACAAGGCATTTACGTCATCGATTGCCTCGGAAGTGTCATTGTCATCCAGAACAGCAGAATCGCTGGCACGTTGGTCGTTCTCAATCCCGGTGTGGGTTCCATTGTGCAGGGCGCAATGGTGTGGTCGCCCGCAACGCCAAATTACCCTTCACTGCTGGTGCAGGGAAACATGACGATATCCGCAACTGGAACACTTTCAGAGAACGGTTCGCCAAGTATCAACTTCAATCCGGCGACAACGCCCTATCGCGGCGTCAGTAACAGCAACACCACCGACACCTATGCCACCGCACTGGATGGATTGTTCTACGTCAGCGGCAATCTCACCATTGGCGGGAACCCCGTGATCAACGGCGTGGTTGTAAGTGGCGGAACGCTGACGACATCGGCGACCATTGTGCTTACCTACAGCAACACGTTTGCCACCAATCCCCCACCAGGCTTTGGCCTACCCGCTAAGATGCTTCCGACCCCGGGTTCGTGGATGCAGACCACCAACTGAATCGTTGGTTCACGCTGCCATTCTTGACTGCGATTGATGCCGGGCCAGTGCCGCGTCAAATTCCGTGAAATCCAGCGCCAGAAACATTGATGCGATTTCCGGATCAAACTGCACACCGGAACATTTCCGTACCTCTTCAAACACCGTGCTGCGCAACATGGCCGGACGATACGATCGATTGGAACTCATCGCGTCAAAGGCATCGGCCATGGCCAGCACACGGCCCATCAGTGGAATATCCGTTCCCCCAAGACCTGCCGGGTAACCCTTGCCATCCCACCGTTCATGGTGATACAGCACGCCCGGCAACATCGGGGCCAACTGCGGAATGTCTTTCAGAATGTCGTACCCAATCTGCGGATGGCGCTTGATTGCATCAAACTCTTCCGGCGTCAGCCGGCCCGGTTTGCACAGTACCGCTTCCGGCACGCCAATCTTGCCCACATCGTGCACCATCCCCGCAATGTGATACTGCTCCACCGTCTGCGTGTTCATCCCCATTCCTCGGGCAATCATCGCTCCCAGCAGTGCCACACGCTCGGAATGACCGCAGGTGTAGCGATCCTTGGCATCGATCGACGCCGTCAACGCCTGAAGCGTACCGGTGAACAGCGATCGCTGCTCCACGAACCGTGCCAGGTTCTCGTGAAACACTCCCAGAAAATCCGCCGAGGCGTCAATGAACTGAATCTCCGCACTGCTCAAATCGCCTTCCTCGCCCAACCGGTTGCCCGCGAGAAGAAAGCCGATGACGATTCCATCGTGCGTAATCTGCTCCGCAATGACCTCCGCTCCCACTCTGCGTGCCAATTCACTTTCCGTTGGAGTCAGGATTCGCGTCCAGTCCTGAACACTCCAGTCCTCCAGCAATTCACGCACGTGATGGTCCAGGTCCTGCTCCGCGCAAGGCACTTCGCCGGCGCAGATGAGTTTTCCCGCCAACGCAGGCACGGCTTTGCTCTTGGCGTTGTTCTCGCAAAACCGCACCGCCACCCAGCGCAACGGCAGTGTCTGCTGCAATTGCTGGCAAATCAGAGTCATCAATTGCTCCGGATCGTTGATGCAGTTCAACGATCGAGCGAAACGAAACAGCATGTTCGTTTCCTCATACGCCTGCACCAATTTCTCACCAAACTGGTTCAGCGTGCTTTGATGACGCTCACCGGCAGTAAGGTCGCGGCAGGTCCATGTCAGCATTTCATTCAACTGTTGCAACTGGTGTTTCGATCGAACCATGGGAGCAACAAGTGGCATTGCCTCGGCCGTGTCAACCTTGCAATCCCGGGCAATTTCCGCGCAGGTGTTTTCACTATTCACTCCATCTTCGATTACGAGAACGACCGTCCGCCCGACAATCCGTTGCCCCTGCCGGTGATCCAACACCAGAATCCAGCAGCAGTCGGTCACCTGAATTGGCTCGTTCGGCTTTTTCTCGTCCTCAACAGGCTTGTGTGAGAGAATGGCATTCTGAATGCGATCTCGCCACAGCGAGGTGCCGAGCCATGCAGCAAGTCCGGTTGGCCCCGTGGGACTGTCCACCAATTGACCAGCCTCATCGCATCCCCATGTCGGCAGCCCGAGATTGAGACACCGCTGCCGCAGCAGGTTGTGCGCGTTTCGCCATACGGTTGCCGGAGCCGCCGGAGTCAAGCGGCAATTCCTTCCTGCCCCTGCAATTCCATATCAATGAACTCCGCCACGCGCCCCACCAGATCTCGAGCGCTGAACGGTTTTGGCATCAAGTGCTGAATGTTCGTCTTGCACAATTCCGCTGGAGAAAGTCGATGTCCTCGCGCAGTCAGCATAATGAGCGGGATTTCAGCCGTTTCCGGGTCCGCACGGAGTGCCACCGCCATGTCAAACCCGCTCATGCGCGGCATCTGGTAATCCGTGATGATCAGGTCGGGCCGCTTTGTTCGCGCCAGCATCAGCGCTTCCTCGCCGTCATTGGCGACAAGCACCGCTACGTGCGGCCGCGTCAACTTCAGTGAAAGCATGAACGTCACATGCGGCTCATCATCAGCCACAAGGATCGTCTTCATTTGAGGAACGCCGGACATGGAGGCTCCGAAGGCTGACTCTCCCGCAGGAATGCTGTAAATCTCATCGACCGGCCGGGAACCCCGCTTGACCAGGTCACCCGCAACGCCCGATAAAATGACCGCCTTGGGTCATCGCCGGGCAGTTACCGTTCAAGTTTTCTACCTTCTATCTCGTCGATGCGGTTACCTTTGCGTCGTTCGCTGACGACGTCGCGCACAACGTCATCGTCGCCCCCCTGCCGCGCATGGATTGCCATGTGGTAATGACCAGCGCCGGTCCAAACAGAATCGCCAGCCAGAACAAGTCCTTCAGTTTCACGCCAAAGCCTCCATTGCCCAATCCCTTGAGCATTGAGTACAGCCGATCGCGCGGATATCCCTTCGCGTTCAGCCAACTCTGAATGTGTCCGAACGTGTTTTGCTCCAGCGAATGCGTTGTCAACCATTCGATATCGAAGCCGATTTGATTGAGCAATTTCGTCAGCGACTGCACTCCGAAATTGCACAGATGTCTCGGCGGATCATAGTGAAGCCACCCCAGCCCGAAGCGCCGCGCTTGATCGCTCTGCGCATTGGGCAGCGCCAGCAGCAACTTCCCTCCCGGCTCACCGCCGACGCCACTCTTCAGCAACCGATGGATCTTTCGCAGCACCTCGTCCGGCTGCCGAACATGCTCCAGCACATGCCACATTGTGATGAGATCGTACGAATTCTCCGGCAGGTCCAGCGTCAGCAAATCGCCAACGTGAATCGTGATTCCTTCTTCCACCGGTATCCGCCCCGCGCTTTCAGCGGTCCACTCCGTGCCTTCAACATGAAAACCGCGCTGCTTCATGTGCATCAGATATCCGCCGTTGCCGCACCCGATATCCAGCACTCGCCGCGGCTGTTGTCTGCCCACGCCCCTATTGCCTGCCTCCATCGATGGCCGCACAAACCGCGCGCTCAACCGCGCCCGGCCGGACTGGAACCAGCCGATGATCGCGGAAAACGGCCAGACAAACTTGCGTCTCGATGATCCGTAGTACTCCGACGAGTAGTGCGCATGTAGGACCTCATCGTTCGGCTGCGGATAGATCGCCTGCACACCACAGCCGTTACACTCCACCAGCGGGAATACTTCACCACGACCAAGCCCGAATTCGCCAATCAAGTGCCCATGAGATTCACTACACCAGCACGGGCGTTGAATGGCCCGGTCGCATGCGACGGATGATGGGCGTGTCGTTTCTGTCATGGGCGGAGGTGCAATCGCAGTATCCTGTGCCGTCGATCAATGCATCGATGTCTTGACGCTGGATGGCTTTTCAATCCCCGTAAACCGCCGTGACTTCAACAATCCAAACCGCGCCAGCCGAAACTGCACCGCCGTCAGCACGCATCCCAACCCATACTTGATGCTTCGCCGCAGGTTGATCGATGACGCCTCCGCAAAGTACTTCGTCGGGCAGGTGAGTTCCGCAATCGTGTGTCTCTGCCACAAAATCTGCGCAATCATCTGGTTATCAAAAATGAAATCATCGGAATTGACCGACAAATCCAATCCCTCCAGCAGCGATCGCGAAAACGCTCGGTACCCCGTGTGATATTCCGAGAGTTTCGCCCCCATCAGAAAATTGCTCGTCGCGGTCAGAAATCGATTGGCGATATATTTCCACACTGGCATACCGCCCTGCAGTGCGTATCCGCCCAGAATCCGCGAGCCCAGCACGCACGGATACAGATCGTTGCCGATGATCGATGCCATCGCCGGAATCAACTTCGGCGTGTATTGGTAATCCGGATGGACCATGATGATGATGTCGCCGCCTCGCTCCAGCGCGAGCCGATAGCACGACTTTTGGTTGCCGCCGTACCCGCGATTCACATCGTGAACATGCACCACGGTCTTCTCCAGCGATCGCGCCATCTGCACCGTCTCATCGCGGCTGCCGTCATCCACCACAATCACTTCATCCACCACGCCCTGTTCCATCACTTCGCGGTATGTCTGCAACAGCGTTTTCGCCGCGTTGTAGGCTGGCATGACCACGATGACTTTCTTGTCTCTAAACATGATTGAAACACCGTGGATGAAGTTCCGACCTGTCGCGATCGCACCTTGTATTTCGGCATTCCAGCCCCGCAACTTCCAGTCCGCTACTCCCGCAACCCCGCTCGCTCACCTGCTGTCAGGCTCCACCACGGTCGCTTGTCGGGATGAAACTCCTCCGTCGCCCGCTCCTCCGCTGGCAACTTCAGATTCAGCAGGTCAAACTGATTCCGCTGGCACGGATGAACTTCATACGAATGCATTCCTTCCGTGCCCGGCCCATGC
>CAZWJR010000065.1:0-3773 GCA_964634655.1 uncultured Isosphaeraceae bacterium | reverse complement strand
GGCGTTGAACTGATTGCCGCTGTGCGTCACGCGGATGTTGCCGTTCGGCAGTCGCTCAATGTGGCAGGAAATGCCTTCAATCGTGGCCTGTGCTGGCATGGCCAACATCGTAGCGTGAAAAACGCAACACATGCACGCGCAATCCCCCCTCCCTTGGGGGAAGGGGCTAGGGGGTGGGTGAAAAGTCTCGGACTTTCGCTTTGCTCACTTCAGCAACAACCCAAAACCCATCTCTGTGTCCTCTGTGCGCTCTGTGGTTTCAATTCGTCCAGTTCAAGCGCTCGCTACCACCGCCTCCGGGTCCGGAGCCAGTTGCGTAATGATCCGCGCCCCAACCATGTCTCCCCACACATTCACCATTGTTCGGCACATATCCAGGATCCGATCCACACCAATGATCACGCCGATCGCACTTGCCGGCAGTGTCTCCAACTGATTGCTGCCCAGATTGTCGTTCACCGCGTTGATGACAATCACCATCGTAACCAGCCCCGCCGCTGGTATCCCCGCCGCCCCCACCGCTGCCAGCGTCGCCGTCACAATCACAATAACCAGTTGATCAAACGAAAGCGTGATTCCATACAACTGGCACAAGAACACCACCGCCACCGCTTCAAACAGCGCGGTTCCGTTCATGTTCACCGTGGCACCCAGTGGCACCACAAAATTAGTCGCCCTTCGAGAGCACCCCGCCTCGGCCTCGCACACTTCCAACGTTACAGGCAACGTCGCCGCGCTCGATGAAGTGCCAAACGCCGTCAGCAACGCCTTGCGGCATTGCCAGATGAACTTCACAGGATTCACACGCGCCGTCACCATCAGCACCAGCGGCAAGACAATGAATCCATGCACCAGCAACCCACCGATCACCAGCAGCATGAACTTGCCCAGTGGCCCAACAATCGAATCCAAACCCACTCGCCCCACCGTCCACGAGACCAGCAGAAAAACACCAAACGGCGCCAGCCAGATCACCCAGCCAACCAGCCGCAGCAGCGCATCGTTCAGCGCCGCCAACACCCGCACCGCTGGCTCTGTCACCTTGCCACCTGTCGCCAAGCCAAGCCCCAACAGCATTGCAAACACAATCACGCCCAGCGTGCGCCCATCCGCCATCTCTTTCACGATGTTGGATGGAATCAACTGATCGATCAAGTTGCTCCACGCCCCGCCCAGATTGGATTTGTCCTTCGCCTGCTGAATCTTCGGCGCAACATCACTGGCATCCAGATCAGCCTGCGCTCTCGCCGTCAGTGCCTGCCGCTGCTCCGCAGGAAGTTCACCCGGCCGAAACGTCGTCACCAGCACCACCGCCAATGTCGCCGCCAGCAGCATCGTGATGATGTAGTAAAACAGCGTCGCCCCACCCACCAGGCCAAGTTTCGCAGGATCGCCAATGCTTGTCACGCCGGAAGCCACGCTCACAAACACCAGCGGCACAATGAGCAGCATGAGCGGCCGAATCAAAATCAGATTGCCAAGTTCCCGCGTCCAATGGTCCGTCCCCACCGCCGTCGCCCCAGCATGCAAAACCATCTGTCCAAAAACCGCCCCGGCAACAAGGCCAAGCAGCATCAACGCGGTAATCATTCCCGATCTGTGCATGCCAACCAGCCTAGCGGCTATTCATGAAAACGTCCAAGCGTGACAGACAAAATCGAATCACAGAGAACACGGAGGTCGCGGAAAATGAAAGACATTCCGAAATGCTGATTCTAATTGCACCAATTCCAGGCCAAATCCCAGTTCTCTCTCTGTGACCTCTGTGATCTCTGTGGTTGATCTGTTGTCAGTGCTTCCCCGCAGCCTGCCGCGCCCAAATCGAAAGCGTCAGCAGCGTGAACAACCGCTGCCCGTGATCGCGCTTGCACGACATGTGCTCATCAACAAACCGCTGCACCGCCTTGCGATTCAACTGAATCGGCCCGAACGGCTCCGCCGAATTCAAATGATCCAGCAGCAGCGTCTTCATGCCACTCCCCTTATGCGGCAAATCGTCATCGCGGAACCACTCACCTATCGGAATCGCAAACCCCATCTTCGGCCGATCCACAATCTCCCTCGGCAGATACTTCCGCGCAATCTGCCGCAACAACCCCTTCCGCTGCCCGCCCGGCATCAACTGATCAACAGGCATCGAAAGCGCCGCCCGCGCCAAGTCACGATCAAGAAACGGACACCGAACCTCCAACCCACACGCCATCGACGCAGTGTCGACTTTGCGAAGGAGATCGGACGGAAGGTAGTTTTGAATGTCGAATTCACGCAATGCCGCCCTCGCGTGCGTTGGCTCGGACAATTCCATCCAAAATGGATTATGACTCGGCTCGTCAGTCAGTCCCGCAATCTCATCCAGAGTGAAAATGGATTCCATAGCCGCCATCCCGACCTGCGGATAGTCCCTCGCCATTTGGGCCAATCGCGACAGCTTGTTGACTCGGGACTTTGGATGAAACCCAGTGAAAAAGTGCAAAGGCAATTTTGCAAAAAATTTTCGCCATCGTGCAAGAAACGGCGCGGCGACGTAGCGCTCATACCCCCAAAACAGTTCGTCCCCACCGTCACCCGTCAAAACCACTTTCACATGATCCCGTGCTGCAGCACTCACCCAATACGTTGGAAGAATGGATGAATCACCAAACGGTTGCCCCAGCAGTTCAACAAGCCGAATGAGATCCTTTGCCGGGTGCGCTGCTACATCCAGAGTCGTATGACTGATGTCCAAATGCTTCGCCGCGACCTCGGCATACTTTGATTCGTCATAACGTGCGTCCGGCATCCGAATAGAAAATGTCCGCAGGTCAGGTTTCAGACGCTTCGCGAATGCCGCAACCAGCGATGAATCAACCCCGCCGGACAAAAAACATCCCAGCGGAACATCAGCCTCCAACCTGCGTGCAATCGACTTCTCGAGCAACCCTTCAAAATCAATCCCTCGCGCACTTGTTTCAGGACGGACCCTTCGCCGTTTGCACAGTTGCGTGATGCCCGCGGTTGCTCTCAGTTCAAGTCCACAGCCTCCCGGCACATCTGACGCACCGTTGCCCTCGCCATCGATGACCTCCAATCCCGGCGAAACATATCCAAGCTGCAGATACCACTGCGTCCATTGCACCGGATCAAGACTGCCAGGCACCGGCGATGGCACCTCACCCAGTTGCGCATTCACCGGCGGTGGCATCGGGTCCGGTGGCGGCGCAGGCAACTGAAGACCTATGAGTGCAGCCGGTTCACTGCTGAACCCAAATATCACGGTGGCTGCTGGAATTTCCGGCCCAAACCCGTTGGCGACATACAGCGGTTTTTCACCAAACACATCCCGCGACAGAAACGCGCAAGCCTTCACCCGATCCCAAATCCCAAACGCATACATCCCCTCAAGATGTGACGGCAACTCATCCCCCCACTCCCTCCACCCATGAATCAAAACCTCCGTATCACTGTGATCCGTGACAAACCGGTGCCCCTTCCCCTCCAACTCCTTCCGCAACTCGCGATGGTTGTAGATGCACCCATTGAACACCACCGCCACCAGTCCCTCCGCATCATTCCGCCCGCGCTGCGAAACCATTGGCTGCGCCCCATCCTTGTGATCAATGATCGACAACCGCCGATGCACAAACGCCACCTCCACCACGCGCTTGCCTCCACTTCCGGGGGACGCCGCAGCATCCGCAATCTCCACCCGATCACGAAACCGTCCACTCCCATCCGGCCCCCGATACGCAATCCGCGCATCGATCGCATCCAGCCATTCTTCCGGAATAGGCTGT
>CAZWJR010000064.1:0-13384 GCA_964634655.1 uncultured Isosphaeraceae bacterium | reverse complement strand
CGAGTCAAGAATCCAACCAATTGAAGCCCCAACGGCGCGCGCAAACTACACCACCACTCCCAAAAAGACCCCACCCCAAATCGTCAATCGTCAATCGTAAATCCCAAATCCCTCTTCCCCCAATCCCCTCCGCCCCCTCACGTGCGCCCAAACTGCTTCTCCAACTCCTTGATCGTCAATCGCAGACTCGTCGGCCTTCCGTGCGGGCAGTTGCTGGAGCGTTCGATTCTTTCACGAGACTTGAGGAGTTCGGCAAGTTCTTCCGGGGCGAGTTTGTCGCCGGCCTTGATCGCTGCCTTGCAGGCCATCATGTCGAGGGTTTCGTGCAGAGCGGCTTCGGTGTCGTTGTTCACGCCTCGGTTGGCGGCTTTTTCCAGAAGTTCGGTCATGAAGGTGACGGGATCGACGCCGCGCTCAAAGAGGAGGCTGGTGAAGGAATGGATGGCGATGGCGGCGGGGCCGATGGTGTCGGCCTCTATGCCGATGCGTGCGAGCAGGGGCTTGAGATCTTCCAGCAAGGCGGCCTGGGTTCGGTCCACGTTCACAGTGGCGGGCATAAGCAATCGCTGGGATTCCAGATTGCCTGTGCCGATGCGGGCTTTGAGTTTTTCAAACATCACACGTTCGTGGAGGGCATGTTGATCGATGATGAGCATGCC
Organism: uncultured Isosphaeraceae bacterium; assembly: GCA_964634655.1. Classification (GTDB taxonomy): domain Bacteria; phylum Planctomycetota; class Phycisphaerae; order Phycisphaerales; family SM1A02; genus CAZWJR01. The sequence goes on along the minus strand of CAZWJR010000064.1, from coordinate 12,725 downwards.
ATGTTCATCCTGCGTGACGATGTAACTGGAATGAATTTGCAGGACATCGGAGACAGGACGGACGACAGGCAGGATTTCTGTTTCGTGAGTGCCGCCAGATGGGGAAGCGCCGGCAGTCCCCGGATATCGATCATCATTCAAAATGTCATGCGACTCATCCGCCAACGCCTGTTTTACTTCGCTGTACACAAAGCCTTTTTGTGTGGGATTGAGTCTGCGGAAATACTCCACGAATTGGGCGGGTGTGGATGCAGCGCCAGCGGGAGATTCCAGACGCGGCATGGAGGAATCGGCGGTGGGGGATGCAGGAGGTGGATTGATGCCGGAACCGAATGCGGGGGCCCAGGAGTGGCTGGTGCCGACGGCGAACATGGGAGTGAGATCAGCCGCACGCAGGCATTGCTTGACCGCGCTCAAGACCGCGCCGTGGACGTTGGCCTGGTTGCGGAAACGGACTTCAGCCTTGGTGGGATGGACGTTGACATCGACAGCCGATGGATCGATGGTGAGAAAGAGAACGATGGTTGGCGAGCGGGTTGGTTCAATGAGGCCGCGATAGGCTTCTTTGATGGCGTGGCTGATGGAGCGATCGTTGATGATGCGGCCGTTGAGAAAAGTGCGCTGGTGTTTTGCGGTGCCGCGTGCGATGGCGGGTTTGCCGGCCATTCCCCAGATGAGCATGCCGTGGTCATCGGTGCGGAATTCCAGAAGTTCGCCGGCGAGTTCCTCGCCGATAATGGAAAGGACGCGCTGCTGTGGCGTTTGATCGGGCGGAAGTTCGAACTTGATTTTGTCATCGACGCGCATGGTGAAGGCGATGTTGGGATGCGCCATGGCGAGATTTTCTATGATGTCGATGACGCGGCCGGATTCGGTTTGTTCCGTGCGGAGAAACTTGCGGCGGGCGGGCGTGTTGAAGAAGAGGTTGCGAACGATGACCGTTGTGCCAACCGGGCCGCCTGCGGGTTTGGTTGGCTGGATTTGATCGCCTGCCACTTCGATGATGCCCGCGCCGGTTTGGCTGGCGGGGCGGGAGGTGATGGACATGCGGCTGACGGAGGCGATGGAGGCAAGGGCCTCGCCACGGAAGCCCATGGTGGCGATGGCGTCGAGGTCTTCCGCGGAGGAAATTTTGCTGGTGGCATGCGGTGCGATGGCCAGCGAGAGTTCTTCAAACGGGATGCCGCAGCCGTTGTCGCTGATGCGGATGAGTTCGCATCCGCCTTGTTCAATGGCGATATCGATGCGGGTGGCGCCGGAATCGATGGAGTTTTCTGTGACTTCCTTGACGACGCTGGCGGGCCGCTCGATGACTTCGCCGGCGGCGATCTGGTTGACGAGCAAGGAAGGAAGGCGGCGGATGGGCATGGGGGCCAGAAGTCAGAGGTCAGAGGTCAGAAAGGAGCGATGAGCGATTGGTGATGCGTGAATCAGTCTTTACATTTACCGCGCGTGGTTGTGACGAGCAATGGTTTGGTTGCGGATGGCAGGTTACTCCCGGCAGCGATTGTTTCTGGCTGACTGCTGATGGCCGATTGCTGACCGCTCACCAGCCCTTTCATGACGATTGGCATTGGTCGGCCGCGGCCGAATGCTCTTGGTGTGATTTTCAGGACGACGGGCGCCTGGTCGCGCTTGTATTGGGCACGGTCGATCATTTGGAGTGTTTTGCGGACAAGCGCTGCATCGATGCCGGACTCTGTGATGATGGTCTGTTCGTTTTGCTCGAGTTCGATGAAGCGTTCGACGATTTGATCGAGCACGGCGTATGGCGGGAGGGTGTCCTGATCGGTTTGATTGGCGCGGAGTTCAGCCGATGGCGGCTTGGTGATGGAGTTGTCAGGAATCGGCGGTTGGGAGAATCCGCATTCCTTGAAGTTGGCGTTGATCCATTTGGAGAGAGCGTAGATGCGGGTTTTGACGACATCGCCGAGGACGGCGACCGCGCCGCACATGTCGCCATAGAGCGTGCTGTAGCCGGTGGCGATTTCGGATTTATTGCTGGTGCTAAGGAGGAGCGAACCGCGCGCGTTGGAAAGGGCCATGAGGATGACGCCGCGCACGCGGGCCTGGAGGTTTTCATCAACCACGCCGGCGCATTGCTTGCCAACGGCGGGCAAAACGGTTTGGCGCATGGCTTCGTGAATTGTCTGGATCTGCACTTGCTCGCAGCCAGCGAGTTTCAGACGGTTGGCGAGATCCTGGGCATCGGTGATGGACCCGCCGGAGGAATAGATCGAAGGCATCATCACACCTTGGACATTCTGCGGACCGATCGCGGCACTGGCGAGGACGGCGACGAGTGCGGAATCAATTCCGCCGGACAGCCCGATAAGGACTTTGGTGTGGCCGGTTTTGTGAACGTAATCTCGCACGCCGAGGACGAGGGCGCGGTAGATTTCGCGCTCCGGTTGGTTCCAATCTGTGGTGGCGGTGGGTTTGGTGTTGGCGGTTTCCAGTTCGATCGTTTGCACCGCGTTTTCAAAGCCGGGCAGAATTGTTGTGAGCGTTCCATCATTTGCCACTGTCACGGAGCGACCATCGAAAATGAGATCATCGTTTGCGCCGACTTGATTGACCGCGATGACCGGCAGGCGGTAATCGGTGGCGATTTCGGTTAGTTGCTGGATGTGGCAGTTCCATTTGCCGGCGACAAACGGGCTGCCGTGGAGGCTGATGATGAGATCGCAACCTTGCGCAGCGCATTCACCAACGGGTTCGATCGGATAATTCCGTTTGGCGGTGACGTCTTTGGCCCGCCAGAGGTCTTCGCAGATGAGGATGCCGACTTTGCGATCCAGTATTGGCAGGACAAGCGAACGGCCGCCGGGTTCAAAGTAGCGGTCCTCATCAAAGACGTCGTAGCCGGGAAGGAGTTGTTTATCGCAGATCGCGATGACTTCGCCGCCGTGACAGATGGAAGCGCTGTTGCGAAAGGGCCGCAGGCTGGCGCTGGCGGGGCTTCGGCGAGGGTGGCCGATGATGACGTGCATGTGCGGTGCTTGCTTGGCGATTTGCTGGACTGCGGCCTCGCATGCTTCCACCATGCCCTGGCGCCAGAGGAGATCGCGCGGCGGATAGCCGATCAGCACAAGTTCGCTGGTGACCAGAACATCTGCGTTTTGGCTTTTGGCGTGCTTGATCGCTTCGAGAACGAGCGCGGCATTTCCCGCCACATCGCCGACGATCGGATTGAGTTGAGCCAGCGCGATCCGCATGGATCGATTGTAGTCGAAACCGCCGACGGCCCGAACGGAGGGCAATCCAAAAACTCACCGACCCGCTTCGTCCATGAAGCGGGTCGAATGATGTGGATGCGAGGTTGAGCGCTGGGTACTTTGTTTAATACACCATTGCATGAGCGGCTTCGATGGCGTCGATCACCTGTCGCACACTGAAGGGTTTGCGAAGTGCGCTGTCGAAGCCTTGGTGTTTGAGTTGGGCGGCCTGGCCGTCGGTCAGTTTGCCGCTCATGCCGATGATCTTGGTCGCCATGTCGTCGTTGCCCTGGAGCATTTTCACAATGGCGCGACCATCGCCACCATCAGTCAGGTGAAGATCCAGGAGCACGACGTGAGGGCGGAAGCGTTCGCACTCGATGCCCGCGCCAAAGGCGCTGATGGTGGTGCGGACTTCGTAATTGGTTTGTTCGGAGAGGATGGTGCGAAGGGTGTTGGTGATTTCCTCATCGGCATCGACGATGAGCACGCGCGTTCCGCCGCTCATCAGGCCGTCCATCGGAATGCCGTGACTCTTCATGAACTTGCGCAGGTTGGAAACCGGGATGCGGCGGTCCTTGGAACCGGGAATCCGATAGCCACGCAATTGACCGGAATCGAACCACTTGCTGACGGTACGGGAAGCCACGTTGCAGATCTTGGCTACTTCACCGGTGGTCAGGACATCTTTCTCAAACAGATTCATGCGAATCCTCCGTCGCAGTCATGGCCCTAGACGGCCGCCCCTCCGGCAACCGCCAACTGGGTTTCATCCCTCACGGTTTGAATCGACACAAACGGTGGGCAAGTTGACGAAGTGGAAATCAAAACGCATCGGATTGGAGTTCGCCGCCGTGCGCAGATTGCACTTGGGCCTGCATCGGTACGGCTACGGCAAAACCCCCTCAAATATAGGCCAAATCAGGCGGTTATCGGATCGAATGAGTGGGGCGGTCTCATCGGTTCATGGCGGATTCAACCGCTTTCAAGAACGATTTCACATCCTCGGGCTTCGTATTAAAACTGCACATGAGACGGAAAATGTTCCACTTTGGATCGCCGAAGGCGTAATAACCTTGACCTTGTTGCTGAAGCGCATCGTGAACGCGCGGTGGCAATGTCACAAAGACGCCGTTGGCCTGGACGGGAAAGCGTGGCGGAAGGCCCAGTCGAGTGAGGCCTGCGGCCAGCTCCGCAGCCATGTCGTTGGCCTGGCGTGCGTGGCGGAGCCAGGCTCCATCGGTCAAGGCGGCTTCAAATGGTGCGGCCACGAAGCGGTGCTTGCTTAGTAGATGACCGGTTCCCTTGCGATGAAAGGGAAATGATTGTGATGCTCGCTCGAATGCCTTGCCATCACCCTGCGGAAAAAAGAGGACTGCTTCGCCAAAGGCGAGTCCGTTTTTCGTTCCGCCGAAGGAAAGGGCATCGATGCCCGCCCGGTTTGCCAGATCGCGCGGGTCACAATTCATTGAGGCAACGGCGTTGGCGAACCGCGCTCCATCGACATGAACCCGATAACCCGCCGAATTGGCGGCCTTGCATAATGCCTGAATCTCGGCTGGCGAATACACCATTCCGAATTCCGTCGAGTTGGAAATGGAAAAGACGCCGGGCTGCGGTTGATGAACATCGCCACGGGAGTAGGTGGCCGCGTGATCAAAGTCGGCGGGGGTGATTTTGCCTGATTCGGTATGAATGGCAGTCACCCGGCAATGGCTGAACCGTTCCGGGGCGGTGGATTCATCGGCGTTGATGTGGCTGTGGGCGTGACAGAGCACCTGTTGCCACGGCTCGGTCAGCGACGCAATGGCAAGCGAATTGGCCGCCGTGCCGGAAGGAACAAAGAAAACGGCAATGTCTTTGCCAAAGACGTTCTGGAACGCAGCGATCGCCTTTTGAGTGTATGAATCATCGCCGTAGCCGATTTCATGGGAATCATCGTTTGCCTTCACCATGGCGTTGAGTGATTCTGGAGTGAGGCCGGCGTTGTTGTCGCTGCGAAAAGTACGCATGTCGGCAGTGTAACGCGGCGGATGCAGAATTCGAGAGGGCATGACATGATGGATCGCGGTGCTACGATCCTCTGTATTGCCAAGGGTCCCACGATGACGACCACTGATTCCGAGAACACGATCTTGATGATTCGGCGACTTCGCACTGCGACACTTGTGATAGGTGCGACGCTGATTCTGATGAACGGCTGCACGGTCGGGCCTTCCTACACACCACCCACGGCGCAGGTTCCTGCCGCGTGGTTGGCCGATGAATCCAGCCCCGCTATATCCGATCCTGTTGAAACGATCCAATGGTGGCAGACGATGTACGATCCGGTGCTCAACGGGTTGATTGAGCGGGCGGTGGAGGCCAACCACGATCTGCGAATTGCGGAGGCTCGTGTGCATGAAGCACGAGCCCAACGTGCGGTGGTCACGGGAGAGAATTTGCCTCAAGTGAACGCGACTGGCTCATACAGCAGGTCTCGTCGAAGTGAAAATACTGCGAGCGGAGGAGCGGGAGGCGGTGCTGGGCCGCAGGGAAAGGCGTTCAGTTTGTACCAGGCGGGTTTTGATGCATCGTGGGAATTGGATTTCTTTGGCCGAATTGAGCGTTCGGTGGAAGCGGCTGATGCGGGAATTGATGTGGCTGTTGAAAACCGACGCGATGTGCTGCTGACGCTGCTGGCGGATGTGGCGAGGAGTTATGTGGATCTGCGGCAGTTTCAGCGACGGCTTTCCATTGCGAATGAGAACATCCGATCGCAAAAGGAAACGGTTGAAATTGCGGAGACGCGGTTTCACGCTGGAGTTGCCAGTGAATTGAATGTGGCGCAAGCGAAAGCACAGTTGGCGACCACGACTTCTCAAGTGCCGGTGCTGGAGAGTTCAATCAGGCAGTCGATGTATTCGCTGGCGGTTCTGCTTGGCCGCGAACCGGGTGCGCTGGTGGCGGAGTTGGAAACACCATCGGCGTTGCCGGATTTGCCACCGCGTGTGCCGATCGGATTGCCTTCGGATTTGTTGAGACGGCGGCCGGATATTCGAGCGGCGGAACGACATCTTGCAGCGGCGACGGCAGACATTGGTGTGGCGACGGCGGAACTGTTCCCGCGTTTTTCGCTTACAGGAAATGTTGGTTTTGCTGCCAGTGACGCGGCGAAACTCTTTAATGGCGGCAGCCTGCAGTATTCCTTTGGTCCATCGGTGACCTGGCCGATTTTTGCTGGCGGAAGAATTCGCGGCAACATTGCGGTCCAGAACGCCCGGCAGGAACAGGCCATCGCAGAGTACGATCAGACGGTCATTCGTTCATTGGCGGATGTTGAAAGCGCGCTAGTGAGTTTCTGGAAACAACAGAGTCGGCGAGACTCGCTGGGTGAAGCGGTTACCGCCAATCGCAGGGCTGTTGAACTGGCCAACGAACTTTACACGCGCGGGCTGGGTGACTTTCTCAACGTGCTGGAATCGCAGCGATCGCTCTATCAGGCGGAGGATCAATTGGTTCAGAGCGACCGCGATGTTCGAGCGGCGTACATTGCTCTGTACAAGGCGTTGGGTGGCGGGTGGGAAGCGTTTGAGCCGGTGGAGCAGAGGTCAGAGGTCGGAAATCAGAAGTCAGACGGGCCAATTGGGTGAGTTCCGCACGGTGACCTGATCCTTCGCGCGGTCAAGATCCCCACTCGGCTTGCCATTGGGGCGGTCAATCCTTACTCTCTCCGCCTCATGAAAATTACGGATTTCATCAAGCGCCACTACCGGCATTTCAACGCTGCCTCCCTTGTTGATGCTGCGGAGGCGTATTCTCGCCATCTCAAGTCCGGCGGCAAGATGTTTGTCACTCTTGCCGGAGCGATGAGCACGGCGGAACTTGGCATTTCGCTGGCGGAAATGATCCGCAAGGGCAAGGTGCATGCAATCTGCTGCACCGGCGCGAACCTGGAAGAGGACATTTTCAATCTTGTGGCGCACGATCATTATGTGCGTGTGCCGGATTGGCGGGCGCTCTCGGCGGCTGATGAAGTGAAGTTGTACAACAAGCATTTGAATCGCGTGACGGATACGTGCATACCGGAGGAGGAAGCGATTCGCAGGTTGGAGCGGGCGGTGCTGGACGAGTGGACAGCGGCGGATCGCAGCGGCGAGCATTACTTTCCGCATGAGTTTTTCTATCGCATTCTGCTCAAGGGCAAATTGAAGAAGTATTACCAGATCGATCCGAAGGATTCATGGCTGCTGGCAGCGGCGCAGAAGAACCTGCCGATTATTGTTCCCGGCTGGGAGGATTCAACCCTTGGCAACATCTTCGCGGCCCACTGCATCGATCGTGACATCAAGAACATTCACACGGTGCGCAGCGGCATTGAGTACATGATGTACCTGGCGGGGTGGTACACCAAGAATTCGAAATCGATCACGCTGCGCGGCGGTGGGTCAAAATCCAAGAATGTGAAGGTTGGATCGGTTGGTTTTTTCCAGATTGGCGGCGGGATTGCGGGTGATTTCCCCATTTGCGTTGTGCCGATGCTGCATCAGGATTTGAAGCGAACGACCGTGCCGCTTTGGGGCTATTTCTGCCAGATTTCCGATGCACCGACGAGTTACGGCGGTTACAGCGGCGCGACGCCCAATGAGAAGATCACATGGGGCAAATTGAGCGTCAACACGCCGAAGTTCATTGTTGAGAGCGATGCGACGATCTGCGCGCCGTTGATATTTGCGCACGTTTTGGGATGGTGATCGGGGCGGAGTGTTGTGGTGGTGCGGATTACTTGACCCGGGCAAACACGATGCTCAAGAAACGGTAGACCAGTTTTGCCGCGACGAAATCGCTTGCCCACAATTCCTTTTTTGGCAGCAGTTCCACGACATCGAAGCCGATCACATTGCGCTGGGCACAGAGTCTTTCCAGAAGGGTGTTCACTTCGTTCCAACCCAGCCCGCCCGGTTCCGGTGTGCCGGTAGCGGGTAGCAGTGACGGGTCAAAGCCATCAAGGTCTATGGTGACATAGACGTTTTTCTTCTGCTGTTTGATGACATCGTTCATCCAACGCTGATCGGGATTGCCTGCGATTTGGTGGCCGTAGAAAACTCGTTTGGGATCGAATTTGGCCACTTCTTCCACATCGATCGCACGAATGCCGACTTGCGTGATCGGGCACAATTCCCGAGCCCGGGCCATGACGCAGGCGTGGTTGCAGGTTGAGCCGAAGTATTCCTCGCGGGTGTCGGCATGGGCATCGATTTGCAGGATCGAAAGGGAATTGCCGTACTCCGCGGCGGCAGCGCGAATAGCGCCGATGGAAACGGAATGCTCTCCGCCGAGCACAACAGGAAATTGCTTGCGGTCAAAGACCGAGCTGATTGCCTTCTGGACTTTGTCGGCCAGTACTTCCGGCGTGCCCGCGTGTTTGATTGCGGGCAACGTGTGAATGCCGCGGCGATAAACTTCGCTTTTGGTGGCGATGTCGTACAGTTCCATGTTGGCGCTGGCGGCGATCAGCGCGGCGGGGCCTTTGTCCGCGCCTTTCTTCCAGGTGCTTGTTTTGTCGTAGGGAACGGGCAGGACGGCGATCTGCGAAGTGCGGGGACTGCGAAACTCGGCGGGCAGGCCGCCAAAACCGGGATTCATTTTTGTAGACATGGGTGCGGATGATAGAAGAAAAAAGCCCGGGCATCGAAATGTCCGGGCTTGGTTATTTGCGTTTCACAAAACATCATTCCAGATACGTGTATCCCGCCAAGCCGTTTTCGTAGGCTTTGCTAAGAGCCTGGCTTTCCGCAACGGTCAAGCGGTTGTCACGCACGGCTCGTTCGCACTCTCTGCGAATTTCCTGCCGCAGTTTTTCCGGCTCGTACTGCACGTAGTGGAGGACCTCCCGGACTGAATCGCCTTCGACAACGTGATTGATCCACCACTTGCCGTTGTCATCGAGGCGAATGTGGACGACGTGGGTATCGCCGAAAAGGTTGTGGAGATCGCCAAGCGTTTCCTGGTACGCGCCGACCAAGAATGCAGCAAGGTAATATTCATCACCATGCTGGATTGGGTGCAATTCCAGGGTCTTCTTGATATCGCGCAGGTCCACGAAGCGATCGATCTTGCCATCGGAATCGCAGGTGACATCGGCGATGATCGCATGCCGCGTGGGTTGTTCTGCCAATCGATGGATGGGCATCACGGGGAAAATCTGATTGATGGCCCAGATGTCGGGCAGTGATTGGAAAATTGAAAGGTTGCCGAAGTACGTGTCGCTCAACTGCGTTTCAAGTTCCTGCAGTTCCTCGGGCACAGAATCCAGATCGCGGCACTTGTCGCGAATCTTGGAAGTGGTGGCCCAGAAGATCTGATCGACGACGCTCCGATGCTGCAGGCTCATGTGGCCGAGGTTGAAAAGGCTCATGGCCTCTTCGCGCGCCTGTAGTGCATCGTGATAGCACTCAAGCAGTCTGCGCTCGGATACGTTTTTGTAGGCGTCCACAAGATCGAGGATCGGCCGCGGCGTTTCCTCGCCGTTCATCGCGGCGAATTCCTCCGGCACGACGAACCGATCGGCACTGTTGGAGCCCAGGATGTCAAAGACCAACACGCTGTGATGTGCCACCATGGCGCGGCCGGATTCGGTGACGATGGTTGGGTGGGGGATGCTTTCTTCATCGCAGACGCTCATGATGCGATAGACGATGTTGCTGGCGTATTCCGCCAGGGAATAGTTGGTGGAGAATTCGAAATTGGTCTGGCTGCCGTCGTAGTCCACACCGAGCCCGCCGCCGACATCCATGTAGCGAAGACCGGCGCCCATCTTGGCGAGTTCCACGTAGACGCGGGCCAATTCGTTGACGCCAGCGTTGACGTTGCGAATATCGTGAATCTGGCTGCCGAGGTGGCAGTGGAGCAGTTGCAGGCAATCCTGCATGCCTTCACGCTTGAGAATGGCGAAGACTTCAAGAACTTCGGAAATGGAAAGACCGAACTTGGCCTTGGCGCCCGTGGAGTGTTTCCAACGACCTGCGCCCGGTGCGTTGAGATTTACACGCACACCGATACGCGGTTTGATTTCAAATCGTTCGGCCTGCCGCAGGATCAAGCGAAGTTCTTCGATGTTTTCAATGACGGGAATGATGGTGCGACCGAGTTTCGCAGCCATGGCAACGAACTCAACGTACTTGTCTTCCTTGAAACCGTTGCAGATGATCAGGGCATCGGGGGTTTCCGTCGTCATTCCCATGACGGCCAGCAGTTCCGGTTTGGAACCTACTTCCAAACCAAAACCAAAGTCCTTCCCACACGCCTGCACTTCTTCCACGACGTGACGCTGCTGATTGACTTTGATTGGATACACGGCGCGGTACTCGCCCTTGTAGCCGTGCTCACCGATTGCGTTTTGGAAAGCCTGATGAAGATCGGTGAGACGGCGGGCGAGCAGATCGCTGAATGCGAGGATGACCGGCGTCTTGATGCCGCGTTCTTTCAATCCTTGGATTACTTCGTGAAGATCGATGGATGGAAGCGCGGTTTTATGAGGGCGGACTTCGACGTTGCCCGATTCGTTGACATCGAAGAACCCACCGCCCCAACGGCGAATCTGGTAGAGCTCGCGCGCATCATCCAGCGTCCAACTCGGCTCAAGTCCGCGACGAATGGGCTTGGGTGGGGGGGACAAGGTGACAACACTGCGGGCGGCGGTTTTTTCCATGCGGGTAGTGTACGAAAGTCGAGGTTACATTTCTCATTTTTTCCCGGCGAGTTTGCAGGGCCGGGCTGGCCAACGTCCGGCTCCGGCGTCTGGTATTGTGATCGCATGGTCAAGCGACTGTCGATTCCCACCACCCAACAAGGGCTGCACGATGTGACGGCACAAATCGCAGGCGTTGTGGCTGGAGCGGGTGTTGAAAGCGGCCTCTGTACGGTGTTCATTCAGCACACTTCCGCCAGCCTTGTCATTCAGGAAAACGCGGATCCATCAGCCCGCCGCGATCTGGAGAACTGGTTCAACAGGCTGGTGAAAGAGGGCGATTCGCTTTTCACCCACAACGATGAGGGGCCGGACGATATGCCTTCCCACATCAAGGCGGCCATGACGGCGACCTTGCTGGGAATCCCCATTCTGGATGGAAAACTCGCTCTGGGCCGTTGGCAGGGGATTTGTGTTTGGGAACACCGCCATAAAGGCGGCGAGCGGAAACTGGTTGTTCACATTTCGCCATAATCGGCAACTGGTCAGGCGGATTTGAGCGGGACGACTCGACCCTTCTCAATATGATGTCGCACGGCCCAGGCGGCGGCGATCCAGCCAAGGACAGCCAGAAACGCGCTCATGTAGAAGTTTGCACCCTGAAGTGGAATGGGTGAATTGGGAAGCGCGGGCTGCTGCCGGATAAACATCGCCAGCACCGCGCCACCAATTAGAGGCCCAATGATGCCCGCCAGACTCACCAGGCTGGCGATGGCTCCTTGGATGGTTCCCTGTTCGTTTGGCAACACTTCTTTGCTGACGAGCGCCTGACCCGCTGGCTGCGAAATTGCTCCGATCGAAGCGATGGCAATGATGGCGTAGATCATCCATCCATTGCCATGTCCCATGGGCACCGCACCGTAGGCGATGTAGGCGGCCACACCCATCGCCAACCCGAACATCAATGACCGTTTTTCGCCCAATGCTGGGATCAGCCGCCGCGCCAGGCCACCCTGGACGACGGCGGCACCCACGCCGACGATCGCCAGCGAAATCCCGATCTCCACCGGCGACCATTTGAAGCGGTACTGCATGGAAAGCGCCCATGTGGCGTGTAACGCGAATTGGGCCATGTTCAGGAGAAAGAGCGAAATTGCCATTCCCAGGACCAACGGGTATTTCCGGAGTGAATACATCGCTCCTACCGGATTCGCTTTGCGGAGTTTGAAAGGCGCACGATTCTCCGGCGCCAATGATTCCGGCAGTACAAACATTCCGTACATCCAATTTGCCAGCGACAGGCCGCATGCAACGTAGAAGGGCAAACGTATGCTCACCGCGCCCAGCACCCCGCCGATGACTGGTCCGATGACGAAGCCCAGGCCGAACGCCGCTCCGATCATTCCGTAGCCCGCTGCCCGTTTCTCCGGTGGTGTGACATCTGCCACATAGGCACTTGCGGCGCTGAAACTTGCCCCGGTTAATCCATTCACAATGCGCGTGAGAAACAGCCACGGCAGCGTCGGAGCCAACGCCATGGCGAGATAATCCACACTTGAACCAAAGAGTGAAATGAGGATCACCGGTCGCCTGCCGACACGGTCTGACAAGACCCCCAACATGGGAGAGAACATGAAGGCCATGGCGTAAAAGGTTGACTGCAAACCAGCGACATACGGCGCGGCTTCGGCCTCGGTGCCGCCCGTTCCGCCATGAAGCAAGGATTCGATCAGTCTGGGTGCAACGGGAATGAGAAGCCCGACACCCAACACATCCAGCAGCAGTGTGATGAAGATGAACTTCAACGCGGCCTTGCGGGCGGGCGGCGGCAGGGGTGT
>CAZWJR010000063.1:6497-13447 GCA_964634655.1 uncultured Isosphaeraceae bacterium | reverse complement strand
CGACCCATGGCAAAGGATCAGCCGCTCACCGTTCGTGTTACCGGCGTCGCGGATCACATCATCGGTTCCATGCGCGATGATGTCTGGGCCGCCGATGCGCTTCGCCGACCGTTTCGCGATCCAAAGACTGGTCAGATTGATCTTGGCTGGTACGCACCGGGCGACAGCATTGGCGCCCGAGGCATCGAGCGCGTCTTTGAAGATCAACTCCGTGGCCTGCGTGGTCAGGTCCGTGAACGCATGGATACCGGCGAGCAGATCAACACCGCCGCCACACCCGGCGAAGACGTTCATCTCACAATCGATATCGCACTCCAGGCCCGCGTCCAAGCCATTCTCTCGCCGGAACTCGGTCTCACCAAGGTTCAGGCCTGGCACAAGAACGCGGCCCTTCCCGTTGGCACAATTCTCAACGCCGCCGCCGCCGTGCTGGAAATCCAAACCGGCGAAATCCTCGCCATGGTCTCCATGCCAACCATCGCGATGGGTGATGGAATGACCGATGAGCAGCGATTGGCAAACAATCCGCTCGTCAATCGCGCTGTGGAAGTCGGCTACCCGCCCGGCTCCATCATCAAACCCCTCGTGCTTTCCGCCGCTGTTACCGAAGGCCTGCACAACCTCGATAACACCATCAACTGCACAGGCCATTACTTTGCAGACAAGAAAGACGCCGCCCGCTGCTGGATCTACCGCCCCCAATACGGCATGCAAACCCACGGCCCGCTTCTTGCCTCCGAAGCCCTCGCACGTTCCTGCAACATTTTCTTCTACACACTTGGTGATCGTCTGGGAATGGATCGCCTGATCAAATGGTTTCGCAACTTCGGTTTGGGTGGCACGCTCAACATTGGCCTCATGTACGACGATCTCGATGGCGATTCCAAACCCATCCGCCTCGGCGAAGGCGAAGGCGGCCTGCCATCCATCGAAAAACTCCGTGGCATGGTTCAGGAAATCAAGTTCAACCAAGTCATCATGGGTATCGGTCAAGGCCCCGTAACATGGACACCCATCCAGGCCGCCAACGCATACGCCACCATCGCACGGGGCGGAACCATTCGTGACGCAACGCTTTTGCAAGATGATCCGCGTGGTGAACGTCCCAGGCGCACAAATGATCTTCACCTATCTCCCAAACTCGTCGCCGCTGTTCTCGAAGGCCTCCGCCAAGCCGCCATGGAACACCACGGCACAGGCAACCACATCACCTACTCACCCGGCGATGAAGAACCCATTATCAATTCCGTCGGCGTGCAGGTCTGGGCAAAAACCGGTACCGCACAGGCTCCGCCAATTCGACTCAAAGACACCAATGGCGATGGCATAATCAACGGCAAGGACCAGATTACCTATGACCAGGTCGATCACTCATGGTTCGTCGGCCTCGTTGGCCCCAAGGATTCCAACAAGCCCATGCACGCAATCGCCGTGATTGTGGAGGGCGGCGGCTCCGGCGGGAGAACCTCCGGCCCAATCGCCAACCAGATCATCCGCGCTTTGCAAGCCGAAGGCTACCTGCCCGGCGATCCGAACGCGGTCCCCTCACGGTCGCACGCCGCTCCGCAGTCCGATCCGGAACCGCCTGACCACGAAGGTGATCATTGAGTCAGGCCGCTTCTCCATCTCCCGCTTCAGCCAGCCGTGGCTACTCACCAGCCGATGTACAGGGCAACTCCCGCGCTCTCCATCAACCACGCCAAACGTGGTTCAACGTCGGTTGGTTGTGCATTGCTTCTGCCGCCGCATTAAGCGTGATGGGTGTGCTCGCCATCAGCACCGTCGATCGCCCGAACGAACCCAACTACGCACTGCGCCAGATCGCCTTCCTCGCCGTTAGTTTCGCCGCCGCCGCTGTCATCGCCTTTCCCCATTACCGCTTCCTGCAGCGCATCAGTTACCCGCTCATGGCAGTCGTAATGGCGCTACTCGTTTTCGTTCTCATCCCAATGGTGCCGGAGGCCATCGTCCGCCCGCGCAACGGTTCCCGCCGTTGGATCAACGCCATCGTCACGGATTTTCAACCCTCCGAACTCGCCAAGATCGCATACATCCTCACCCTGGCGACCTATCTCCGTTACAAAAGCCACTACCGCAATATCTTTGGCCTGCTGTCGCTCCTCGCTCTCACATTTATCCCGATGGCTCTGATTCTCAAGGAACCGGACCTCGGTACATCACTCCTCTTTCTGCCCACACTCTTCGCAATGGTCATTGCCGCCGGCGCAAGGATCAAGCACATCATTCTCATCATCGTCATCGGCCTCTCCGCTGCGCCCACCCTTTACCCCTTCCTTGAACCGCATCAGAAGAATCGCATCAAAGCCATGATCGCACAGGTGCAAGGCAATCCGCGCTACGAAGATAGCATCGGCTACCAGGGCGCCAAAGCCATGACCCTCGTCGGCGCGGGCGGCATCTTCGGCGCAGGCCGCGACAAAGCCTCGGAACTCATTCGCTACAACCACCTGCCTGAAGATCACAACGACATGGTCTTCGCCGTCGTCTGCTGTCGCTGGGGCATGGCCGGCGCATTCGCAACGTGGGCTCTCTTCATCCTCTTTGCCATCGGCGGCCTCCTCACCGCCGGCTTCTGCAAAGACCCCTTCGGCCGTCTTGTCGCCGTCGGCATCGTCGCCGCAACCTTCGCACAAATGGTCATCAACACAGGCATGAACATCGGCCTCCTGCCCATCACGGGCATGACGCTCCCGTTCGTCAGTTACGGCGGAACCAGCATGCTCACAACCTGGATCATGATCGGTCTCCTCTTCAACATAGCCATGCGCCGCCCCAAATACATGTCACGCAAATCCTTCGAATTCGACGAAGACGTCTAACGTCGTTCCCGCGCGGCCCTCGTCATTCCAGTACCTGGGCGCGTCTTTCCGGCGCAGTTGGGAACCCAGTGAGCGCGAATGAGCGAAACAATCTGGACTTCCACCGAAATCCACCACCAGTGGGGCCGGCGTCTCTGCCGGCCGCGCGCGGGCACAGAGGCCAGCTCCATTTCAATCCTGACCATTACGGTCCCGCATGCGCGGGAATGACGCACGCTACACTCTCGTTCCGCATGCTCCCTGTCGCGCCTCAACCACCACCCGCTTTCCTTCAAAGCGCCGCCGCCCTCAACATCGAATTCGAACCCGGCGATCTCGAAAAACTCTCCCAATACCTCGCCCTGCTCCTCGATGCCAACACGCGCTTCAACCTCACCGCCATCACCGATCCCGATCAAGCATGGACCCGCCACATCCTCGACAGCCTCACACTCGTCCCCTTCATCGTTGCGATCCAGGAAAGCTCTACAACCGATGGCACACCCGCCTCGCCTGCCGCCGACAGCGCATGCAATCCCACATCGGGGAGCGCGGGCATCCTGCCCGCGTCCGACAGTCCTGGCATCGAAAACTTCAGTGGCACACGCGCCTCGCCCATCCAAGTCATCGACGTCGGCTCCGGCGGCGGCCTCCCCGGCATCCCCCTCGCCATCGTCCTCCGCTCCGCACAAATCCACTTCACCCTCCTCGAAGCCACTGGCAAAAAAGCCCGCTTCCTTCAGGACACCATCAACCAACTCAACCTCAAAAACGTCACCGTCATCAACGACCGCGCCGAGACCATCGGCCAGGAACACAAAAGCGCCGGCGGCAGAGCAACGGCCGAGGCTCATTCCGGCGACGGCAGTGGGGGCGGCGGAAATTCCGCAGGGGGGCATCGCGAAAAATACGATCTTGTCCTTGCCCGCGCCGTCGGCCGTCTCCCCGTCCTTCTGGAACTCACCGTCCCGCTCGCCAAAGTCGGCGGCCACATCATCGCCATGAAAGGCGAAAAAGCCGCCGAGGAAATCGCAGACTCCAAAGCCGCCCTGCACCTGCTCCACGCACACATCGTTGAAACCACAGCAGCAGCGGGGGGGACCGGCACCATCGTCCTCATCGAAAAAACCCGCAAAACCCCACGAACCTACCCGCGCCAACCCGGCGAACCCAATCGCGTTCCCCTCGGCGGCTAACCGCATTTCAATTCACACTGGCCAAAGCCACGTCAACGCGCTAATCCCCAAATAGCACGCAGCGATCCAGAACCCGTTGCTTAGCGCCCAACTGCTCACAAAAATCACCCAATCACGTCGGCTCATGCCGTTGAATTGGCCTCGTCGCAAATACGCTGTGGTAACAAACGGGTCAAAGTGAATCGAAAGCACAACAAACGCAATCGCATCACCACGATTCAGCGCCGCCGCCGCCACCCGCCGCCATCCGCGATGTCCCTCCCGCAAACGCAACGCCTTGATCGCCTCGATGCCCAGCCAGTCCCGCTTGAGCAGGTCGTACACCCACAGCAACACAATGCACACGGCAAACGAAGCCAGCGACATCACCAATCCGCCCCATCCCAGCCCCAGTGAAAAAATCACAAGCGGATACAACACCCAATCAAAAACCCACTTCAGCAGCGCACTGCCGCCAAACCCAGCCGCAAGTTCCGCCAGCCGCGCCCACCAACTTCGATGCACTGGTTCAACAAGCATCCATTAAATCCTCTGTTCCACTTCACTACAAAACTCACGTGCCGCCACCGCCAGTCCGTGAGTGTACCCCATCCCCCGCACCGCCTCCGTCGCAACTCCCATCAGTTCCTGCACCTCCCCAACCCACTTACAATCCACCCATGCCCGTCGATGTCCTCAACCTTCTCTCTCCCGAAGGCGCGATCGCCCGTCGCCTGCCCGGCTTTGAATCCCGCCCTCAACAAGTCGAAATGGCCGCCGCCGTCGATTCCGCCATGGAGAAAAAAGGCCGCCTCCTCATCGAAGCAGGCACCGGCGTCGGCAAATCCTTCGCCTACCTCATCCCCGCCATCAAACGCATCGTGGAACACAACGAGCGCGTCCTCGTCGTCACCAACACCATCAACCTGCAGGAACAGTTGATCGAAAAAGACATCCCGCTCCTCAACGCCGTCATCCCCGAAGAGTTCAGCGCAGTCCTCGTCAAAGGTCGTGGCAATTACATCTCGCTCCGCCGTCTCAAACTCGCCAGCGAGAAACAGGAACGCCTCTTCTACGATGATGATGCCCGCCACTCACTTCACATCATCGAAGATTGGGCCTACGGCACACGCGATGGCACACTCGCCACCTTGCCCCAACTCTCCCGCAGCGAAGTCTGGGATTACGTCCAGTCAGATTCCCACAACTGCATGGGCAAGAAATGCCCAACCTACGACAAATGCTTCTACCAGCAGGCCCGCCGCCGCATGGAAAACGGCCAATTGCTCGTCTGCAATCACGCGCTCTTCTTTTCCGATCTCGCCCTGCGCGTCGATGGCGTGGGCTTTCTCCCCAAATATCAGCACGTCATTCTCGATGAAGCCCACTGCGTGGAGGAAGTCGCCGCCGATCACTTCGGCATGTCCGTCAGCGAAGGCCGCGTCCGCCATCTCCTCAACCTCCTCTACCAGTCCCGCACCCGCAGAGGTTTTCTCACCACCCTCAAACTAAAGGACGGCTCCACCCAACTCATCGATCAAACCATCGAGCACACGCTTCACTGCCGCGATGAAATGGAACGCTTTTTCAGCAATCTGCTCGCATGGCAATCACAATCCGGCGTCAACAACGGCCGCATCCGCCAACCGGACATCATTGAAAACACCCTCGTCCCCGCCATGAAGGACTTGAGCGCAAACCTCCGCATCCTCAAGGAAAACGCCGCCAGCGAGCAGGACGAATACGAACTCAACAGTTACTCCCAGCGAACCTTCGAAATCGTCGCCGCCGCCGAATCCCTCGTCAGCCAAACCATGGATGGCTGCGTCTACTGGCTCGAAGGCGGCGAAAACGAACGCAACCCGCGCCCGACCAGTGGCCGGGGACAAAGTGGCGGACACAGTGGCGTGCAGAGCAGCGGGCACAGCGGGGGACACAGCAGCGGGGGCAGCGGGGAGCGCGGGCGTCTCGCCCGCGCAGGATCTCACTCCACCCGCCGCACATCCACACCCCGCGTCGCCCTCAAGTGTTCCGCCGTCGATGTCGCGCCAATCCTCCAGGATCGTCTCTTCAACCGCGACATTTCCGTCATCATGACCTCCGCAACCCTCGCCATTGGCCCCAACAATTTCTCCCACATCAAAACCCGCCTCGGCTGCGAGAACGCCACCGCCATCCAACTCGGCAGCCCGTTCGATCACGCCGCACAGATGCGTGTCCTCATCGATCGTTCCATGCCCGAGCCCAACCAACCCAACTACGTTGATCGCCTCGTCCCGCGCATCGCAGACCTCATCCGCAAAACCGATGGCGGAGCATTCGTCCTCTTCACAAGTTTCGCAATGCTCAACAGCGTCGCCAACCGCCTCCGCCCACTGCTGCAACCGAACGCAACGAGCCGCGACCGTGAGGGAGCGGATGACGCCGAACCGCTTCCTTACGGGCGCGGCTCGTTTGATGGCAATTCATTCCCCCTCCTCATCCAAGGCGCCGATGGACCGCCCGGCCTCCTCCTCAAACGTTTCCGCGATGATGAACGCTCCGTCCTCCTCGGCACCAACAGTTTCTGGCAGGGCGTCGATGTCCGTGGCCGTGGCCTTCGCAATGTCATCATCACCCGCCTTCCCTTTGAAGTCCCCGATCGTCCCATCGTCGAAGCCCGCCACGAACTCATCACAAAACGCGGCGGCAATGCCTTCTTCGACGATCAACTCCCCCGCGCCGTCATCCGCTTCAAACAAGGCGTCGGCCGCCTCATCCGCTCCACCACAGACACCGGCCTCGTCGCAATCCTCGATCCCCGCATCGTCACAAAAGCCTACGGCAAACTATTCCTCGAATCCCTCCCCGAAGGCGTCGAAATCGAAGACATATCCAATGCCGATTCATCATCAGATGCCGACGCGTCATTCGACTAGCCGGGCCGGATTGAAACAACCACAGATTTCACAGATGG
>CAZWJR010000063.1:0-6487 GCA_964634655.1 uncultured Isosphaeraceae bacterium | reverse complement strand
TTGAGGGAAGAGGGCAGGGTGAGGGGTGCATGCGGCAACTTGTTTCATATCTTCATTTTCGTCCGCACGAAAAAATCCAATCTCTCCTCCGTGTCTCCGTGTCTCCGTGGTGAATTCAATTGGCGACTTCATTTTTGCTATCATCCGCACTTTCCCTCGCCTTATCAGGAACCAACGCCCATGCTCGGCAAGGTCTTCAAAGCCTACGACGTTCGCGCCACATACCCCAAGCCTCTCAATGAGAAACTGGCCTGGCAGATCGGCTACGGTTCCGCGCAATTCCTCACCGAGCAAGCCTCCAGCACCGGCCACGATGAACCCATGATGCGCCACATCGTCGTCGGCCGCGACATGCGCAAAAGTTCTCCCAAACTCTCCGATGCCCTCAAACAGGGCATCCGCGATTTCGGCGCCCATGTCATCGATGTCGGCATGGTCGATACACCCTTCATCTACTTCGCCATCAATCACCTCGGCTGTGCCGGCGGCATTCAGGTCACCGCTTCCCACAACCCCGCCAACTACAATGGCTTCAAGATTTCCAAGATCGCCGCCAAACCCGTCGGCATGACCACCGGCCTCGATACCATCCGCCACCTCGCCGCCATGGCCGATCGCGAAAAACTTCCCGGCAAGCCCGGCCGCGAGGAAAAACGCGATCTCTGGGACGACTACCGCAATCACGTCCGCCAGTTCCTCCACGAAAAACTTCTCGATGGCTCACGCAAACTCACCGTCGTCATAGATGCCTCCAACGGCATGGCGGGCACCATGGTCCCCAAAGTCTTTGCCGATGTCCCCGGCCTCAAAATCGTCAAACTCAATTTCGATAACTCCACCGGCGAGTTCCTCCACGAACCGAACCCCCTCGTGGAATCCAACCTCACACAACTCAAGGACGCCGTCAAAGCCAACAAGGCCGATGTCGGCATCTGTTTCGATGGCGACGCCGATCGCTGCGTCGTCGTCGATGAAAAAGCCCAGACCGTCGGCTGCGATCACCTCACCGCATGGCTCGCCACGCTCTTTCTCAAGAACGACAAAGGCGCGGCCGTCGTCTACGACCTCCGCTCCAGCAAATCCCTCCCGGAGATGATCAAGGAAGCCGGTGGCAAGCCCATCAAATCCCGCGTCGGCCACGTCTTCATGAAGCAGGTCATGGCGGAACAAAAAGCAGTCTTCGGCGGGGAACTCTCCGGCCACTTCTACTTCCGCAAAAACTTCTGCGCAGATTCCGGCGCAATAGCCTTCGCCGCCGTCATCAGC
Organism: uncultured Isosphaeraceae bacterium; assembly: GCA_964634655.1. GTDB lineage: Bacteria > Planctomycetota > Phycisphaerae > Phycisphaerales > SM1A02 > CAZWJR01. Next base: position 5,221 of record CAZWJR010000063.1, on the reverse strand, counting down.
GGTCTCGCCGCATCCAAGCAACCCATGAGCGAACTCGTCGCCCCCGCCCGCCGCTACACCCAATCCGGCGAAATCAACTTCGAAGTCGAAGACAAGGAACTCGCCATCGACGATCTCAAACAGGCATACCCCAAAGCCAAAATCGAAGAAATCGACGGCGTAACCCTCGACATGGGCAAATGGTGGCTCAACGTCCGCCCAAGCAATACCGAACCGCTGCTCCGATTAAACCTAGAAGGCCCGGATCGCAAAACCGTAGATCAACTGGTGAACGAGGTCTCGCAGTACCTCGGCAAGCGCGTCGCGCATTGACAAGAAAGTGCGGATACGCAAATTTCCCCTCCCTTTGAGGGAGGGGGCCAGGGGGTGGGTGGGAAGCCGTAACTTCACAGCAGGCTTCATCGCGATCAAAATCCACCAGGCCGACGCGCCAGCGAGGCAGTTTCTTGGTCTCTATCCAGCCCGTCCGTCGCGCTTTCCGTAGACCTGAATCACGCCAACGCCCCCGCGCGCAAAACCGCGCCCCATCCAAAAACAAAATCCGGCAATTTTGTAAAAAATCTTTTTGCAAAACACCCCTGCAATTCCAGCGTTTCGTCCCAGCCCGCCATCCAAAATGTCAAATCGGCGCGCGCAAACACGGCTTTTGGCCCCCTATACGGAGCAACAAAATGCCAACCTCGCCCATTCCACGCCCACCCCGAATCACCCCAGACCACCAGGCCTCCCAACGCCCTTTCCCGACCCATCCGCCGTCAGCACTCGGTACTCGGAACTCGGTATTCCGAACTTCCCTTTACCCCCCAAAACAGCAATCCAGCGCTACCCCCAATGGCGCGCGCAAACTACACCACTTTGTTCAAAAACCCCTCTTGGCGCTCTCAAATCGCCACTTTTGCATGTCCCAAAAACACTTCAGCGCTACCCCCAACGGCGCGCGCAAACTACACCATTTGGCTCTCAAAACCCCTCCCGCCCACGCCCTGTCCCCCTCCTGCAAAGCAAGAAGAAAAGTTTCATTTCACGTTCGCAATATTCGCCGCCCAATCCGCAATCATCCGCACCACGCCATCATCAATCGGATCAAACCGGCCATCCTCTTCGCGGCTCAATTGGTGGCCAAGCCCCGGCATGACGTGAACCTCAACCTGCGAAAGCCCGTGTTCCTCAACGATTCGCTGCATGATCGGGCCGTGCTGACCCTGGTGTTTGTCGATTTCGCCGCAGATGATGATCGCCGGGATTCGGCGTTGCTCCAGCACCTCTTCGCCCCATCGCATGCCATAGTCGGTCACGCTCTTGCCCGCGGTCCCCTCGCGCGTCAGTTGTGCGGGAACAAGCAGAATGAGACCCGCGATGGCGTCATCCTCACCGGCAATCGTGCAGGCGCGCGTGCCGCCGAGACTTTGGCCAAGCAGAAGAATGCGATCGGGCTTGGCGGTTCCCTGTTTGCGAAACGCAGCCAGCGCCGCGCGGGCGTGTTCCAGCATTGTCGGCAGCGGATACGTGGTCGATTCCATCGGCCAGCGGTCTTTCAGTGGATCATTCTGGCGAATCGTGCTCCAGCGCATGACGACAAAGCCGCGATCGACAAGGGCGCGGCTGATGAGCGGGGCATCGCGATGCGTTTCACCGTTGATCGTGAACTGGACCATTTTACCATCCATCGTCAGGGAGCCGGGAACAGTCCAGTCCAGGTCGTTGCCATAGCCTCCCCCCATCATCAGCACGCCCCAGCCGTTGCGGGCGGTTACGGGCGGCGCATCGATAAGGGCATCAAAGACGTACCCCTCAGCGGTTGTGAACGTGAGATTTATGGGTTTGGTTTCGGTCAGAGAGGCAGGAGTGCGATGGGCACAGCCGACCAACATGCCCGCAAAAAACGATGTCAGAAGGCAGCACAGCAAAACGTGGAAAATGGAAAGTGCGAGCCGGGGCGACATGTGGGAATGGATTGTAATGAGTCGAGTCGCGGCGACGCGGCGGGAAAATCACTCGCCCGGAATCACCCCAACCACACCCGCCCACGGACTGGAAGCCGATGCATACATCTTCCGCGGAATGCGCCCCGCCCGAAAACCGTGGTAGCCCGCCTCGCACGCAGCCTTCATTGCCACAGCCATCCGCACCGGGTCTTGGGCATGGGCAATACCCGTGTTCAGCAGCACTCCATCCGCCCCAAGTTCCATTGCCAGCGTCACATCGCTCGGCGTCCCAACGCCAGCATCAACAATGACGGGGTAGGGGGGAAGAGGGGAAGAGGAGATCGGGGGATTGTGTCGTTGCGTCATGCTCTGCCCCTCTTCTCCTCTTCCCCTCTTCTCCGCTTCCCCGTTGCCTTTGAGGAGTTCGAGAATCATCCGAATCGCCGCCGGATTCGCAATACCCCGCCCGCTGCCAATCGGGCTTCCCGCCGGCATGACGCTCGTGGCCCCCGCATCGCGCAACCGCACTGCCATGATCGGATCATCGCTGCTGTAACACATCACGCTGAAACCGTCCGCCACCAGTTCCCTGCATGCCTCCAGCGTGCCAACCGGATCAGGCAGCAGCGTCTTCTTGTCGCCAAGAACTTCCAGTTTGACCCACGCCTTGCCGGGGTTATCCAGTTGCTCCAGGATTTCCCGCCCCAGCCGTGCCACGCGCACCGCATCCTCCGCCGTGAAACACCCCGCGGTGTTCGGCAGAATGGTGTAGCGATCCGTATCCAGAAAATCCAAAATGGATCGGCCCTGCGAATCAATCAGCCGCTCCCGCCGCACGGCAACGGTAACTACCTCCGCGCCACTGACATCCAGAGCCTCCTGCATGATCTCATACGTCGCGTATTTGCCGGTGCCGACAATCAAACGATTGGTGATTGTGAGATGCCCAAGACGAAGCGGCGCGATGATGGGGAGGGATTGAACTTGTTGAGACATGGGTATTTGGGGCTTCATTACGTATCAGAAGGACTTTTCACCGCAGAGACGCAGAGATCGCAGAGAAAAGTCAATCATTGTTTGCTTGCGGATTCCTTACACATTTCTTCTCGCTCCTCTGCGTTCTCTGCGTCTCTGCGGTGCATTTTTCAAACGGACTCGAACAGTCATTCGATTTCGGCTTATCCGCCACCAACCAGCGTTACGATTTCAATACGGTCGCCATCCGCAAGAACCCGCTGTTCATGCTGGCGTTTGGGGACAATCTGGCGATTCACTTCCACCGCGCACGGTGCGGCTGACAGACCGCGATGGTCCAGCAGCGTGCGGACCGTGCAAGCCTGCTCCAGCGTCATTTCCTCGCCATTGAGCGTGATTTTCATCTTCGGACATGATAGTGGGTTGCTATCATCCGCGCATGGTTCTGCGATGCACACTTGCAGCAATTGCTCTTGCGACGGCGATTCTGGGCGGATGCTCCAAGCCGGAGTACGACACCTCCACCCCGCAGGCCGCTCTGGAAGCCATGCATCAGATGATCGTGGATGGCCATCCAGAAATGCTCGGCATAATGGTCCACATCGAGCCGCGCGACATCACCTACGCCGATGGCGTCACCGAAGCCAGCGCAATTCAGAACGTCATCGACAAAACCGGCGACATGCTCGGCCAATTGTTTCGCGTGGCGAAAAAACTGCGCGACCGCTTCCCGAACGAGATCGACAAGGAACGCACCAAAGCCGAAGAAGCCTCCCGCCGCAACGATCTGGACTTTCTAAGCAAGTTTCTCGCCGACCCGTTTGGCCTGATGACCGAGCAGCGCGATCGCCTGACCGCCGAGGACCTGGGCGATGGCACCGCCGCGGTGCTGATCGATGGCCAACCCGCATTCGGCTTCGGCCTGATGATGCGCGAACACGATCGCCAATGGAAAATCGAAGTGCCCATAGACCTGTTGCAGCAGTATCGCCCCAACACCCGCGAGGAATGGAGCGTGGTGGCAAACATGATGCTCTCGCTGGAACATGCGCTCACGCAATTTGAAAATGAAATGGACAAGGGCCAATTCAAGAATCTCGAACAAGCCAGCGCACGCGGCGGCCGACTCCTCGGCGAAAGAGCCGTCGTCCAGGCAATCATCTATCAGGGAATGAAGGCAAAGAAGGACAAGGAGCCAGCGAAGACCCCCGAACCACAACCGGCAGCAGGTTGATCAGGACTGACCGCTCGAACCAATGGTCAGCGCCACTTCGTGAGTCTCCTGCTCCTTGGTTTGCACATGCAGTGACTGGGCACGCAGAGAAGACCAATCCGTCACGCGGCGATCCGGTGAATCGGCCCCCGTGTGCACCTTCAGCAGGTTGTATTCATTATTCCGCTGCCCAGGAACGAACCCGGCATCGCGGATGAGTCGGCAGATCATGGCCTCATTCAGGCAGTACGTGGTTCCCGCAGCACTGACGACATTTTCCTCCATCATCACGCTGCCCATGTCGTTGGCCCCGTATTGCAGAGCGACCTGACCAATGTTGGGACCCATCGTCACCCAACTGGAACCGATGGAGTAGATGTTGTCGAGATACAGGCGACTGATTGCCTGCGTGCGAAGATAGTCACTGGAGCCAGCCATGCGGACGCGGCGACCAAATTGCGGATGCGTGGATTCACTGGTCGTGACATCGCCGGGGAACGGTTGATTGATGTCGTCCTCCTGGCCCTCGCCCCATTCCTTGACGCGGCCCAGTGGCGTGTTCTCCCGCTGGAACGGCCAGGCGATGAATGCTTTGTACCGGCCGCCGCCGTCCTGCGCAAAATCATTGATGGACCGATCCTGCCATTGACGGACCATTTCCATGTGATGAATGCGGTCCGCGATGCCCTCGATGTGGCCGAACATCATGGTGGCCGAGGTGTTCATGCCAAGTTCATGGGCGATGCGCATGACGGTGAGCCATTCGTTCGCATCGCACTTGCCAAGGCCGATCTTGCGGCGAACGTGAGGCGCGAAGATTTCGCCGCCGCCACCTGGCACCGAATCCAGACCTGCGGTCTTGAGGCGTTGCATCACCCAGCGAAGTTGGTCTTCGAGTGAATTCCCCGGCGGCTGGAAGAAGCGGACGAACTCAATAAACTCCGGCGGGCTGAATGCATGAATATGAACGTGCGGGAATTGCTGCTTGATGAGAGACAACAGATCGGTGTACCAATCGAGCGGCAGATTGGGATTCATGCCGCCTTGCATGAGGATTTGGGTGCCGCCGATGTCGCTTAGTTCCTGGATCTTGTGGTGCAGCGTGGGC
>CAZWJR010000062.1:0-13487 GCA_964634655.1 uncultured Isosphaeraceae bacterium | reverse complement strand
GTCAAGCCGGTGCCACCCCATGCAGGAGTGAAGGAATCTCCGGCGATGGGATTTCCACCGTTGTCAAGCACGAAAACCTGCATACCGCCACCGAAGGGACTTGGTGCGCCGGCGCTGCCCCATGCCTGGAAGGAGATTGAGGTAACGTCCTGGGCGAAGTCGAGATAGAGGCCGAATGATCCTTGGGCGGAATTGCCGTTGCCGAGCCATGGGAAGGTGCCGGTCATATCAGCGACGCCGACGTGATCGACATCAACGCCGGTGCTGATGGTGACGCCATGGCTGCCGAGCCAAGCGGTGCTGGAGACGTTGCCGGTCGGTCCGCCGGCCTCATCGAAGTTGAGAGTTGTTGAATAGGTTGGAGCGGCAGCCGCCTGTTGGTGAACGACGATTGCGGCGGGTGCGGAAGCGCACAAAGCCGACGAGATGCAGACTGCAATTACTGACAATGTTGTGCTGACTTTCATCTGACAATCCTCCGAGATACGAGTTTTCTTGCCCTGGATGGGCGGTGGTTGGGATAAGTGAACGGCGGACAAAGAGTGGCCATGAAAACAGGCAAATCGATGGCGAAAGGAGCGACATCAAAGGTGCCAATGTTGCCTACTCTAGCAGCGAATTTCGATTGTGCAAGTTTCCAATTGGAAAATTATTGGAAATATTGTAGGATTGTTTGCAGTGTGGCGGGAATGGGATATACTCTGGCAATGCCGCCTAGCGGGCCAAAAATGGCGGTTTTGAGGTTGGAGAGAGAAGATTCTCGCAAATGACGACAGATACAAAGCATTTTGAGCCGGATTGCCGGGTGGCCTTTGACAACCTCAAGGCGGCTTTGGTTGAGTTGTATGCGAGCGTTGGTGCGGACCCGGTGAGCCCGCAGGATGCGGCGCGGCGGTTCAAGGTGAACAAGACGCTGACCTGGAACATTTCCAAGATCATGAGCAGCACGGACCCGATGGCGACGTTGCCAAATGTGCCGGGCATTGGGGCAATGCGGGGTTTGCTGCAGGCGATTCAACGTGAAGGGGCGAGCGCTTCGACGGTTGATCGTGTGCGCAGCGCGGCGAAGACGCTGCATCAAATAGTAGAACTGCATGTTGGCGATCGGGGCACGCTGGAGTTGATTGTGGACGGGATGGGTCAAACCCGTGGCGACCATCTGGAGTTGAGCCGGAAGCTGGCGTTTCGTGGCAACAGCGGATTGTGGGGAGTGCAGGCGAAGGTTCGTTTAATGACGGTGTTCATGTCGCCGAATGCGGAAGACCCGGATCGGATCGACATGGCGATTGTGCGCGGGTACATCGGGTTTCGACGATTGCGATCCGGAGTGCGCTGGCCGATCTTTCAATTGCGTGGCTGGGGTGCGAAAGAAGAGTTGATGACGGCCCCACGGTGGAAGGCATTGGAAGCGGATGGCAGTGAACCGAACGGCATGCCACTGTTGCGGAGTTTCAGCACGGTCTCGCCGACGGATATTGAGGAAGTTCGGACATCGGACGGAACGGATTACATGCTGGCGCCGGGACCGATTGGGAACACGGGAGCGATTGCGTGTTTTGTGGGTGATTATGAGCGATCGACGGCGTACAAGTATCGGACGGAAGAGAACGCGACGGGGGAATTTGGAGCGACAATGTCTGCGCCAACAGAGCGATTGATTTTTGATTTGCTGGTGCACGAGAATCTTGATTTTGCGTTGAAGCCGGAGGTCCGGGCGTTTGGTGGCGTGTTCATGGAGCCATCGGAGGATGCGAACGGGAATGGGATGTTGCCGATACCGATGGCGCAGAGTGTGACGGCGTTGCCGGGACAGCCGCCGGCGGTGGCGATACCGAGTGTGCCGCGGTATCCGGAGATTGTGAATTTTGTTCACGAGCGGATGGGGTGGAGTGCGGAGGGATTCCGCGGATGCCGGTTGGATTTGAACTATCCGCCGATGGGATCAACGATTCTGCTTCGTTTTGATCTGCCGAATGCGCCTCGTTAGTCAATGATTGGGCTGGCAGGCACGTGTTGGATCAGGGCTTGTTCGGCGGCTGGTTTTCTGGAGACGTTGTGGAAGTGACGGCCTTGTGGCGGGGATGTGCGGATGAATCTGATTTGTCCCATGCGTCGTACAACTCGATGAGTTGATGGCGGGCGTTGATGGTTTGACGGTCTTCGGCGCCTGCGGTAGATTCGAATTCGCTGAGCGCGTGAATGAGCATTGGCTCGGCTTCGGTGTATCGTGCGACATGCATCAAGCACGCGGCCAGCATTGCTTCCATTCTTGCGATGGAGGCACGGCCATCGGGCAGAACTCGACGGCGAATCTCGAGCGCTTCCTGCAGGATGGGGATGGCGTGATCGAATCGCTGCAATTTGTAGAGGCTGGCGCCGAGATGGCCCATGCTGCCGATGCATTGAGGTTGATCGAGCATTGCGTTGGCCCGGCCGATATCGACTGCGCGCTGATAGAGCCGCACGATTTCCTCGGTATCGCCACGAGACTGGGCGAGGAGCGCGAGACTTGTGAGGGTGGGGATGATCTGGGGATGGTTGGGCCCGAGTTTATTTGAGAGTATTTCGAGCGACTGGCGAAACAGGGCTTCACTGGCGACGGCATCCTGTTTGAACTGGAAGGAGAGTTCAGCGAGTTGGCTAAGGAGTCCTGCGGTGTCGAGATCCTTATCGGCGTGCAATGTTCGTCGCAATTGGAGGGCTTCGTTGAGCGTGGCCTCTGCTTCATCGATTCGCTGGGCGAAGAGCAGGAGTTCGCCAAGTTTGTTGAGATCCATTGCAACGCTAATGTCATCGTGGGGGAGAACGGTTCTGCGGGTTTGGAGAGACTCGCGAATGTATTTTTCTGCGGCGGCCATGTCATGCAGTTTGAGGTTTACATCAGCGAGGCGGGAAAGGACGTCGGCCAGTTCGGTGACGTTCTTTCCCCGATGTTGACGTTGAATTGCGAGCGATTGTTCCAACATTGACTTGGCTTGGGGCCAATCTGCTGTCTGGAAATAACTTTGAGCAAGGTGATCAAGGGACTGTGCGACGGGCTGGCTTGCATCACCAAAGACATGCTGCCGGATTGCCAGGGCAGAGTTGAGATGGGACCGGGCGGCTGCCTGATCACCTATGGTGACGTATGCGAAACCGATGGTGTCGTGGAGAGCGGCGGCGATTTCCGGTTCATCGGGGAGATCGGTTTCTATGCGACGTGCGGCTTCATCAAGCACATCGCGGAGGGCGACGTCCTGACCGCGCGATTCTGAAGGATGAAACCATCCGATCATACCCTTGAGGTACTCGTTCATTTTCTGGGCTTTGCGAGCTTCTTCACGGGAATGGAGGAGGCCAAGGCCGGTGCCAATGACGCCGAGGACAAGCGCGGCAAATACGGCGGCGACGCCGGCGGCGAGGATTTTGTTTCGTCGCGCGAACTTGCGCAACTGGTAGGCAGCGCTGGCGGGGCGGGCGACGATTGGTTCATCGCGGAGGTAGCGGCGAATATCGGCGGCAAACTCCGCGGCGGACTGATAGCGGCGCGATTTTTCTTTCTCCATTGCCTTGGCGACGATGGTTTCCACATCGCCACGAAAGACGCGATTGACCATGCTTAGCCTGGTGGGATCTTCCTGGCCGATGATGCGCATTGCTTCCGGTATCGGTCGTTTGGCGAGGTCATAAGGCAGGCGACCGGCGAGCAATTCATAGCAGATGACACCGAGGGAGTAGACATCGGAGCGGGTATCAAGTTGATCAGGATCGGCGGCGGCCTGTTCCGGACTCATGTAGGAGACGGTGCCGATGAGTTGGCCCACATCGGTACGCAGGGTTGTGGCGTGGACATCGGAGTTGATGGCGCGCGCGACGCCAAAATCGAGAATCTTCGGTTGGGAATGAAAGGAGTCCGATCCTGACGAACTGCGGTGGTGATCTGAATTCTCGATGCCTTGATCCACGATGAGAATGTTGCTGGGTTTGAGATCGCGGTGGATGACACCTTTCTGGTGTGCGTGTTCAACGGAATCGCAAATGCGGGCCAGGAGTTCAAGCCGCTGGCGAGTGCCGAGATGGTGCATTTCGACGTAGGTATTGAGGGGCGGCCCATTGACAAACTCCATGGCGAAGAAGGGCTGGGCGCCATCGCCTGTATCGTCCATGCCGGCTTCATGAATGTGTGCGATGCCCGGATGCTGCAAACGACCGAGCACCTGAACTTCATGCTGAAAGCGGCGCAGGGTGGCGGGTGAGGCGAAGCCGGGGCGAATGATTTTGAGGGCGACGATGCGATTGGGATTGTCCTGCTGTGCTTCGTAGACGGCGCCCATTCCGCCTTCGCCAATTTTGCGGATGAGAAGGTAACGACCGATTCGACGACCAGCGGAACGGTCGTTTGAATCACTCGGTGCGAGTTTTTCAAATACTTCGGCGGCGGCCTGACCAATCGCATGGCCAACGGCGTTGGTGTGGAGACCAGCATCTGGAGAGGCGTCATTGTTGAGGAGAATCTGGACGGCTTGATGAAGTTGATCATCAGTGCCACATTGGGTGCGGATGTAGTCTTGACGATCTAGATCGGTTCGGCGGCGGGCTTCGAGAAAGATGGCCGAGGCGCGCTGGAAGGTGTCCGCGTTCATGGTTGCTCGCCTTTTGTCAATTCGCTCTTGAGCCAAGCGCGGGCGACGGTCCAGTCATCGGCGACGGTGGCGCGGGAGACCCCAAGAACATCGGCGACGGAATCATTGGTGAGGCCGCCAAAGAAGCGAAGTTCGATCACGCGGCATTTGCGTTCATCGAGTTGGGCCAGACGGGTCATGGCTTCATCGAGGGCGAGGAGATCGATGGAGCGATTGGAGGTGATGGCGACGTCGTCCATAAGGGTGACCCGCCGACCATCACCACCGCGTTTGAGGGCTTTTTGGCGACGAACGTGATCGGTGAGGATGTGCCGCATGGCTTTTGCGGCGACGGCGAAGAAATGGGCACGGTCCTTCCATTCGGGATTGGTCTGATCGACCATCCTTATATAGGCATCGTGGACGAGCGCGGTGGGCTGGAGGGTGTGGTCTGCGTTCTGATTCTGGAAGAAACTGCCGGCGAGGGCGCGTAATTCGCTGTAGACCATGGGAAAGAGGCAATCGGCGGCAGCGCGATCGCCCTGGCTGATTTGATCAAGCAGGAGCGTGATTTCGTGGTGTGGGTGTTTTTCGGCCACGGGTGAGTTCCAAGCCCAGACCATCCAAGACGACCATTGTACCTATCTATGGCTTAATCCCGCACAAATGACGAACCAGCGGATGGCGAACCAAATCAAGGAATTCTGAAGAATTATCGGGCGCGCGGCGAGGCAATTGCGTGAGTGGTGTGACGGGGGACTTTTTGAGGAGCCATCGATGTCTATTTGCCGTTCCAATCCATCAAGCATGATTATTCGTCGCGCGTTGCCGGCGGTTTGCGCCGCCGTGTTGGTTTCCCAAGCACAGGGATCCATTCTGGGGTGGGCCAATTCGGCGGGCGGCTCGGCTTCGCTGCCAACGAACTGGTCGCCAACACAAATTCCTGGGCGGCTGGATGACCTGGTGTGGAATCTCAATTCGGTCTATGGGGTTACGTTCAATTCAGCGGTTTTGTCCAGCCGCACTCACGATTACCGAAGCGGGACTGTGACATTGACGATGAGTTCGCCTCACACGGTTTCCAATGGGCTCACGGTGGGAGACCAGAGCATCGACAACGCGATCATGACGTTGACGACGGGAATGCTGACGGTTAACGGTGCGACGACGCTGGGCAATTTCACGGGAAGCATCGGCCGAATCAATGTGAATGACGGTGATGCGGATCTCATCGTCGGCAATGGCGCGGATATGACGGTGGGCGCCAACGGGAATGGGATTTTGAGCATTACAGGAACCGGACATGTGGAGGTGGCAGACCAATTCATTGTCGGCTCCAATTCGACTTCCACATCGTCCGTAACAATTTCCGGATTTTCGGTGACACCGGTCGCAGCCTCTACACTGGATGTGCTGGGATTGAATGAATCGCGTATTGGGCAGGGAGGCGATGCGACGATGACGGTTTCCACCGGAGCACTGGCGCATTTCGATGGCGATGTGATTATCGCCAACGGATCGGCTTCAACAAGCAGCGTGACGGTGCAAACCATTGGCTTGTTGAATGCACGATTCACCGTGGATGGTGATCTGCTCATTGGGCGGAATTCCGGGACGGCGGCAGCGGGAAACGGGACGCTGAACGTGAACACGGGCGGCACGGCAACTGTGGGAGGCGTGACGTTTCTGGGGGATCCAAATGGTGGAACAGGCACGCTGCACATGGGAGGGGGCACATTTGACGGCACTGATGTCATCGATGTGCTGTCAGGTTCCACCATCAATGGGTCTGGCACGATCAATGCGGACATCGATAATGCGGGGAACATCCAGCCATCCGGCACCGGTTTGACCATCAACGGTGTGCTGACAAACACCACAAGCAACCAGATTGTGGGGACGAAGATCAACTTTGGCGCGGGGGGCGGGTACAGCGGATCTGGAACGTGCCAGGCAGATATCACGGGCGACGTTGCCTCCAACATCACCGCGACGGGCACGTTGAGCATCGGAGCAAATACGACGGCCGGGATCAGTTACAACGGCGGGCTGAATGTGGGCGGAAACATCGTGACCTTGGTGGATTCCAACGGCGCGGTGCTTGGGGGAACGACCACGATCAACAGTGGACGGATCGAGTGCCCGGCGGGCATTGGTCTGGCAAACGGCGGAGCAATCCGCGGCGATGGCCTGCTTTAGGGAACACTTACGTGTTCAGGCATTCTCGATCCCGAGGCATCGGCAAATCAAGGCGGATTGATCACCGTGCAAGGAAATGCCATTATGAATCCGACGAGCCAATTGCACATTCGGATCAATGATGATCCTCAAAGCGGGAACTATGACAGGGTGAACGTCTCCGGCACAGCTTCATTCGATGGAACGGTCCATGTTACGCTGGCGCCGGGCATGCATGTGCACACGGGGCAGCAGTTCATTCTGATGAACGCGACGGGCGGGAGAAGCGGCACGTTCGCCAGCGTCACGCCCACATCGGTGTGCACTGGTGCGACGCTGGTGCTGGTCTACTCAAGCACGGCGGCGATTCTGCTGGTTCGCCCGCCGGATTGCGACCCAACGCGTGACGGACATGTCAACGTCAGCGACTTGTTGTGGGTGATCAATCACTGGGGGCCGTGCGGCGAAGTCGGCCAACCTCAATGTGCCGGTGATATTGACGGCATCTCGCCCGGCGGACAGGTTTCAATCGGTGTGAGCGATCTGCTGCTGATCATCAATCACTGGAACCAGTGTCCGTGAGAGACTGCGTACGGGTTGATTGCGGTTCGTGAACGAATCCAGCGGATGGTATTCAAGAGGTGTATTCGGCGTTGACGCGGACGTATTGTTCTGTGAGATCGCAGGTGTAGAACTCTTCGGCGGCATCACCCTGTGCGAGATCAATGTCGAGCACGACTTCATCGGCGGTGTAGGCGGCTGCGAGCAGACGGCGGGGAGTCTCGGCGGGGCGACCGTTGGCATAGAGCGGCAGATCGTTGGCTTTGAGCGTGACTTGATCGGGCTCGATGTTGATGCCGCTGCGACCGACGGCGGCGAGGATGCGGCCCCAGTTTGGATCTCCGCCGGCGATGCTTGTGCGGACGAGTAGTGAGGATGCGACGGTCTGCGCGACTTGAAGGGCAGCGCTGGTTGTGGCAGCGCCGGTAACGCGCACATGGATGAGACGTGTGGCACCTTCGCCATCGCGGACGATCATGAGAGCCAGATCGCGGGCGACGGTGTTGACGGCGGCGGAGATGGCCGGTGCAGGAAAATCGCCGGCGGCACCGGATGCGAGAAGGAAGACGGAATCGTTGGTGGAAGTATCGCCATCGACGGTGATGCGATGGAAACTGTGTTCAACGGCGTTGCGGAGGATGGTGTCGAGCGCGGGAGGGCTGATAAGGGCGTCGGTCAAGATGACGGCGATCATGGTTGCCATGTTGGGGTGGATCATGCCAGCGCCTTTTGCGATGCCGACGACGCGGGAGGTTTTTCCGTTGTGGTGGACGGTTTGCTGGGTGATTTTGAGTTTGGTGTCGGTGGTCATGATGGCGGTGGCGGCGCGGTGGAGGCCATCAGGGCCACAGGAAGCGACAAGTTTGGGGAGGGCGGCGAGGATGAGGTGATCGGGCAATTGGACGCCTATGACGCCGGTGGAGTTGGCGAGGACTTGATCGGCGGGGCAACCGATTTGTGCGGCGGCGGCTGTGATGACATTTTGCGCGCGTTTTTTGCCTTCTTCGCCGGTTGCGGCATTGGCACAACCGGAGTTGATGATGACGGCGCGGGCACGGCCGGAGGTGGCAGCGAGGTTCTGTTGTGAAAGCGTGATGGGTGCACCGCGCACGCAGTTGCGTGTAAAGACGGCGGCGGCGGAAGCGCCGTTGTGGCAGAGGATGAGAGCCAGGTCATCGGCACCGGAGGGCTTGATGCCGCAGGCCAAGCCGCCAACAATGAAACCGGTTGGGCAGGTGATGGTGGAATTGCGTTGGGCGGCGACAGCCGTGCTGGTCATGATGACAACTCACAGATCATTGCAATTTCATCGCACTTGGAGCGCTTGGTGCATTTGAGGCAGTCCTTGAAGACTTTCTCGGGGAGGACATCGATGGCGACGACGCGGAAGCCATTGCGCTGGAAGAAATCCGGTGCGCGGGTGAGGACAAAGATGCGCGGGATGTGCAAACGGTTTGCGGCTTCGAGAAAGTAGGCGACCATTTGGGAGCCGACTCCCATGCCATGCCGCTTCGGATCAACGCCGAGAGAGCGGATTTCTGCCAGGCTGTTGCTATAGATGAAGAGGCTGCCGCACCCCACCACTTCACCCTGATGGACGGCGACGCCGAAGTCGTTGAGGGAGGCGAGGATTTCATCGCGGGAGCGAGGGAGATTTTCCCCCTGCTGGGCCCAGTAATCGACGAGGCGGCAGATGCCATCGATGTGATTGACGGTGGCGGGGACGATTTCCAACGGGCCGCCATCGTGAGTTCGCTGATGTGCGCTGGCGCGTTCGATGGCCTGATGGACCTGACCAGAGGACGTGCCGCCGATTGAGTTGCGTTTTTCTATGGCGGCATCAATGGTGAGATGGACGCTAAGATCGGATCGCACCTGCGGGGCGATTTCTGCCATGTCTGAAAGGGGAAGGTCTTCAAGAGCCACGCCTTTTTCGATGGCGCGACGGACGATCCGGCCGGCCATGGTGTGTGCATCGCGGAACGGGACGTTCTGGCGGGCGAGATAATCGGCGAGTTCCGTGGCGTTTGAATATGCACCCTGTGCAGCGCGGCGAGTGCGTTCGCGGTTGACTCGGAGTGAAGCCAGGACTTTGGTCGTGATTCGCAATGAGAGGGACAAGTTGTCCATTGCGCCGAAGAGGATGGTCTTGTCTTCCTGAAGGTCCTTGTTGTAGGAGAGTGGAAGGCCCTTGAGGGTAACGCACATGGCGACGAGAGAGCCGATGGACGCGCCGGCCTTGCCACGGACGAGTTCCAGGGCATCGGGATTTTTCTTTTGCGGCATCATTGAAGAGCCGCTGGTGACGGAATCATCGAATTCAACGAAGCCGGCTTCCGCGCTGCCATAGAAGATGAGGTCTTCCGCGAGGCGGCTTAGGTGGACGGCGCAGAGAACGATGGCGCCAAGCGTTTCCACGACGAAATCGCGATCTGATACAGCATCAAGGCTGTTGGTGGTTGGGCCATCGAAGCCGAGGGATCGCGCGATCTGGGCGCGGTCGATGGGATAGGCAGTGCCGGAGAGTGCGCCGGACCCGAGGGGGCAGCGAGAGGCGCGCCGGCGGGAGTCTTCAAATCGGCTGTCATCGCGCAGGAGCATGTCGTAATAGGCAAGGCACCAGTGGGCGAAGAGGACGGGCTGGGCGCGCTGCATGTGGGTGTAGCCGGGCAGCAGGGTGCTTTCTTCGCGACGGCCGAGGTTGACGAGTGTTTCCTGAAGATCACGGATTTCCTGTTTTCGCAGCGTGATCTCTTTCATGGTCCACAAACGGAGATCAGTGGCGACCTGGTCGTTGCGGCTGCGACCGGTGTGGAGTTGCTTGCCGAGGGGCCCGAGTCGTTCGGTGAGTTTGACCTCCACCCAGGTGTGGACGTCTTCGAGACCGGAGGCGAGGACGGCTTGAGGATCATGCGCAGCGAGTTGAGCGATCTCCTGAAGTGCGGATTCGATCGACAGCACTTGCTCCGGAGTAAGCACCTTGGCTTGTTGGAGCGCGCGGGCCCATGCGATTGAGCCTTCAACATCTTCCTGCACGAGGCGCGCATCTACGTTGAGTGAATCGTTGATCTGCGAAAAGAGTGAATCTGTCTTGCCGGCGATGCGGCCACTCCAGAGGGTCATCGCTGGCCCACCGGGTGAAGGGTTGCGGCGATGCGGCTGGGCAAGGAAACCAGGCGAATGAAGCCTTCTGCGTGGGATTGGTTGTAGACCTCATCGGCGCCGAAGGTGGCAAACTGCTGGGAGTGAAGGCTGAATTCGGAGCGTCGTTGAACGGCGACGGCGGAGCCGCGGTACATGCGGACGACGACATCGCCGGTGAGGTGTTCGCTTAGTTTTTCGATGCTGGCCCAGAGGGCTTCGCGGAGCGGTGTGAACCATTCGCCGTTGTAGACGACTTCGGCGAATCGCAAGCCCATCCATTCACGCAGTTGCATGGTTTTGCGGTCGAGAACGAGTTCCACCAGACCGTGGAGCGCTTCGGCAAGAACGGTGCCGCCGGGGGTTTCGTAGCAGCCGCGCGACTTCATGCCGACGAGTCTGTTTTCAACCAGGTCGACACGACCGATGCCATGACGACCTGCGATGGCGTTGAGCGTTTGGACGAGTTCTTCTGCGGGCATGACGTCGCCGTTCAGGGAGAAAGGGCGACCGGCTTCAAAGCCGATGGTTACATCTTCGGATTTGGCCGGTGCGAGCGCGGGTGAGACGGTGCGCATCCAGATTTCTTCGGGCGGAGCGTTCCAGGGATCTTCCAGTTCGCCACCTTCGTGGGAAATGTGCCAAAGGTTGGCATCGCGGCTGTAGAGTTTTTCTGCGCTGGCGGTCGTGGGGACGTTGTGAAGACGGAGATAGGCGAGGAGGTCTTCGCGGCTGCGGAGTTTCCATGATCGCCAGGGAGCGATGACGGCGAGATCGGGGGCGAGAGCGGCGTAGGCGCTTTCAAAGCGGACTTGATCGTTGCCTTTGCCGGTGCAGCCGTGGGCAAGAGTGTCGCAACCGGTTTGGTGTGCGACATCGACCTGGGCCTTTGCGAGTATGGGGCGCGCGATTGCGGTGCCGAGCAGGTAGCGGCCTTCGTAGATTGCGCCGGCCATGAGCGTTGGAAAAACGTACTGCTCAAGGAATTCCTGCTTGAGATCGACGATGTGGCATTCGGATGCGCCGGAGGCTGTGGCCTTTTCTTCCACGCCGGCCAATTCGCTGTCGCCCTGGCCGACATCGCCGACGACTGCGATGACTTCGCAATCGTGATGTTCCAGCAGCCAGGGAATAATGGCGGAAGTGTCGAGCCCGCCGGAGTATGCAAGCGCGATGCGTTTGTGGGTGGAGTTTTTGGATGGAGTGGTCATATGTTGCTCTAGGAGAGAGAAAAGTGTTTAGTGAGTTGATGCGCCGATCACGTCCGGCCATGCGATGGGATGATCGGAAGTTGAGAGATTTGGTGTCAGCAGATGGAGCAGAAGTGCGTTCTGGGCGTGCATGCGGTTTTCGGCCTGATCGAAAACAACGGACTGGCGGCCATCCATGACTTCGGCGGAGACTTCCTTGCCGCGATACGCGGGCAGACAGTGCATGAAAATGGCATTGCGATTTGCGGCCTTCATGACTTGTCGAGTGACCTGGTATGGAGCGAACACGTTCAATCGCTGCTCGGCCTGGGCTTCATCGCCCATGGAAATCCATGTATCGGTGTAGATGACATCGTGACCGGCGGCGGCGTTGACATCGTTTGTGACTACCAGGGAAGCGCCTGATTCGAGCGCCAGTTCCTGTGATCGAGCGGTTACATCCTTGGCGGGTTCGTAGCCTTTGGGAGTGATTACGGTGACGTTCAAGCCGAGGATTGCGCTGATAAGCATGAGGGAGTGGCAGACGTTGTTGCCATCGCCGATGTAGGCGAGAGATAGTTCACTCCATTTGCGATCGGGAAAGTGTTCCGAGATGGTCAGCACATCGGCAAGTGCCTGACAGGGATGGAAGCGATCGCTCAAGGCGTTTATCACGGGAATGGAAGCGTGGTCCGCCAGTTCCTGAATAGTCTGATGGGAGAAGGTGCGGGCGACGATGACATCGGTCCAACGCTCGAGGTTTTTGGCGCAGTCGTGAATGGTTTCTCGTTGGCCGATGCGGGATGTCTGCTGATCGAAGTACACAGGATGGCCGCCGAGTTTTGCGAAGCCGATTTCAAATGTGAGGCGCGTGCGGAGTGTTGGTTTTTCAAAGAGCATGACGAGGGAACGGCCTGCCAATGCGCCTTGAAACGGACGGTAATCGCTCTTGAGCAAGAGAGCCGTCATGAGCAGCGTTGAAATCTCGCTTTGGGTGAGTTCCGCAATGGTGAGCAGATCGCTTGTTTGAAGCGGCTGGAAGGATTGGAGTTTTTTCATGTCAGAGGCTCCCGGCTGGTACTGCCACGGAATTGGTGACGAGCGGCGATGCGACTGGGGAATTTTCGGGAGTAATCGCGGCTGAATTCGGCACGATGCGTGTGCCAATCCACTGGCCGTGTGAGATGCGTTGAATCTGTGCGGCGTTGCGCCATGAAGCGATGGTGACGGGGATGCCTGCTTCGGAAGCGGTTGCGATGGCGCTGCGGATCTTGGGAACCATGCCGCCGGTGATTTCGCCGGTGGCGATGCGACGGTTTGCTTCGCTTTCGCTTAGTTCTGGAAGCAATGAACCTGTGGAATCGAGCACGCCGGGCACATCGGTGAGGAGAAGGAGATTTGAGGCGTTGAGCAACCGGGCCACATCTGCGGCGGCATCATCGGCGTTAATGTTGAGGAGCGAACCGTGTGCATCGATGCCGATCGAGCAGAGCACGGGGAGAAAGCCCGCGGGAAGCAGCGTTTGTACTAATAGTGGATCGCCACCGACCGCGCGGCCGACGTTGCCGGGGTCGAAGGAATATTGCGTGGCTTTGGCGGTGCGAACGAGGAAACCATCGCCGAGACAGAGACCGACGGCGGCGATGCCATGCAGTTGCAACCGGCCAACGAGGCGCTTGTTCATCTTGCCGGCGAGGACGGCGACGACTTCATCAATATGCTCCGGAGGTGTAATGCGGATGCCATCGCGTTTTTCCGAGACGATGCCTAATCGCGCGAGGTGGCGATCCACCTCTGCGCCGCCGCCATGCACGAC
>CAZWJR010000061.1:0-13586 GCA_964634655.1 uncultured Isosphaeraceae bacterium | reverse complement strand
ACTTCGAGTTCAACTCGACGCCGCAAGAGAACAGCTTGACCGTGTGGGCCGCGTCATTGCCACAAGCACCGTGGGCTACAAACTCTTTGTCGATCCAAAAACCGTTGACGACATCGGCACCATCGCCATCGATTTGGCCAAGGTACTCAAGACCAGTCCCGTCGAGATCGACAAGAAGCTCAACGAACATCCTGACAGTCGTTACGTGGTTGTTTCCCCCGAAGTGCAAGACTGGCAGATCGAAGCCGTTCGCAAAGCCAATCTCAAGGGTGTCGGGCTGGAACCGCGCCTCATTCGCCACTATCCGCACAACGATCTCGCCGCGGGGATTGTCGGCAAAGTCGGCTTCGATCACATCGGCCAGGCCGGCTTTGAACACATCTTCAATCGCGACATGCTGCCTGTCTCCGGCAAGATGACGTTCTTGCGTGACGTCAATCGTCAGGCCCTCTGGATTGATCCCAACGACTACGAACCCGGGCGCGATGGGCAGGATGTTCGCCTTAGCATCGACCTCGTTATTCAGGAATTTGCGGAGAAGCGACTTCGCCAGGCCGTTGAGGAATACAACACCGGCGGCGGACGAATGGTTGTCATTGATTGCAACAGCGGCGAAATCCTCGCTATGACCGATGTCATCAATTCTCGCAAGGGTTGGACGGAACAGATCGATGACCCGCAACGCAAGATCCATCCCGCACTCGGCCGCAATCGCTGCGTTACTGATCCCTACGAACCCGGCTCCACCTTCAAACCGTTCATCTGGTCCGTCGCCACTGAAATCGGCAAGGCCAATCCCGATGAAACGCTGCCGATTCCCGACGGTCCATGGCGAACGCCTTACGGCCGCGTTATCCGCGATGCCCACTACTACGGTCCATCTACATGGCGCAAAGTGCTTGTGAAATCAATGAACAGCGGTATGGCGATGGTTGCGGAGCGACTGACCCATAAGCAGATGCAGGACGCCGTTCGTGCCTTCGGCTTCGGCTCCAAGACCAATTGCGGCATCCCTGGCGAAACCGCCGGCATCGTCACCTCTCCCAAACAGTGGAAGACCTACACACAGAGTTCCGTTGCGATGGGCCAGGAAATCGCCGTCACCCCCCTGCAAATGGTGCGCGCCTTCAGTGCCTTTGCACGCGATGGCACTATGGTGGATTTGCACATCATTCAATCCGAGATGCAAGCGACAGCCGTGCCGGCCGAACCGTTGGCCCCCGGCTCTGCGGGTAATCCTGCGGGCGCAACCCCAATCGCAACACCACAACTTCGCCGTGCCATTTCGCAGCACACCGTGGAAATCACCCGCGAAGCCATGAAGGGCGTTATGGAAGAGGGCACCGGAAAAAAAGCCCAATCAGACAAATACCAGATTTTCGGCAAGTCCGGCACGGCTCAACTTCCCAAGCGCAACGGCAAGGGTTACTACGACGATCGATACGTGGCCAGCTTCATCGCCGGCGCGCCGTATGAACAACCCCGCATCATCGTATTGTGTGTACTTGATGATCCTGACAAGCGCAAGGGCCACCTGGGCGGCGCGATCGCCGGTCCGGTCGTCCGCGATGTGATTGACGAAGCGCTCACCTACCTTGGAGTGACGCCGGATCAACCCTCCAAAGAAGTTGCTCTCGCCCAGGAATAGAGTCAGCCCGTCCGCCCGTACTCTTCCAGCCCGTACTGCTTGATTTTTTTGTAAAGCGTTGTGCGGTTGATGTCGAGTTGCTCGGCGGTCTTCTGGCGATTCCATTCGTTGGCTTCCAACGCCGCAAGGATGATCTGCTTCTCCGGTTCTTCCAAGGCCTTGTGGAGAGGCATGGGTGAATGGGTATTAAGTGCCGAGTGCAGAGTACCGAGTGTCTTGGAGCCGACCACCGAAGGCCGAGAGCCTGCCTGTGTCACTTGCTCCGGCAAATCCTCCACACCGATGCGCGTCGCCTTGGTCAACACCACCGCACGCTCCACGATGTTCTCCAGTTCGCGCACGTTGCCCGCAAATGAATACCCGCGCAGCGCTGCCATCGCTTCATCGGTGAAGGCAACAACCTGCTTGCCCGCTTCCCGCGATTTGATCTCACGAAAGTGCTCCGCCAGCGGCGGAATGTCACTCATCCGATCTCGCAATGGCGGCAACTGGATCATCACCACGTTGATGCGGTAGTACAAATCCTGCCGAAACTCACCGCGTGCCACCAGTTCTTCCAGCGGCTGATTGCTTGCCAGTATCACCCGCACATCCACTTCCGTCGGTTCGTTTGATCCCACCGGCTCAAACGTGCGTTCCTGAAGCACACGCAGCAGTTTCAATTGCATGCCCGGCGATGCCGAGTTGATCTCATCCAGAAACAAAGTCCCCGTGTGCGCCGCCAGGAATCGCCCGGCCTTGTTGACGTGTGCCCCTGTGAAAGCCCCTTTCATGTGGCCAAACAATTCCGATTCCAGCAGCGTCTCCGGAATTGAGCCGCAACTGATCTCCACGAACGGCCGTTCGGCTCGCGGCGAATTGCGATGAATGGCCCGGGCGATGAGAGACTTGCCCGTTCCTGATTCGCCGCACATCAGCACCGTTGTTTTGCTTGGCGCCACCGCTTCGATCACATCGTAAATCCGGCGCATCCGTCCATCGGTGCCGATGATGTTGTCCAGCCCGTCGCGCTGATGAAGTTGCCGCCGCAGATTGGCGTTTTCCGCCAGAAGAGCCTGCTGCCGCACTGCTTTCTCCACTGCGATTCGCAACTCGTCATCCACCAGCGGCTTGGTCAAGTAATCAATTGCTCCGTACCGGATCGCCTTCACCGCGGCCTCGATTGTCCCATACCCCGTGATGACGATCGGCACGACATCCGCGTGTTCCTTCCGCATCAATTTGATGAATTCAAGGCCGTTCATTCCGGGCATCGTCATGTCCACGATGACCACGGAATACGGCTGCGGAATCCTGCCATCCTCCACGCCGTTGGCAGCCTCCTCCAACAATTCCAGCGCGGGCTCTGCTCCGTTGGTAAACGCAGTGTCGTAGCCCACTTGCGACAGATACTGCGCAATGGATTCCGCAACGATCACATCATCATCAACCACCAGCACTCGGTGTGGGCGATCAGCCATGTCGCATCAGCCTCCCCACAGGAATGGTGACTTGCAGAATCGCACCGTTGCCAAACGGAACGTTGGTGAGGCTCAACTCGCCGCCAAGTTCGCTCACAATTTTCCGGCACAAATCCAGGCCGAATCCATGCCCGCCACGGCAAGCCGATGCCAGAATCGCCTGCTCATCCGGCGCGCCGTTTCCGGTATCTGAAATGAGAATGACAACGTGATCTCCGCCGTTGATGGCGATTGACAGTTCAACTCGTCGAACACCCGAAGCAGCCGCAGCGCTGGCCTCAATGGCGTTGCGCAATCCATTCAAAATGATCGGTCCAAGCATCGCCGACGCAATTTTTCCTGCCTGCGGCGATATCTGCACATCCAATTCCACGCGCTGCTCCGCCGCAAATGCCTCAATCGCTGCAACAGTATGCGCCACCTGTTCACTCAATGGCTGCTCGTCATTGAACAACCGCAAGTCAGCGAAAGGCGCTTCCATCGCACGGTGGAGAAGGCCCGCCATGCGCCGCATTCCATCCTGTGCCAGTTGCAATCGTTCTGCCACGCCGCTGGCGATTGAACCAGCATCCGTCCCAGCCTGGTCCATCGCACGCTGCGCCAGCGACAGACAACGAAGCGATCCATCCAGCATGGAATTCAATTCATGCGCAATGTGGCCAATCGTCAAAGCGCCTGCAGTCGGAATGTTTGGTGGCGTCGATGACGGTTCAGTTCGCGCGGATGACATGGCAATTGGAAGATCGACTCTGATCAACGATTGCTGAAGCGCGATGTTGCTTTTTCGCAACACTCATCCATCGCCACGTGGAATAAACCGCGTTTTTGCCCCAGACCTTTGCCCAGTTTAACATCGCTCACTCCTCCGATCTGTCCTGCTTTCTCGGCATATTTTGCGCAAAGTAGTTGCGTTGAAAGACCGGCGCGGTACTCTGTGTGAACAGCGGCGTTCCTGCGTGACCATGGAGGAGAGGTCACGTGCGGAAGCCGCTTTTTTTCGCGCAGGGATCAACCAATCATCAGCGGAAAGCCACCGGGCGATCCGAGTACCCCGTTATCTCTTTGATCAGCGTCATCGCCAGAAAACCGGCCACTGCAAACGCGCCAAGCCACATTGCCTGCCTAGGCAATCCCACACCAAGCAGCCACGCTGCCCCGTACAGTGCCTGCCACATGGCACCATAGCGCATCAGTTTTTCCGCTGCGGCTCGCCCGTGCACTGCCGTCGCCTTCCACCACGCAACAAATCCAAATGCGATCGCCACCATGATCGGGAACACGATTCCCCATCGCGGCGCATCATCCGGCCACAATCCGTCCGCGCCCCTGGCCCCCACCGAAAACAACAACGCGGAACAGATCAACCAACCGAAGAACACCGCCATGAGCGTGCGCGGTCGCAATCTCGGCCGCTTGTCTTCCAAATGGTGCACAACCCCGGCGATGATCATTGAGTGCGTTAGAACCAGCCAGACTGGCAGCGTGAATGAAAGCTGATAATTCGGGATCCACATGTGTGCCGCGTGGATTAGACCAACCGAAACCAACCCGATGGCCGGAATGTATTTGCCTGCCGCGTTGTAAAACAAAATCCCAGTGGCCGTCAGCAAAGTCATACCCGCCGCACCGACACTTGGGTTGCCCTTTCCGGGTTCCCCCAAACTCAAAATGATCCCGCCCAGCATCGCCACGATCAACGCCCCCACCGTCACGATGATCGCCTGACCCACGCGAATTCGGCCAGCGGGAATCGGTCGATCCGGGCTGAAAGCTGCATCGTGCCTCACATCCAGCACATCATTCAAGGATGCACCAAACGCAAACAACCCGATGGCCACCGTCGCTCCCGCAAGCAGAGCCACCGGCAAATACATCCCGTGAACCGGCATGAAGATGTACTCCCCCCGCGCCTGTGTCAGCAGGATCACAAACCACACATCGCTCACCGCCCCAAACGCCATCGTCAGGCGCGTGAGCTGGATCGCGGTAATCATCCGGAGCGCCAGTCTTCGCACCCGCGCATGGTATGGCAAACCGCCCGCTGTCAAAACGTGAGCAAATCCTGCGGCCCGATCGTGCCGTGCTTTTAGACGTTTCATTGTTTCAGCGATACCATGCGTAGCCCGCCAGCCGCATGACCAACAATGCACGATCACAATCGCCAATCCGATGTGGACGCCAGCGGTCTTCGTATCGCCATGGTCGTCAGCAATTACCACGCTGATGTCACAAGTGCGATGCGCGAGGCTGCCAGATCAGCCTTCATTCAGAGCGGCGGCTTACCGCATACTCTCCACGATTACCCGGCCTCCGGCACGTTCGACCTCACTGCTGTTTGCCGCGCCGTAGCCATTCAGCAGCATCTGACCGGCCAACCTGCCTTCGACGCCATCGTGGCAATCGGATGCGTCATCACCGGCCAGACCACCCACGATCAATACATCGCTCACGCCGTTTCACAGGGCCTCACCGCCGTTACGGTGCAAACCGGCGTCCCTATTGCCTTTGGCGTCCTGACCTGCCAATCGCTTGAACAGGCTCGCGCTCGCACAGACAAAGGGGCCCATGCCATGCTCGCTGCAATTGAATCCGCCAACACGATCAGATTGATCGAATCCACTCGAGGGCTCCGTTGATGGCAGGCGCCCGCGATATTCGCCGCTGTGCCATCCAGGCCCTTTATCAATTTGATGCAGGCGCAGCCGATGCGCCGGATTTGGTCAAAGCATCACTTGCCGAGTCCCCCGGCGATGAAAAAGTACACGCCGAAGGCTTCGGTCTTGCGAGAAAAGCCTGGGAAACCCGCCACGATGCCGACGCCGCCGTCGCCGCACTCGCACCGGAGTGGCCAACCCACCGCCAACCCGTTGTGGATCGATCCATCCTCCGCCTGGCGTATTTTGAAATGCATTCGGGCCAGACTCCGCCCAAGGTCGCGATCAACGAAGCCGTGGAACTTGCTCACGAATTCAGCACCGACAAATCGCCAACATTCATCAACGGCGTGCTGGACAAGATCTACAAGTCCATGAAGCAGGTGGAAGTGAAGCCCACCGACTGATTCGGAATCATCCATGGGACTCTTTCGCTCCACCGTTTCCGCCATTCGCAAAGGCCTGGCCCGCACTCGCGATGTTCTGACCACCGATATCCGCACGTTTCTGCGCGGCCAATGGTTGACCGAGGACATGATCAACCAGATTGAGCGCATGCTCATCACCGCTGATGTTGGCGTGAAAGCCACCACCGTCATCATTGATGAACTCCGCAAGGCCTACCGCGAAGGCCGTGTGAAGCGCGGCGAAGAGGCCCTCGAACTGCTCAAGACGCAATTGAAATCTCATTGGGCATCCGGCTCCGCAGCGAATCGCACCCTTGCAGTTGCGCCTTCGCCCCCCACCGTCATTCTCGTCGTTGGCATCAATGGCGCGGGCAAAACCACAAGCGTTGCCAAGATCGCCAAGAGCCTGCGTGATGAAAAACGCACGGTGCTTCTGGCAGCAGCCGACACGTTTCGAGCCGGGGCCGTCGCACAACTCGAAATCTGGGCCCAGCGACTGGGCGTGGACATTGTCAAAGGTAAGACCGGTGCAGACCCCGCATCCGTTGCTTTCGACGCAACAGAAGCCGCCCTGGCACGCGGCATGGATGTTCTGCTCATCGATACCGCCGGCCGCCTGCACACGCAGGAGAACCTCATGCGGCAACTCACCAAAATCCGCGATGTCGTCGCCAAAAAAATCCCCGGCGCCCCACACGAAGTCCTGCTCGTCCTCGACGCTACCAGCGGTCAGAACGCCATTGCGCAAGCCGAGATTTTCAAAAAGGCCATTGACGTAACCGGCATCTTCCTCGCCAAACTCGATGGCACCGCCAAAGGCGGCATCGTCATTGCCATCCGCGATGCACTCAACGTGCCCGTGAAACTCATCGGTGTCGGTGAGACACCCGAGGACGTTGAACCCTTCAACCCTGATGAGTTCATCGAAGCCATGTTCGCCGGCTGAAGTCCCGGGCCAGCCACGAACGGTCTTTTGGTGCGCGACCGGCCGCCGACTTAACCGTGGCACGGGCGTCTCTGCCCGTGCGAAGCGTTTCCTGCAAGAATTCTCGTATTGGTTTCCATTCACTGTGCGCCCGTTGTTGCCGACCTACTTGCCTCCCCGTATCATCCGGACCCGTGGCGGTCGCCTCCTCATGTTGCACAGCGGACACCAAACGGCGCATCGCGCAAACTCTTTCATCGCTCCTGCTTCTCCTGGTTGCGTTCGTTCCAATCAGGTCCGCATCCGCTTTTCAGCAAACCACTTCCATCGCCATCACCGGCGACCGCCTAAGCGGCTTCGTCCTCCCCATTGAGCCCATCAAGTCCGACATCCGCCTCCGCTCCACTCGCGCGTGGGGGTGGACCGTTGATGACACCAAACGCCTGCTGATGGAAGGCGATGTCGCCATTTCCCTCGGCACCTATTCCTTCTCCTCCAAAAATGCAGTCGTCTGGATTAACCGCATTCCCAGCGATGCTGGCGTCATCAATCAGATCGCCATTTACTTTGAAGAAGTCGATGATCCCACCAAACTTGCAGGTCTTGGCGCTCAAGGTCGCAAACTGCTCGTCACCGGCAGCACGCGCGGCGATGTCAGACTCAATGTCACCCTGATGAGCGATTCTGCTCCCGCTCGCACCGGCCTTCTCCGTCAAGCCGAGGCCCGGCTCGCGCTGTATCTGAAATCCCTCCTAGCGGAACCACCGGCACTTGCTTCACGCCCAAGCGTGAATCCCATTGCAGCCCCACCGGAATTCATCCCCGTTCCCGGCGGCGTCGTGCCCGAGCCCGCTCCGCGCCTTCCCGGCACCGTTGATTTGCCCCCCGTGGAAGCCACCGGCGCGTGGCTCATGAACCCGCAGGGCAGCGTCCGCTTCTCCGCCAACCATCTGGATATCTCAAGGACCGAAGAAGAAAACATCTTTACCGCCTCCGGCGATATCGTCGTCGAAATCCTTGCGGATCGAACCGTCGATCCAACCGATCGCCTCACCCTATCCGCGGAACGTGCTGTTATCTTTGCCGATCCCGGCCCGCTCGTTGGTGCCGATCAGCAGATCAATTCTGAAAACGTCCGTGGCGTGTACCTTGAAGGCAACGTCAGCGCTTCCTCGCACAATGGCGAGTATTTCGTCCGCGCGCCACAGGTCTACTACGATTTCCGCACCCAAAAAGCCATCATGGTGGATTCCTTGTTGCGAGTTCAGAACCGTGACATTCAGGTTCCCGTGTATGCCCGCGCCAAAGAGATGCGACAAGTGGCTGCAAACCAATGGGAGACAAAGCAATCCACCGTCTCCACCAGCGATTTCGCCACGCCTCATCTGGCGATCGGTGCACACCGAGCCGTCATCACCCAGCGGCAGTCCGAAGACGATCCAAAGCACACCATCACGCACCTTGATAGCACCGACAACACCGTGCGCGTCAGCGGCGTTCCCATCTTCTATTGGCCCTACTTCTCCGGCGATGCGGAGAAAATACCTCTCAAATCCATCGAAGGCGGCACCCGCAAGGATGATGGCGTTCGTCTGCTGACAACATGGGACCTGTTTGCCCTTACCGGTCTTGAAGCGCCCAAAGGCGTCGAAGCCGACCTCAAGATCGATGGCTTCTCCAAGCGCGGCGCTGGCGGTGGTGTCGATCTCAAATACAACGTCGGCGACAGCGAAGGTCGCGTCGATCTCTACGGCCTGTACGACACTGGCACCGATCGCACCTCCACCGGCCAGCGCGTCAACCCAGATAACGATTTTCGTGGTGCCGCTTTGTTTGAAGATCAAACTCAACTCACCCGCTATTGGTCCCTCCAGGCACAGGCCGCCATCATCAGCGATGAAACCTTCATCTCCAGTTGGCGCGAGGAAGATTTCTCCAATCGGCGCGAATACGAATCGGCGCTCTACCTGAAATACCAGCGCGACAACGTCGCGTTCACCGCTCTTGCCAAGGATTCGCTCCAACATTTCATCTCAAACTCCTACTTGCTGGCCAGCACGCAGTACTCCGTCAACAAAATGCCGGAGTTCACGTACCGCCGCTATGGCGATTCCCTGTTTGAAGACGCCCTCACCTATTCCAGTGAAACGCGCCTCTCGCGCATGAGCATGGTTTTCGTTGAGCGCACCCCCACGCAACTCGGCGTTCTAGGCCGCGCGTTCGGCGTCGGTCCCACAACACTGCTCTCCAGCGCGCAGTTGGCACGAGGCATGCGAGAGAATTGGGTCAATCGCGCCGATACCCGCCATGAAATCGCCCTCCCACTGCACCCGGGCATCTTTAACATCACACCGTTTGTTGTCGGCCGAGCCACCGGCTATGACCAGGAATTCACCACCTTCTCCACCGATACAAATCAGATCCGCCTCTTCGGCGCGGCAGGCGTTCGCATCAACACGGAATTCCAGCGCGTCGTCAACGGCGTCGAGAGCCAGTTGTTCGATCTCCACCGCATGCGCCACATCATCGAACCCTACATGACGCTCTGGACCAGCTACAACAGCGTCACGCAGGCCAATCTGCCCGTTTACGATGAAGAGGTTGAGTCCCTCGCCGATGGCCAGGCCGTCGAAATCGGCGTCCGCAACACACTGCAAACCCAGCGCGGCGGCCCCGGTCACTGGCGCAGCGTCGATTGGCTCACCCTCGATACATCCGTCGTCATCGACAGCGAAGGCGCACCCAACGAATCGCCAACCGCACAATTCTTCGATTATCGCCCTGAATACTCCATGTTCGGCGATCACGCTCGCGCTCGCGGCACATTGATGCTAAGCGACAACCTGTCCTTCTCCGGCGACGCCACGTATCTGTTTGACAGTTCCCTATTGAGCCGCAGTTCCGTCGGCGTGGAAGTTCGGCATTCGCCCAACCTCATCACCTACGTGGAATATCGCTACATCCAGCCCAACGCTCTGGAATTGCTCGATGTCGGCTGGCATTACCAGATCACACCAAAGTATCGCGTCACATTGACGCCCCAGTGGGATTTCCGGGCTGATGATTTCCGCGCCGTCACCGTCAGCGTCACCCGCCGCTTCCCGGATTTTGAACTCGTCTTTCTCGTGCGCTACGACAAAATCCGCAACGACACACTCATCGGCGCATCACTCGACTTGGCTCGGTTCTAGGATTTTCATTTTCCGGATACTTGCCGCCACAGTTCCACCACCTGCCCCGCTTCCAGCGCCTCCGGCCGCAGATCCGCCGTGACCCCTGCAGGCCAATCAAAGCGATCTCGCCCCAGGATCGTCCCCAACTGCTTTCGCCGTTTGGTAAACAGCTCCACTACAAACCGCGCAAACTCCCGCCGGTTTTCCGATGTGTTCAATCCATCTCCCTCTCTCCCCGGGAAAGGGCCGGAGCGAAGGCCTTGTCCTACTCCCTCTCCCCCCGGGAGAGGGCCAGCGTGAGGGCTGACCGTCCCAAGAGTTGGCCGAATCCCCACCATCGCGCTCGTAACTTCCGGCGGCGGCCAGAAACACGTTGCACTCAACACACCAATCATCTGAACGTCTCCCAACGCCTGCACAATGATTGAAAGCGCCCCATACTCCTTCGTATTCGGCTTGGCCATCAAGCGATCCGCCACTTCCTTCTGAATCGTCACAAACTGCCCCACGCAATTCCCCATCAGTGATTTGTTCGATGGCACAGGCGTCTCGCCTGTGTTCTCTGGCCCATGTTCGACCAACAAAGTCGTTATTAACCCACTCGCAATCTGATATGGCAAATTCGCCACAAGTTTGAACGATCGCCCGTCAATCGCCTGCAACACCTCCGCATTCAAATGCCGGTGCTTTCCCATCGCATCACCACGAATCAAACGCAGCGAGCCACCACGTCCCTGCGGCGGATTGGTCCCACCACCCACACAGCCCACCAACTCGCTTGCAAACTCTGCCTCCACAATCCCTGCCATGTCCTCATCAATCTCACAAGCAATCACTTCCGCCCCGCGCTCCAGCAGCGCTGATGTCAGCGTCCCCGTTCCCGGCCCAACCTCCAAAATCACATCCCCACTGCCCACTTCCGCCGCATCCATCAACTTCACCAGTTGATTCTTGTCATGCAAGAAATTCTGCCCCAGCCGATGCTTCGGCCGCAGCCCGCGTTCATCAAGAAGTTGCCGGATTTGCGTGAGGGTTTGCAAGGAACCCGAATCATAAGCCACACCGCATCCCCCAGCCGCCCTCAATACCGCACGGTCGGCCCAAACCCTTCATTCAGCGAAACAAACACCGCCGTCGCCGCCGAGACAATTCCCAAACTCCCCAGCGCTCGCCACGCAAACTCCGGCTCCACCGATCCCCAAACCGCCAGCACGCAGCACACCGCACAAGCCATCACCGCTGTGGAGATCACAACAAACGCAATCACCCGAATGAACTTCGGGCTCACAACCCCGATCTTCGTCGGCCAACGCCGTGCATTCGCCAACGACTCGTTGTCCGCCAAATGACGCCGAATATCATGAATCTTGTCGACCTGCATGGATTCACCCGCAGTTCCGCTCGCCGCGATCGGAGGTTTGTTTGAATCGTCGCCCATGGGTTCGATCGCTCCTCAATTCTATTGCGATTTGCCGCCATGGGGATAACGATTAGTTCGAGGTCTTATTAGAGATTTTACATCGCCCCAACGATATTTCGGTCGCGCCCCATTCACATCCAATGAGTACCGGCTTTGGGTAAGGGTCTGCAAAGAACCCGAATCATAAGCCACCTCGCACCTTCCACAACAACCTACACCTTACGCGAGTCATACGCCCATTGCAGCAGTGCCTGCCGTTGCTTCGCCCTGCATTTGAAATCTCCCTTGCGGCAATTCTTCTTCAATTGCGCCAGATGCCTGCGGAACGCCTTCCATCGTTTGATCTGCCTCTCATCATCATGAAAGCGTCGGCCCACGAAATACCGGCAATACCACTGAAACCAGCCTCGCGGATCTTCCTCGCAAATCCAACCCTTCTCACGCCAATACCACAGCGGCTTTGATGCATTCACCTTGAAGAAACTGAGGTTTGCATCGTGCTTCTCATGACAGAGTTTGGCTCGGGCAAACCAGTCCTTCGGAAATTCACGCCGGCAATCGGTCATGTACTTCCCGCCGAACACTCCCATCGCAAGCATCTGCTTCGGTGTAAGGTCCGGCTTGAATTCCGGATGAAAATTCTTTCCGGGCGGCTCGGTGCATTCGTAGGCATAACCGCTTTGCATCAGATCATGGACGATCACGCGTCTGCGATTCATCATACTCTGCTCGCTCACCCCTTCCCCAGATACTCCCCAGTCTCCGGACTGATCCGCACTACCTGCCCCACCTCGATGAACGGCGGAACCCGAATCTTCGCCCCCGTCTCCGTCGTCGCTTCCTTCAACTGATTCGTCGCCGTCGCGCCGCGTGGCTGTGGTGTCGTGTCCGTCACCTTCATTTCCACCGAGGCAGGCAGCGTCACACTCAAAATCGTCCCCTCAAACGTCGTCACCATGCACTCGATGTTCTCCATGAGCCACTGGCTTTGCTCTCGCGGGATCACATCGCCGGGAATCTCAACCTGCTCGTACGTCTCATTGTTCATGAACACAAACGGCCCCGCCCCTCGCCCGCTGGCGTCATAACTGTACAGCAGCGTCCGCCGTTCAATCTCCACATCCTCCACCTTGTCTGATGAATTGATGCGGTTGAACTTGATCGTCCCCGTCTCCATGTTCTTCATCTTGGCCTGCACGTACGCCGGCCCCTTGCCGGGCTTCACGTGCTCCGTGTCCAGCACCATTTGAAGTTGGTTTTCCCAGCGAACGAAGTCGCCCTTTTTGATTTCCGTGGCTTTGAGCATGATGATCCTGATGCAGAAGTTGATACGCCGAATGTCGAAACGGCCGAGTCTACCAAATCGCGTCACGGCGTGACGTCAATCACTCGCTCAATCACCCTATCCTCATGCCAGGCCGCTTTGGAAGGAATCACCGGCGTCCCATCATCCTGCCACACAATCGGCTGGCTCCCCTGCCCAATCGGAACCGCGATCACCCACACCTTCAGCCGCACCGTCACCGCACCAGCAGACTGCGGCGTAAATGGCGCACTAACACCTACTTGGCCCATGCCGGCGGTCTTTCCATCCAACATGATCCCCGCCACCCCATTGGGTTTTCGACCAAGCGGCACCGGATCATCCCCAACATAGAAGCCGCCGATGTACGCCTCCGCCGTCGGGTTGTTCGTCGCCGCTCCACGAGAAGTGCACTGCATTCGCAAGGTCACCGCCGCGCCGACCTTCGCACTCGTAGGCGCATCAATGCTCACATCCAACATCTCCCGGTAATACCGTTCTTTCAATTCCGCCGACAACTTGCCCGCTGCAATCTGCGCCATCATCCAATTGTCCTCATCGGCGGTGAACCACGGCTTCTCCCGCCGCTTGTCCAG
>CAZWJR010000060.1:7921-13640 GCA_964634655.1 uncultured Isosphaeraceae bacterium | reverse complement strand
ACGGCGAGGAGATCGATGACGTTGACGTGGCCATCGTGATTGATATCGCCGGGGATGGATGGGTTTCTCAAGAGAGTTGGTCTGATGGAGAGGGATGAATCCGGGCGTGAACCGCCGGTTCCGCCGCCGGAGTTGCGGTTTGATCGGCCATTGCGGTTGAAGGGGATGGAGGTGACGTTGACGGAAACGAGATCATCGAGGGTATCGCCGGTGACATCCGCGCCGTTGACGAGTTTGGGATTTTCGCCTTGACCGATTGGGTTGAAGAGAGTGAAGGCGAGTTGTCCGGTGGCGGTGTCGTTGCGGAGGATCTGGATGATTGGTTCGCCGAGGGTTGCATCATTGACGACGGCGACGACATCGAGATCGCCATCGGCATCCATATCCCATGCGGCAAGCGAGCCGGGCTGGCCATCGATGGGAAGACTGACCGGCGAGGCAAAGGTGCCGTTCTGGAGATTCTTGATGATGCTGATGGTTCCGCTGGTGGCGCCGGAGGGCCCTTGGCTGCTGACGAGGACATCGTCAAGATCGCGGGGGTTGTCGAGCGTGCCGGGCCTGACGACGACGGGGGTTGGGCCGACGGGAACTGGTGAGCCGACATGAAAGACAGGTGCGCCGGATTGGAGCGCTCCGGGTCCGAGGTTCTGAAGGAAGGAGACGGAATTTGAGTCCTTGTTTGCGACGACGAGGTCGGGAAGTTTGCCTTCAAAGAAGCGGCCGGCGGCAATGGAACTTGGCGTGGCTCCCACCGTGATTGGCGTTTGGGCGGTGAATGTGCGATTGCCATTGTTGAGGAGAATGGTGACAGAGTTGGTTGCGGATTGAGTGACAACAAGATCGACGAGTCCATTTCCCCGAAGGTCTGCAGCGGCGATGGCGCTGGGTGAACCAGCGACCGGGATTGAGACGGTTGTGAAGTTTGAGCTGCCGGCGGGCGGATCGTGGAAGAGGACGGTGACGGTATTGCTGGTTTTGTTGGAGACGGCGATGTCGTCGGGGCCGCCGTTGTCTGCGAGATTTGCCGAGACGATGCCGCTGGGATCGATGCCGACGGGTTCCACGACGGGAGTGAAGGAAGTGCCATCGCCCTGGTTGAGGAGGAGCAGAACGTTGCCATTGCTGCCGGGGGTTGGGCCGGTGAGACAGAGCGCGATATCGCGGACGTTTGCCGGCAGGTTGCCGATCTGGGCGCTGGTTACGCCGGTGGGTTCGCCTTCAAGGGTGAAAGTTTGGGGTTGTCCAACTTCCGGGGAGCCATTTGTCGGAGCGATGATGATGACGACGCCGGGAGTTCCGCCATCGGTTCCGCCGGCTGCGGCGGGTGGTCCGTTGTATTGGAGGGTCATGGTGCGGTCATCGCCGAGGAATGGGAGCAAAGCGATATCGAAGGTTCCGACGACGGGGTTGTTGGAAGTGAGGATTGGATATTGCTGGCCGATCTGCGGGAAGGTTGGGGAGGCGGGTTCTGTGAGTTCGACCTGGAGGGTGCCGGCGAGGGAAGCCTGCACGCCGACGTTGAGTTGAGAGAACTGGGAGGGGCCGATGAGGGAGTTGAGGACGCCGAAGGTCTGGATGTAGTTGCCAGTGATGGAGAGGGTGTTTCCGCCGGAGGGGAGGTTGCCGGGGCGGACGATTCCGACGTTTGAGACGATGCCGCTGATCGTGCCATCGCCGGAGAGTGTGCCGAAGGAACCGACGCTGACGGCGGGAGAGAAGAGCGTGCCGTTGTTGACGGTCAGCGAAGCGGTATTGGCGGAACCGATGGTGGTGTAGTCAGTGATGCTGTAGGTTTGACGGGTGAGATTGAAGATGGGCCGCTGATTGGTGATGCAAAGGGAAGTGCTTTGTGCGGGAGCGCGGAAGGTTACGGTGAAGGGAGTTGAACTTTGACTGGTGCCGAACAAAGCCGGCGAATCGGCTGAGAATGGGAATTCCCAACTGTTGCTGTTCGTGAAAGCCGCGGACATTGGTTGAAACCAATAGTTGGGAGACCAACGCGCGATGCGAGTGGCTGGGGCAAGAAAATTCCCGCCGGCGATCAATTGGTTGTTGTAGACCGCCAAGGATGAAGTAACGGAACCCATTCCATTGGCCAAACCGCGCCAGGATGAGCCGTTCCATCGTGCAATGTAATTGCTCGGCGCGCCGCCCTGTAACTGGAAATTGCCGCCGGCGATCAACTCGCCGTTGTACTGTCCCAGGACGTCCACGGTGCCTTGCGACATCGGCCATATCGCAGACCAAGAAGACCCGTTCCAGCGCGCCATGCGAAGAGCAGCAGTGCCGCCAGCGTTTGAGAAGTTGCCTCCGGCGATTAACTCGCCGTTGTACACCGTCAGAGCGAACACTGGACCGTTGATTCCAGTGCCCAGCGACTGCCAACTCGAGCCATTCCAGCGTGCGATGCGGTTGACCGTCTGGCCGCCGGCCGTGATGAATTCGCCGCCTGCGATCAACTCATTGTTATAGACAGTGAGGGCGGATTGTGGAAAGTTGGGCACGATGCCGGTCAAGCCGTCGCCAAGCGGTAGCCAAATCGACCCGTTCCAGCGTGCGATATTGTTGGCCGATGCGCCACCAGCCGAGGTGAACCATCCAAGCGCGATCAAATCGCCGTTGTAAACCGTTAGCGCAAACACTTGAGCCGAATTCCCGCCACTGATTCCGGTGCCAAGCGGCTGCCACGAGGAGCCGTTCCACCGCGCGATGCCGTTGACTTGCTGTCCGCCGGCGGTGTCGAAAATGCCACCAGCAATCAGCTGACCATTCCATACGGTGAGAGCCTTGACACCCATATTGGGGCCACTGCCAACGCCGTTCTGCCCGCCAGAGATAAGCGGTTGCCAGGCCGTGCCATTCCATCGGGCAATGCGAGTGGCCACCTGGCCACCAGCCGTGGCGAACACGCCGCCAGCAATCAAGTCGCCGTTGTACACCGTCAGCGCGAACACGGAAGAGTTCATCCCGGTGCCCAGAGTCTGCCACGACACACAAGGACCACTGCTGTTGGCGTGTGTTCTGGCGATGAAGTTCACGAGCACACCGCCGGCCCTTAGGAATTCGCCCCCGACAATCAACTCGCCGTTGTAGACAGCCAGGGCGCGCACATCTTCGTCCATCCCGCTATCGGGAGGCGGTTGCCAGGCGTTTCCGTTCCATCTTGCGATTCCTCCGGTGATGAATCCGCCTGCGGAAGTGAAACTGCCGCCCGCAACCAATTCGCCGTTGTACACCGTGAGCGCGCTGACGGTGGAGTCCAGACCACTGCCCAGTGGCTGCCAGATCGTTCCGTTCCAACGTGCAATGCGGGTGCAACTGACGCCGCCAGCGGTGAGAAACAAGCCGCCGGCAACCAACTCGCCGTTGTACGTGCACAGCGAATAGATGACGCTGTTCACTCCACTGCCCAACGGCTGCCAATTCTGACCGTTCCAGCGTGCAATGCGGCTGGCTGAAACGCCATCGGCGGTTGTGAAGTCTCCAGCGGCGACCAACTCGCCGTTGAAAACCGTCAGCGCGTTGACCGTGGTTCCATTCATTCCGGTTCCGAACGGCTGCCACGACGAGCCGTTCCAGCGCGCCATGTGGCTCACCGATTGAACGCCTGACGCGGAGAAGTCTCCGCCTGCAATGAGTTCGCCATTGAAGACTGCAAGTGCGCGCACGGTGTTGTTGAGACCGGGGCCGAGCGACTGCCATGACGAGCCGTTCCATCTCGCAATGCGACTGGCCGAAATGCCTCCGGCGGTTGTGAAATCGCCCCCGGCAATCAGCTCGCCGTTGAAGACTGTGAGGGCGTTCACAACGGTGCCTGACATTCCGGTCCCAAGCGGCTGCCATGTCGCACCGTTCCATTTTGCGATGCGGTTGACTGTTACTGGTGGAAAGCCACCGCCGGCTGTGGTAAACGCTCCTCCGGCAATTAGTTCCCCGTTGTAAGTTGTCAGTGAGTACACGCTGTTCGACATCCCTAATCCCAGCGGCTGCCAGACCTGGTCCTGGGCGCGCGCGTTGGGCTGGGTGGCCAAACTTGCACTGATCGCCAGAGCAGCGAGTGCAACCCTTGAAGTGTTAACTCTGAACATGATGCTGATCTCCGACCGATCGTCGTCATATAGCAAGGCATTGAGACTCGAAGGGTCGCAGCCCATGTCGAGTCACTTTCTGCTGGATTAGTATGCGACGAAGGGCAGACAAAAGCGACAGGATTTTTGATGAAAAGTACGGAATTCGCGGAGGTTGTGTGGTTATTTGACTGACCGTATGGGTGAATTTAGGTTGGTTTTGGGGTGCAACCTTTGACGGTGTTGCGCGGGACCACGGCGTGTGGGTGCGCGGGTTGGGGGTGCGCTTTAGATATTCGGGCTTTTCACCCACCCCCTAGCCCCCTCCCTCAAGGGAGGGGGGATTCTTTTCAACCCCAGTTGTTGATGACCATGAGGAGGTCAGCGACGTTAACGGAGCCGTTACCTGATGGCGGTGGTGCGATGTCTGCGGGGCAGGGTTGGGGCGGAGTTGGGCATGGGCCCCAGTTTTGGATGACGGCGAGGAGATCGATGACGTTGACGTGGCAATCGCCGTTGATATCGCCGGGCACGTTGGTTGTGTTGCCGGGAGTGATGACGATGTTATCGATGCCGATGACAGAGGTTGGCGAGCCGTTGGAGATTATCTGGAAAGTGAGGGTGTAGGATTTGCTGCGCGGTGTGGCGCATGGGATGGTGAGGGAATGGTTGGTGATCCAAGAGCCTGCGGGAGTGAGGGGCAGGGAACCGATCTGGATTGGGGCGCTTTGGCCAGGGATGGAATCTGTTAATGAAACCTGGAGGGATTCATTTGGTGTGGCGGTAATGATGCGGTAATCGAAATTGATTGCGCCGGCGTTTTGGGGAAGGAAGAAGCGATTGTGTGTGGCGGAAGAGCCGCCCTGACCGGAGCCGAGTTTGAGGTAGCCATTGGAGGATTCAAAGACGATTTGGCCGTTGACGGATCCGCCGTGGTAAGACCAACCGGCGTAGGTTCCTTGTTCGAAATCGCCATTGAAAAGGAGTGGAGTGGCGGGCGGTGCGACGCCTGCGGGTTGCGGGCCGGGGCGCTGTGCGGAGCCGCCGCCGGTTGCGGAAAAGTAGAAACCGTTCTGTGTGTAGCCCTGGGGGAGCGGTGCGGGCCACCATGAAGAGCGCATCTGGGAGGTGATGGCTTGTTCGCCATCGTTGGCGGTGGCGGAAGTATCTATGGTGCCGTGATACCAGAGGTGGACATCGGAGTGGGAGAAACTGTAGCCGCAGCAGTTGAGAGCGGATTCAGAGAGTTGCGTGTTGAAGGCGTTGGGGATTGGGATGCCATCGAAATCAAGGCCGTTGAGGATGCCACCGCCATCAGCGCGCCAGTAGTTGTCGGCCCAGGTTGTGTTGTTCCATTTTTGCGGGGTGGGATCGCCCCAGTTGTAGTTGTAGGGGGAATCGAGCGTGCCATTGACGGGGTGGGGATCGTGGGATGTGAATTGATCGACGGGAATGTTTGCGAGGGCGAGACGTTTGACGGCTTCGCTGTTGCCGCATGCGCCGCGGCTGTGGCCGATAAATTGGACAGCGCGATTGGTGAGGAGATCAGCGGGCGGAGGGGGATATGGTGCGCCGGCGAATTTGGGATTGCGAAGTGTGGTGTAGAGCACATCGGCGGCGGCTTGGACGTAATTCCAATTTGGGCCGGCGCT
>CAZWJR010000060.1:0-7889 GCA_964634655.1 uncultured Isosphaeraceae bacterium | reverse complement strand
AAGATGAGGACGATGACGTTGCTGGTGCCATCGCCGCCGGCCTGCGGGACGTAGGACCAAACGCCGGTGGAGCCTTGGTAGCGGTAGACGGAACCTTCGCCGGCACGCGCGAGGATTGATTCTGCCATTCCCTGGACCCAAACGCCCTTGCTGCCGGTGGTGAAACCGTGGGCGAGGACGATGGTTGCGGGCGGCGTTGCGAGTGAGGGTGAAGCGGCGAGACCGGTGAGGAAGAGGATGAGGATGGAGATTTTTGCCGCGTTCATGATGATGATGATAAGGCGGTGGATGCAGTGAGAATTTTTTGTTTTGGTGGGAATAAGAATGGATTGGGTAGGCGGGCACAGAGGCCCGCCCCACTGGGAGAGATTCGGGGTGAGCGCGCGGGTATTGAGGCCAGCTCCACTGTGAGAATGGGCAAGTGAGGCGCGGTGTGCGGAATTAGTTGATGCCGATGAAGAGCGTGTCCGGGGGAGTTTTTTTGGCGCGAGACTCTGCGGTAAGGAGCGAGAGTTTGTGATTGGAGACGGCCATAAGAGCGGAATCGGAGGGTTGATCGGCGGTCCAGGATTTGACGTTTCGTTCCTTGCGTTCGATTTGTTGGATGACTTTTGCAAGGGATTCACCTCCGCCGAAGACGGTGACATCTGGGTCTTCCATGGGCTGGCCGGTGCGAGCCCAGAGGAGTGAACGACCGGGCTTGAAACGCTGGGCGCCCCAACGGCAGACGACTTTGTCGACATCGGCGTTGTCTGTCCATGCGATGACCCAACCGATATCGCGTGTGAGGACTTGTTCTTCGAGCCAGCGAAGATCGGTGGCGTCGCCCTGGATTGCGGGGAGTTTTTCTGCGAGAGCGGCGGCGACGCGGTTGGAGTTGGAATCGACGAGGCGGACTTCGACGCCGCCATCTTTGAGGGCTTGTGCGAACTGACGACCGAGTGCGTGAGAGCCGATGATGAGGACGCCGTTGGGCGGGCCTTGGTGTACGCCGAGTATCCATGCGAGCGGCCAGGCCAGAATGCCGGCGAGAGCGACGGTGACGAAGATTACCTGAAAGACGAGTTGCTCCAGGAGCAAGCCATCTCGAGCGAAAATGGCAGTTGAGGCGGCTTTTTCTGAATCAGCGGGAGCATCGGCAGCGAGTTGCAAGAGTGCGACGGCGGAGATTGAAGCGACGGAGGCGGCGACGATACCACGTGGAGCCATGAAGGAGGCGAAGAGGCGTTCGCGGATGGTGAGGGCGGAGCGGAAAGTTCCGACGGCGACGCTTAGAGGACGGACGAGCAGCACGATGCCTGCGATGAAGAATAACTCGTTTGAATCGATCTTGAGCAGGCGCTGAACATCGAGGCCTGACGCAAGCAGGATGAAGAGTGCACCGACGAGGACGATGGAGATTTGCTCTTTGAAGAGGTGCATCTCTCGTGCGCCGGAAATGGTGGCGTGAGCCATGAGAATGGCGCAGACGGTTGCGGCGACAAGGCCGGCTTCCGGGGCCATCCATTCGCCGAAGCCGACGGAGAGCGTGCAAGCGGCCATGGCGAGGAGGTTGAGTTGTGTGGAATTGACTTTGCGGTTGTGAGTGAGAAATCTCATGCACATACGGCAGAGGATGCCGATGGAGGCGCCGACGATGATGCCGCCGATGAACGGCCGGACGTATCGAAGGATCATGACGCCGAAAGGTTCTGCGAAAGAGCCGTGTGCGTAGGCGAGGCAGAGATCAAGGGTTGAGACGGCGGCAATGACGCCGATGGGATCTATGAGGACGGCTTCTGCGCCGAGTGCGGAGTGGAGATTGGGGGTTAGGCGTATTCGCCGCAGGATTGGTTGGACGACGGTTGGCCCGGTGACCATGAGGGTTGCGCCGAGAAGGAGCGAGACGCTCCATGTCATGCCAACAACGAAGTGTGCAAGGACGGCGGTGGCGATGAGACTGACGAGTGCGCCCCGTGTGAGCAGGCCCCAAACGGCATGCGGGGCTTTCTTGAGCATGTTTTTATCGAGGTGGAGTCCGCCTTCAAAGATGAGCACGCCGATGGAGACTGTGATAAATGCGCCGAGGCCCTGGCCGAGATCTGCGCTATCGACGAGCGACAGGCCGGAGCGGCCGAGTGCGATTCCGGCTAGAAGCAGTGGAAGGATTGCCGGGATACCGATGCGCACGCACAGGAGGCTGATGAGTGAGCCGATGCCGAAAGCAAGTGCGAGCGATTGAGTTGAGGAAGGGTGCACGGGGTGATTCTATCTGGAGTGGGATGGGATCACACCGGGCGGTACTGGCAGAGTTTAAAGTGGAACGGGCGTTGAGCCCGTTCGTGGCCTCGCACGGGCAGAATGCCCGTGCCACCAAATCAAACACTGCCAATACCCGCTGAGCCAAGGTGGTGAAGCGCGAGATGGTTTGGAGCGAGCGAGGCGGGCTCGGCCGGCGCAGAAGTCGGCCGCACTGGTCGTGGGGTGAGAGCAGGTCGGGCGATGCTGGGTTCGCGAGGTTGGCGACCCGGGTGGATGAGTGATGTAGAATGAGAGTCGATGTCTGCAGCCCAACCGATCGCCATTCGGGGGACGAAGTTAGGCACGTTCTCCGGAGTATTCACGCCGAGCGTGCTGACAATTCTGGGTGTGATTCTGTTTTTGCGCCTGGGTTTTGTGGTCGGTTCCGGCGGTCTGATGCGGGCGTTGTTGATCATCGGGGCGGCGACGAGCATTTCGGTTTTGACGAGTTTGTCGCTGGCGGCGATTGCGACGAACATTCGGGTGAAGGGAGGCGGGGATTACTATCTGATCTCGAGGACGTTGGGGATTCACTACGGCGGGGCGATCGGGCTGGTGCTTTTTCTGGCGCAGTCGGTATCGGTGGCGTTCTATTGCATCGGTTTTGGTGAGGCAGTGGCGGTGATGGTGGGTTCGGAAGGCGATGCGGGGACGGTGGCGGGCATTGCAGGCGTTGCGGCGCTGGCGCTTGGGGTGATTGCGTTTTTTGGGGCGGATTTTGCGACGAAGTTTCAGTTTGTGATCATGGGCGCGCTGGGGCTAGCGCTGGTTTCATTTTTTGTTGGTGGGATTGGGATGGCGGAGCGTGCGACGCTGTCGGAATCCATCCAACCGCCGAGCGATACGGACGGCCATTCATTCTGGGTGCTGTTTGCGATTTTCTTTCCGGCGGTGACGGGTTTCACGCAAGGGGTGAGCATGTCTGGGGATTTGCGTGATCCGGCGAAGAGTTTGCCGCGCGGGACGTTTTGGGCGATTGGGGTCTCGACGATGGTGTATGTGGGTGCGGCGGTGGTGTTGGCGGCTTCGCTGCCGCTGGCGAATTTGGAAAGTGATTATGGTTCGATGCGGCGGATAGCGGCAGTGCCGTGGCTGATTGATGCGGGTGTGATAGCGGCGACGCTGTCATCGGCGATGGCGTCGTTTCTGGGAGCGCCGCGGATACTTCAGTCACTAGCGAGGGACAATGTGATTCCGCCGCTGCGGATGTTTGCAAAGGGGAGCGGACCGGAAAACAACCCGAGGCGGGGCGTGATTCTGGCGGGTGCGGTGGCGATGACGACAATTGCCCTGGGAAGTTTGAATGTGATTGCATCGCTGGTAGGCATGTGTTTCTTGCTTTCGTACGGGTTGTTGAATTACGCAACGTTCATAGAGGCGAAGGCGAACAGTCCATCGTTTCGGCCATCGTTCAAGCATTACCATGCGTGGTTGAGTCTTGTTGGAGCGGTGCTGTGCGTTGGTGTGGGTGTGATGATCAGCCCTGTTGCGGCGGCGATAGCGGGAGCGATCATGGTGGCGCTGCATCAATACCTGCAGAGAACCGCGCCGAAATCCGCGTGGGCGGACAGTCGGTATGCGTATCACTTTCGACGAGTGCGGGATCACTTGATGGACATGCGGGGCGGATCAAAACATTCTCGCGATTGGCGGCCGCATGTTCTGGCGTTGTGCAACGATCCGGTTGATCGAAAGCGGCTGTTGACGTTTGCATCGTGGATCGACGGCGACAGCGGGATTACGACGGCGGTGCGTATTTTGACGCCGGAGAACGGTGATGGGCCGGATCGGATTTCTGCGGCGGAGGAGACGTTGCGCGGGCAGATTGCAGAGGCGGGGATGGAGACATTTGCAAGAGTGATTTCTGCGCCGACGACGCTGGAGGGTTTGACGATCTTGATTCAGGCACACGGGCTGGGGTCGCTGAAGGCGAACACAATTCTGATGAGCGCCAATGAGCACTTCGGCGGGGGCATCCGCAATGGTGATGAGCCGCCGGCGGACGCGTTGACGGCGGCGTTTTCGCAGCGGCGCAACCTGCTGCTGTTGGAGGCGAGTCGGGAGGCGTGGGAGCGCACGCTGAAATTGCCGGAGGAAGAACGGCGAATTGATGTTTGGTGGCGTGATGATGCGACAAGCCGGTTCTGTCTATTGCTTGCGCATCTAGTCACCAGGAGCGAAGGATGGGAGGACGCCAAACTGCGAGTGCATGTGATGGGAGACGGGCCGGTGGATTGCGTAGCGCAGTTGAAGATTGCGGAGGAGATGCTGGAAGAAGTGCGGATTGATGCAGAGGCGGATGCGGTGGATTATGAAGGGCCGGAGACGCTGGTGGATGCATCGAAGGGGGCATCGCTGGTGTTTCTTCCGCTGCGGCTGCGTGGACGGAGAATTGTGGGGCCAAAGGGAAAGCCACTGGCAGCGACGTTGGATCTGTTGCCGGTGACGGCGCTGGCGGTTGCGGGAGAAGATATTCAGTTGGATGCGGACACGGATGGAGAAGAAGCGGAAGCGACGGAGGAGACGGCGGAAGCGAAGCCGGAATCAGTAGAGCCGCCTGCCGAATTGTTGACGCAGGACGAGTGAATTGGGGATGAGGGCTCTGTTGGGTCGACGTGAAGTCGTTGCGCGATGCGACGTTGAAGACTCGGACACTATTTTGCAGCAGCGATGGCGGAGATGATGAGGAAGACGGCGTAGGACGCCAACAGGAGCGCGCCTTCCAAGCGAGAGACGGTTTTGCCGAACGTGCGGCTGATTGGCACGAGGGCGATCGCCAGCAGACCCATGTATGCCAAAGGGAGCATGAGTGAGATTTCCACATCTGGTGGAACGATGAGACCGACCAGACCAAAGATAGCGCCGGCGTTGAAGAGGCAAGAGCCGATGGCGTTGCCCATGGCGAGATCGGTTTGGCCTTTGCGGACGGCCATGAAGCCTGTGACCATTTCGGGGAGGGTTGTGCCGATGGAGACAACTGTGACACCGACGACGGCGGCGGGAATGCCGAGGCTGATGGCGATGCCTGCGGCGCCATCGCTGGCGAGTGAACCGCCGAAGGAGAGGAGCGCGAGGCCGCCGATGAAGCATGTGCCGATCATGATCCAGCCCATTGGATGTTTGTCGCGCGTGGGGTCTTCGCCGAGGGCGTTTGCGACGGCGGGCGATGAGGCGTTGTCGGTCTGGCGGAGCGCGGCCATGATGGTCCACATGCTGTAGGCACCGAACACGCCAAGCATGAGGCCAGCCTCCCACTTGGCGAAGCCGCCGATAATGCCAAGTGTGGCCATGAATCCGAGGATGGCGGCGTTTAACCAGATTTCAACTTTGATGAGGCGCTCCTGAACGACGAGAGGCTTGATGAGGGCGCAAATGCCGAGGACAAGGGTCATGTTGCAGATGTTTGCGCCGACGACGTTGCCGAGTGCAAGATCGCCGCGACCCTTGGAGGCGGAGATGAGGTTGAGGGCGAGTTCCGGAGCGCTGGTTCCCCATGCGACGAGGGTGAGGCCAACGACGAGAGGGGAGACGCGCAGGCGTTTTGCGGTATCAACGGAGGCGGAGACGAGGAGTCTGCCACCAACGAGGAGGAGTATGAGGCCGCCGCAGAACTGGAGGGTGTTTGCGAGCATGCATGAGAATAGCACCGGGGGCCGGCACCTTCATGGGGAGAGTTGACTTGAATGTCATCGAGTCCGGCGGGCGGAGGTGCGTTGGAATGATCGCAAAAAGCGATAAGGCGGCATCAACGTGGACGCCGCCTTATTCGTTTCCCTAGATCTT
Source organism: uncultured Isosphaeraceae bacterium (assembly GCA_964634655.1). GTDB lineage: Bacteria > Planctomycetota > Phycisphaerae > Phycisphaerales > SM1A02 > CAZWJR01. The sequence goes on along the minus strand of CAZWJR010000060.1, from coordinate 1,826 downwards.
ACGGAGATGTAATGGTGAGGGTGAACGGACCTGGGACAGAGCCGACCCAATCGCCGGGGTTCATGACGCAGATGCGGTAGGTGTTGCCGAAGGTTAAGCCGGTGGCGACGATTCTGCTGTAATAGGCAGAGCCGCATTCGTCTTCGCCGCAGCCGATTTCGACAAGTGAGCCACATTTGCCGGAGTAGAGTCCGAGTGTGGAATCCGAGAATGGAGCGGGGACGCTGGTGCATGTTCCGATGGTGACTTTGCCGTTGCGTGGTGCGACGAAGGTGTACCAGACGGTGCTGTGAGCGGAGGCGGGATCTTCGGCGAAGTGACAGGTGGGCGAGCCGAAAGGGAGTTCTGTGTCGCCGCCGCCGAAGGGAGGCGTTGCCAAGGAGTTGTCACCGGAGACGGGAGTGCCGTTGATGTTAGCGGTGATGTCGATGGCATCGGGACAGTGGTCGTTGTTGATGCAGGCGTTGGTGGAGCATGGAGCGCTGTTACCGAGGTACGTTCCGCCGCTGGAGTGGCAATTGGCTTGTGTGGTTTGCGAGCAGGAGGATCCGGTGCAGCAAGCGCCGACGGGAGCGGGGCAAGCGCCCCAAGCGTTTATTACGGCGAGAAGGTCGCTGACATTTACCTGACCGTTGCCGCCGGGCGGAGTGATATCTGCGGGGCAGGGAGCGGGCGCGGCGGGACAAGGACCCCAGGCGTTGATGACGGCGAGGAGATCTCCAACATCGACAGTGTTGTTACCGCCGGAGGGTGCGATGTCGGCGGGGCAACTTTTTACGATGGTGATGATGAACGCACCAGTGCCGAAGCCGTGGCCAATGATTTTGCGACCATCGTTCGAGATGGCCTGGCAGACTTCGAGATTGATGTTGGCAGGGACGTTCCCGCCGTTTGCGTTGACGTAGGATTTGAGATCGATCATGTTGGCATTGCCGGGAGGAAGAATCCACGCGCGGCGGTTCCCGAAGGAGAAATCGAAGCCCACGATTGTGCCGTTGTTGGCGATGTCCATTGGCACGCCGGTCCAGCCGGGAAGCAATGAGCCAGAGCCGATGACGGAGCGAGCGAGAGCGGGGTAGGTCCAAATGCAGGCTTGCTGGTTCCATGTGCCAAGCATGATGGTGCCGGGATGGTTGATGGAGTAGATTTCTCCTTGTGCGTTTCCGCTGGGTGGATCAAGAAGTTGGCCAACGGCTGCGCCGTTCCAGATTGCGGGAGTGCGATCGAATGAACCTTGCGCGAAACCGCCGATGAGATTGCCATCGCCGGAGACAACGGAGGCGCGATTGTTTCCGTTGGCGAGGGATTGGAGTTCGACCATGCCGGTGGCTTGTGTCCAGCGGAAGCCGCGGCCGCTGCAGCCGACCCAGGAGAGACCGATGGCGACGGTTCCATCGGCGGAGAGTTCATAGCCATTGCTGCGACTGGGACAGGATTGTGCATTGGGGAGGTAGCCGAGGTTCTGCCATGTGTTGGTGGAGGCGCGCCAGATGGCGGCGACTTCGGCGTTGGTGCCGGGGTCAACCATGTCGCCAAGTATGACACTGCCATCATCGGAGACTGCGGCGGCCTTGTAGCCCGGACCGGGGATGAGCAGCAATGTGTTGGTGAGCGTATCGAGGCGATATGCGCCAGTGTTTGTTTCGCCGACGATGTAGCGGCCATCGGGCGTCATGTCATTGGCGGATTGGACGCCGACAATGGTTTGATAGGAGGCGGAATCGGCTCCGGCGGAGCGACCAAGGCTGATCATGGCGAGAGCGCAAATCAGCGCTGAAGGTGACGAACGCATATCGAAAGTCCTTTATTGGGTGGTGAAAAGCGTG